>CAMYIX010000075.1 GCA_947258615.1 uncultured Ectothiorhodospiraceae bacterium | reverse complement strand
GCTGATTGCGCCGATTGCGATGGAAGAGGGTCTGCGGTTTGCGGTGCGTGAAGGCGGCCGTACCGTGGGCGCCGGCGTGGTCTCCAAGATCATCGAGTAGGCAATCAAGTGCGGGAGCGCCTTGTTTATGCCCGGCGCTTGATCGGGTGCAGGCGCGAATTAAGCGGCAACAGGCCGCTCATGCGGATGCAGTATTAACAGCGAAACAAATATTATGGCAAACCAAAGAATCCGGATACGTCTCAAGGCCTTCGATCATCGATTGATCGATAAATCGGCGGCCGAGATCGTCGAGACTGCAAGGCGCACGGGTGCGCAGGTGCGGGGACCGATCCCCCTGCCCACCAAGATGGAGCGCTTTACCGTGCTGATATCGCCGCACGTTAACAAGGATGCGCGTGACCAGTACGAAATCCGGACTCACAAGCGTCTGATGGATATCGTTGATCCTACGGACAAGACGGTTGATGCCCTGATGAAGCTGGATCTGGCCGCGGGTGTCGATGTCCAGATCAAGCTGAACTGAGGCCAGGCACGACGGGAATACAGAAATGACTATTTCAATTGTTGGACGCAAGGCGGGAATGACGCGCATCTTCGAGGATGACGGTGTCTCTGTGCCGGTGACCGTTATTTCGGTCGAACCGAACCGCGTTACCCAGGTGAAGACCGTCGAGCGCGACGGATACCGTGCCTTGCAGGTGACGACGGGCACACGCCGCGCCTCGCGCGTGACCCGGCCGCTGGCCGGTCACTACGCCAAGGCCGGTTCCGAGGCCGGACGCGGCCTGTGGGAGTTTCGCCTGGACGAGGGTGAAGGCGAGGAAATCGAGGTCGGTAACGAGATCAAGGTCGACCTGTTCGAGGCAGGGCAAAGCGTCGATGTGACGGGTACCTCGATCGGCAAGGGGTTCGCCGGTACGGTCAAGCGTCACAACTTCCATATGCAGGATGCCACCCACGGCAACTCGATTTCGCACCGCGCTCCCGGCTCAATCGGCCAGTGTCAGACGCCGGGTCGTGTGTTCAAGGGCAAAAAGATGTCCGGTCACATGGGCGATGTACGCCGCACCACCCAGAATATCGAGGTCGTGCGTGTGGATACTGAACGTAATCTGCTGCTGGTCAAGGGCGCAGTGCCGGGTGCCAAGGGCGGTGATGTCATAATCCGCCCGGCAGTAAAGGCACGTTAGGAGTGGCATGATGGAATTACAGTTGCAAGGCGGCGGTTCAGGCAAGGTGCAGGTCTCCGATGAGACCTTTGGCCAGGAATTCAAGGAAGCCCTGATACATCAGGTGGTCACGGCATGTCTCGCCAGTGCGCGTGCAGGAACGGTCAAGCAGAAGACACGTTCCGAGGTGCGCGGCGGCGGTACCAAGCCGTGGCGCCAGAAGGGCACAGGGCGGGCGCGTGCCGGCACCATCCGCAGTCCGCTATGGCGCGGTGGCGGCAGGGTCTTCGCCAGTATCCCGCGGGACCATGCCCAGAAGGTCAACCGCAAAATGTACCGCGCGGCCATGCGTTCGATCCTGTCCGAGCTGGTGCGCCAGGAACGCCTGGTTGCTGTCGACGAGTTCGCTGTCGATGCGCCGAAGACCAGGACACTGGCGCTGAAGCTGAACGAGCTGGGGCTGGAAAATGTCCTGATCGTCTCCGATGCACCGGACGACAATCTGTACCTGGCCGCCCGTAACCTGCCCAAGGTTGCTGTGTGTGATGCGGCAAATGCCGATCCCGTCAGCCTGGTCGGTTTTGACAAGGTGCTGATGACCGCGCAAGCGCTCAAACAGATAGAGGAGCGACTGGCATGAACCAGGAACGCTTGATGAAGGTCCTGCTGAGTCCGCTGGTGTCCGAGAAGAGCACCCGGATCGCGGACGCCAACAGCCAGTATGTTTTCAAGGTGCTGCCCGATGCCAGCAAGCCTGAAATTCGCCAGGCCGTGGAGTTGATGTTCGACGTCAAGGTCAAGGGCGTGCAGGTCACCAATGTGCGAGGCAAGGTCAAGCGCTTTGGTCAGACGCTCGGCAAGCGCGCGGACTGGAGAAAGGCCTACGTGACCCTGGCTGAAGGGCACGAAATTGATTTCATGGGAACGGACTAGCCCCGTTGCCGGATGCCGTAAGGGTTTGAATTATGCCACTCATTAAAACAAAGCCAACATCGCCCGGACGCCGTTTCGTCGTCAAGGTGACCACGCCGGACCTGCACAAGGGTGAGCCGCATGCCGCGCTGGTTTCTTCCAAGTCGAAGAGCGGCGGCAGAAACAACACGGGCCGTATTACCACGCGGCACCGCGGCGGTGGCCACAAGCAGCGTTATCGCGTTATCGATTTCAAGCGCAACAAGAACGGCGTGCCGGCCAGGGTGGAACGCATCGAATATGATCCCAACCGTTCGGCCCATATCGCCTTGCTGCTCTACGCCGATGGCGAGCGCCGCTACATACTGGCCCCCAAGGGCGTGAAGGCGGGTGCCGAGATCCGCAACGGCAGCGATGCACCGATCAAGCCGGGTAATGCCATGCCGCTGCGCAACATCCCGGTGGGTACCCTGGTGCACAACATTGAAATGAAGCCGGGCAAGGGCGGACAGATTGCCCGCAGTGCCGGTAGCGGTGTCCAGCTGGTGGCGCGCGAAGGCGATAATGCCACCCTGCGCCTGCGCTCCGGCGAGATGCGCAAGGTGCCGGCGGACTGCATCGCGACTATCGGCGAGGTAGGCAATGTTGAACATAACCTGCGTTCGCTGGGCAAGGCCGGGGCGAAGCGCTGGCGCGGTGTGCGGCCGACCGTTCGTGGTGTCGCCATGAACCCTGTTGACCATCCCCACGGCGGCGGTGAAGGCCGTACCGCCGGCGGGCGTCATCCGGTCAGCCCCTGGGGTACACCGACCAAGGGCTACCGTACACGCAAGAACAAGCGTACCGACAACATGATTGTCAGACGCCGTTATCGCAAGTAATTACGAGGAACTTGAACTGTGCCACGTTCGATCAGAAAAGGACCGTTTGTCGATAGCCATCTCCAGAAGAAGGTGGACAAGGCGGTTGCCGAGAACAGTAAGCGTCCGATCAAGACCTGGTCGCGCCGCTCGATGGTTTTACCGGAAATGGTCGGTCTGACCATTGCCGTGCATAACGGGCGTCAGCATGTGCCGGTACTGATCAACGAGAACATGGTCGGCCACAAGTTGGGTGAATTTGCCCTGACCCGGACCTTCCGGGGTCATGCGGCGGACAGGAAGGCGAAGTAAGGGGATATAGAGATGCAGGTCAGTTCAACATTGAAGCATGCGCGGATTTCACCGCAGAAGTGCCGCTTGATAGCAGACCAGATCCGCGGGCTGCCGGTTGAAAAGGCACTCAACGTGTTGACCTTCAGCCCCAGGAAAGCGGCCGCCATGGTGCGCAAGGTGCTCGAGTCGGCAATTGCCAATGCCGAGCATAACGAAGGCGCGGATATCGACGAACTCAAGGTCGCGGCGATCTACGTTAACGAAGGTCGCACCCTGAAACGGTTCCGGGCACGTGCCAAGGGCCGGGGTACACGGATTCTCAAACGCAACAGTCACATCACCGTCATGGTGGGTGACGCAAACTAACAGGTAGAGGCGCAAAGACCAGTATGGGCCAGAAAGTACATCCAACAGGTATCCGACTCGGCGTAGTCAAGGACTGGACGTCCACGTGGTATGCCGATTCAAAGGATTTTGCCGATTACCTGAACACGGACCTGGAGATCCGTGACTTCATCAAGAAGCGGCTTTCCCAGGCGTCGGTAAGCCGCGTTCAGATTTCGCGTCCTGCACACAATGCCGTGATTACGGTGCACACGGCACGTCCCGGTATCGTGATCGGCAAGAAGGGTGAGGATATCGATCGCCTGCGCAAGGAGGTGTCCGAGCGCATGGGCATCCCGGTCAACATCAATGTCGAGGAGATTCGCAAGCCGGAACTGGACGCAACCCTGGTCGCGGAAAGTGTCGCCCAGCAGCTGGAACGCCGTATCATGTTCCGCCGCGCCATGAAGCGCGCGGTGAGCAATGCCATGCGAATCGGCGCGGGGGGCATCAAGATCAGTGTTGCCGGCCGCCTCAACGGCGCCGAGATCGCCCGCTCCGAATGGTACCGCGAAGGACGGGTGCCGCTGCACACGCTGCGTGCGGATATCGACTACGGTACGGCCGAGGCAAACACCACCTATGGCGTGATCGGGGTGAAGGTCTGGATCTTCAAGGGCGAGGTTTTTGACAAAGGCGAAGAGGCCGAGGCGGATACGGCACGCCAGGCCGCGTCCTGATAGCGGAGATAGGTCATGTTACAGCCCAAGAGAACCAAATTCCGTAAACAGCAGAAGGGCCGCAACCGCGGTCTGGCCGTTCGCGGCGGCAAGGTAAGTTTCGGCGAGTATGCGCTGAAGGCGACGGCGCGCGGCCGCATGACAGCACGCCAGATCGAGGCGGCACGCCGCACCATTACGCGCCATGTCAAGCGCGGCGGCAAGCTCTGGATCCGCGTGTTTCCTGACGTGCCGATCACCAAGAAGCCGATCGAGGTGCGCATGGGCAAGGGCAAGGGCAACGTGGAATACTGGATCGCACAGATCCAGCCGGGCCGCGTACTTTACGAAATTGAAGGTGTGTCGGAAGACGTCGCCCGCCAGGCATTCAAGCTGGCAGCCGCCAAGCTGCCCTTCAAGACAACCTTCGTGACACGGACGGTGATGTGATGAAAGCTGCAGAGCTTAGAAGCAAGTCGGTCAGTGAACTCCGCCTGGAGCTCGGCAATCTGCTGCGCGAGAGTTTCAACCTGCGTATGCAGCGCGGTACCGGGCAGCTGTCGCGCCCCGACCAGATGGGCAAGGTGCGCAAGGACATTGCGCGGATTTACACGGTAATAAACCAGAAGATCAAGGCAGGTGAGGCGTCATGAGCGAGCAATCCGGGGGCCAGCGGACCGTAACCGGCAAGGTCATCAGCAACAAGATGGACAAGACGGTCACGGTGCTGATAGAACGCAAGGTCAAGCACCCGATTTACGGGAAGTACATCCGCCGTTCGACCAAGTTGCATGTGCATGATGCAGAAAATGCGTGTCAGGAAGGCGACACGGTAACCATACAACAGTGCCGTCCGCTGTCGAAGTCCAAGTCTTGGCAGTTGGTGGATATAGTCGGGCGCAGCGAGTAACCGCGGCTCTCTAGCGAGAACAATACGGACGGAATGCAAGCATGATACAGATGCAGACAATCCTTGATGTCGCCGACAACAGTGGCGCACGTCGCCTGCAGTGCATCAAGGTGTTGGGTGGATCACACCGCCGTTACGCGCGCATTGGTGACATCATCAAGGTCAGCGTGAAGGAAGCCATACCCCGAGGCAAGGTCAAGAAGGGTGAGGTCTATAACGCGGTTGTGGTGCGGACCCGCAAGGGCGTGCGGCGCCAGGATGGCTCATTGATCCGGTTCGACGGTAATGCGGCCGTGCTGCTCAATAACCAGCTGCAGCCGATCGGGACACGTATATTTGGTCCGGTGACAAGGGAGCTGCGCAGCGAGCGGTTCATGAAGATCATTTCGCTTGCACCGGAAGTACTGTAGGACGGGACCATGAACAGAATCAGAAAAGGTGATGATGTTGTCGTAATCGCGGGCAAGGACAAGGGCAAGCGCGGCAGTGTGTTGCGTGTTATGCCGGATGGCCGGGTTGTTGTCTCTGATGTCAACATGGTCAAGCGGCACACCAAGCCCAACCCCAACCGCGGTGTTCCCGGCGGGATCGTGGAAAAGGAGATGCCCGTTGACCCTTCCAATATCATGCTGTTCAACCCGCAAACCAGCAAGGGTGACCGGGTCGGCTTCAGGTATCTCGAAGATGGTCGCAAGGTGCGTTATTTCAAGTCCAATGAAGAAGTAGTGGACATCTGATATTCGATAATTGGTAAATAGATATGGCCAGGCTGCAGGAATATTACCGTGATACCGTCGTCAAACAGCTCAAGGAGCAGTTTGGCTACAGGAATGTCATGGAGATACCGAGAATCACCAAGATCACGCTCAACATGGGTGTGGGTGAAGCGGTGGGTGATCGCAAGGTGATGGAACATGCCGTTGACGACATGACCAAGATCGGTGGCCAGAAACCGATCGTCAACAAGGCGCGCAAGTCTGTTGCCGGTTTCAAGGTGCGCGAGGGCTGGCCGGTAGGCTGCAAGGTGACCCTGCGCCGCACCCAGATGTACGAGTTCCTTGATCGGCTGATCAATATCGCTATCCCGCGTATCCGCGACTTCCGCGGCATGAGTCCGAAGTCATTTGACGGGCGGGGAAACTACAGCATGGGCGTACAGGAACAGATTATCTTCCCCGAGATCGACTACGACAAGATTGATGCCCTGCGTGGTCTGGATGTCACGTTTACGACAACTGCTAAAACGGACGAGGAAGGCCGCGCGCTGCTGGCGGCGTTCAACTTCCCGTTCAGGAACTGAGGTAGCACAATGGCTAAGAATTCCATGCTTGCCCGTGAACAGAAGCGCGCACGCACCGTAAAAAGGTTCGCCGCCAGGCGTGCCGAGCTGAAGGCGATCATCAAGAGCCCGAACAGCTCCGATGAAGAACGCTACAATGCGCAGCTCAAGCTGCAATCCCTGCCGCGTGATGCCAGCCCATCCCGGCAGCGCAACCGCTGCCGCATTACCGGGCGTCCGCACGGCTACTACCGCAAGTTTGGGCTGGCCAGGAACAAGCTGCGCGAGGCCGCCATGCGCGGTGACATCCCCGGTCTGGTAAAGGCGAGCTGGTGAACGATTATGATGACTGATCCCATAGCCGACATGTTGACGCGCATCCGTAACGGGCAGGCGGCCAACAAGGCGTCGGTATCCATGCCGTCCTCCAAGCTGAAATGTGCCATTGCACAGGTCCTCAAGGGCGAAGGCTTTATAACTGACCTTTCCACTGATGATGCGGAGGGCAAGGCGGTGCTCACGGTGACGCTGAAATACTATGAAGGCAAGCCCGTGATAGAGAATATCCAGCGTGCCAGCCGTCCCGGCCTGCGTCTGTACCAGGGCAAGGATGAACTGCCAAAAGTGCAGGGTGGCCTCGGTGTCGCCATTGTGTCCACCTCGCGTGGCGTAATGAGCGATCGTCAGGCACGCGCTGCCGGTGAAGGCGGTGAGATTCTTTGTGTAGTCAGCTGATCGGGGTATAAAGATGTCAAGAATTGCCAACATGCCGATAACTGTTCCATCTTCCGTTGAAATAACGGAGGCTGGCCAGCTACTGACTGTCAAGGGCCCCAAGGGTACACTGCAGCACCTGCTGCACGACCAGGTGGCACTGAGCCGCGAAGAGGCCGAACTCAGGGTCAGCGCACGCGATGAATCCAAGCAGGCTGTGGCCCTTTCGGGGACAACGCGATCACTGCTGCACAACATGGTGACGGGTGTGGTTGACGGTTTTGAGAAGAAACTTCAGCTGGTCGGTGTTGGCTACCGCGCTCAGGCCAAGGGCAAGGTACTCAACCTGACGCTGGGTTTTTCGCACCCGATTGATTATGAGTTGCCCGAGGGCATCACCGCCGAGACCCCCAGCCAGACCGAAGTGGTCATCAAGGGGATCGACAAGCAGCGGGTCGGCCAGGTGGCTGCGGAAATCCGCGCCTTACGTCCGCCGGAACCCTACAAGGGCAAAGGCGTACGTTATTCCGATGAGATGGTGGTCCGGAAGGAAGCCAAGAAGAAATAGGCATTATTATGGATAAGAAAGCATCACGTATACGCCGTGCCCGCCGGGCCCGGGCGCACATCAAGGAACTGGGCGCGACCCGCCTGTGTGTGCACCGTACGCCGCGTCATATCTATGCGCAGATCATTGCGCCGGAAGGTGACAGGGTCGTGGTCAGCGCTTCCACGCTGGACAGCGATATCCGCAAGGGCATCAGCACGACCGGTGGAGTGGCGGCCGCGACAGTCGTAGGCAAGGCGATTGCGGAACGCGCCAGGGAGGCCGGTGTCACGCAGGTCGCATTTGACCGTTCCGGATTTAAATACCACGGTCGTCTCAAGGCGCTGGCAGATGCAGCGCGTGAGAACGGCCTCGAGTTCTGAGCAAGGGTTCTGATATGGCAAGAGTAGATGCACAGACGCAAGGTGATGGACTGCTGGAGAAGCTGGTCACGGTCAACCGCGTAGCCAAGGTGGTAAAGGGTGGCCGGCAGTTCGGCTTCACGGCGCTGACGGTTGTCGGTGACGGCGAGGGCAAGGTCGGTTTCGGTTACGGCAAGGCACGTGAAGTCCCGGTGGCCATCCAGAAGGCCATGGAAGCCGCGCGCAAGAACATGAAGACAGTCAACCTCAACGGCGGCACCCTGCATTACCCGATTACCGCACGCCACGGTGCTGCCAAGGTGTACATGCAGCCGGCCTCGGAAGGTACCGGAATTATCGCCGGCGGCGCGATGCGTGCCGTGTTCGAGGTCGTCGGTGTGCGCGATGTACTTGCCAAGTGTATCGGTTCAAACAATCCGATTAATGTACTACGCGCCACCATGAACGGCCTGGAGGATATGCATTCTCCGGAGGAAGTGGCCGCCAAGCGTGGCAAGTCGGTGCAAGAGATCCTGGAATAAGTCATGGCTGGAAACAAGAAACTGAGGGTTACGCTCGTCAAGAGCTTCAATGGCCGACTGCAGAGCCACAAGGACACCGTGCGCGGCCTGGGCCTGCGCAGGATCCGTCACAGTGTCGAGCTTGACGACACGCCGGAAATACGCGGCATGATCAACAAGATCTCTTACATGTTAAGGGTCGAGGACTAGACAATGCGCCTGAATACACTAAAACCGGCAGCCGGCAGCAAAAAGAACGGCAAGCGCGTCGGTCGCGGTATTGGCTCCGGACTCGGCAAGACCGGTGGCCGCGGCCACAAGGGCCAGAAGTCGCGTTCCGGCGGTTTCCACAAGGTCGGCTTCGAAGGCGGCCAGATGCCGCTGCAGCGCCGCCTGCCCAAGGTCGGATTCACTTCCCGCAAGTCCCGCTTTGCGGACGAGGTTCGCCTGCACGAACTGGGCAAGGTCGAGGCGGATGTCGTCGATCTCGATGCCCTGAAGCAGGCCAACCTGATTTCCCGCCACGTCAGAAGCGTCAAGGTGATCGACTCCGGCGCCATCGACAAGGCGGTGACGCTGCGCGGTATCAAAGTAACCAAGGGTGCCCGGGCTGCCATTGAGGCGGCCGGAGGCAAAATAGAGGAATAAATGGCTCTCGGTCCTTCCATCACTGATGCTGCCAGCGGTATCGGGCAGACGAAAGAGCTGCGCCAGCGGCTCTTTTTCGTCATTGGCGCCATAATCGTCTTCCGTATCGGCACCTTTATTCCCCTGCCGGGCATCGATCCGCAGGTGCTGTCAGCCCTGGTCGAACAGCAGCGCGGCACCATCCTGGAGATGTTCAACATGTTCTCCGGTGGCGCCCTCGAGCGGCTGTCGATCTTCGCGCTGGGAATCATGCCGTACATCTCGGCATCCATCATCATGAACCTGCTGACCGTGACGGTGCCGTCGCTGGAACAGCTGAAGAAGGAGGGCGGTGAGGCCGGGCGTCGCAAGATCACCCAGTACACCCGCTACGGGACCGTCGGCCTGGCGACCATGCAGGCATTCGGTATTTCATCGGCATTGCAGGCCCAGCAGATAGGCGGCGGCGCCCTGGTGACCAATCCCGGCCCCGGATTTGTACTGACCGCGGTGGTCACGCTGGTCACCGGAACGGTATTCCTGATGTGGCTGGGCGAGCAGGTGACCGAGCGCGGGGTTGGCAACGGCATCTCGATTATTATCTTTTCCGGTATTGTGGCCGGTCTGCCATCGGCCATCGGCGGCACCCTGGAACTGGCGCGCACCGGCGAAATGAACGCGCTGATGATCCTCGGGCTGTTCGCCCTGGCGATTGCGGTGACCGGTTTTGTGGTGTTCGTCGAACGTGGCCAGCGCCGCATCACCGTGAATTACGCCAAGCGCCAGCAGGGGCGCAAGGTCTATGCGGCGCAGAGCAGCCATCTGCCCCTGAAGCTGAACATGGCCGGCGTTATCCCGCCGATCTTCGCTTCCAGTATCATCCTGTTCCCGGCCACCATGGGTAGCTGGGTCGGTCGGCGACCCTGTCACCGGGCCAGCCGCTGTACGTGATTTTCTATGCCCTGGCGATCGTGTTCTTCTGTTTCTTCTACACGGCGCTGGTGTTCAACGCCCGCGAGACGGCGGACAACCTGAAGAAGTCCGGTGCCTTCATACCCGGGATACGTCCGGGTGACCAGACCGCCAGGTATATCGATGGCGTGATGACCCGGCTGACGACGGCCGGCGCGGTCTATATCACACTGGTGTGCCTGCTGCCGGAGTTCCTGATCCTGTACTGGAATGTTCCGTTCTACTTCGGCGGCACCTCGTTGCTCATTATTGTAATTGTGGTCATGGACTTCATGGCCCAGATCCAGGCGCATCTGGTGTCCCACCAGTACAGCGGCCTGATGAAGAAGGCCAATCTGCAAGGCCAGGGCGGTGCCGGTCTGCTGCGCTAGGCGGCCGGATATTCAATCAATCGGTAAGGTAACTGACATGAAAGTGCGTGCTTCGGTCAAGCGAATCTGTCGAAACTGCAAGGTCATACGGCGCAAGGGTGTGGTGCGGGTCATCTGCAAGGATGGCCGCCACAAGCAGCGCCAGGGCTGAGCGCCTCGACAGTATGCAAGGCATTGAAAAGCTGCAATATATCAACGCCGGCCCGCGGCGCAGGGATGCGTCCCCGACGCAGGCGCAGGCCGTTGTTTGTAATTGATTTTCTGATGACCAGAAGCTATCCTTACGCCCTTTTCGCGGCGCCCCGGCGCCCGCTATGCTGGAGATGATGTAAATGGCACGAATTGCCGGAATTAACATTCCAACCCACAAACATGCCGAGGTCGCCCTGACGACGATCTACGGCATCGGCCGGACCACTGCGCGCAACATCTGTGCAAGCTGCGGTATCAAGCCGGACATGAAAATCAAGGACCTGAGCGAGCCCGAGATCGAGGCGGTACGTAACGAGGTTGCCAAGCACACCGTAGAGGGTGACCTGCGGCGTACGGTCTCCATGAACATCAAGCGATTGATGGACCTGGGTTCCTACCGCGGTATCCGGCACCGTCGCGGCTTGCCGCTGCGCGGCCAGCGTACGCGCACCAACGCACGTACCCGCAAGGGACCACGGCGGCCGATTCGCAAGTAACGATTTCAGCCTTTTTAAATTAAACGTTAACCAGGTAACACAAGCATGGCGAAGGCAGCTACACGTACACGCAAGAAGGTGAAGCGGGATGTCTCTGACGGGATTGCCCACATTCATGCCTCATTCAATAACACCATTATCACGATCACCGATCGACAGGGTAACGCCCTGGCATGGACCACGTCCGGCGGGTCGGGTTTCCGCGGCTCGCGCAAGAGCACCCCGTTTGCGGCGCAGGTTGCGGCCGAGAAGGCAGGTGCGATCGTGAAGGAATACGGCATGAAGAACCTGGAGGTCGAGGTCAAGGGGCCGGGACCGGGCCGTGAGTCCGCCGTGCGTGCACTCAACAACGCCGGCTTCCAGATCACCAACATCACCGATGTGACGCCTATTCCGCATAACGGCTGTCGTCCACCCAAGAAGCGTCGCGTCTAGCGCAGGAATCGAACATGGCAAAGTACACAGGATCCAAATGTCGCCAGTGTCGCCGTGAAGGCGGCAAGCTGTTTCTCAAGGGCGAAAAATGTTTCACGGCAAAGTGCGCGATAGAGAACCGTCCGTTCCCGCCCGGCC
This sequence comes from uncultured Ectothiorhodospiraceae bacterium, assembly GCA_947258615.1. GTDB lineage: Bacteria > Pseudomonadota > Gammaproteobacteria > UBA9214 > UBA9214 > CAMYJZ01. The sequence continues at coordinate 49,658 of CAMYIX010000075.1, read as the reverse complement.
AGCACGGTCAGCGGCGCCAGCGCCTGTCTGATTACGCCACCCAGTTGCGCGAGAAGCAGAAACTGCGGCGCATCTACGGCGTGCTGGAATCACAGTTCCGCAATTACTACAAGCAGGCGGCGCGCATCAAGGGCTCGACCGGTGAGAACCTGCTGCAGTTGCTCGAAGGCCGCCTCGACAACGTTGTCTACCGCATGGGTTTCTCGTCCTCGCGCAGCGAGGGCCGTCAGCTGGTCCGGCACAATGCAGTCAGCGTAAACGGCAAGCGCGTCAACATACCTTCATTTCAGGTGCAGCCGAGTGATGTCGTGACCATCAATGAAAAGGCGCGTTCCCAGCTGCGCATACAGTCTGCCCTGGAACTGGCCCAGCAGCGCGGCATCGCGGACTGGATCGACGTTGACATCAAGAAGATGGAAGGCGTCTACAAGTCGCGACCGGAGCGTGGTGAATTGCCGGCCGATATCAATGAACACCTGGTCGTCGAACTGTACTCGAAATAAGTAACTGAGGGATTATCCATGCTTGGAAATGTCAGTGAATTCCTGAAACCGCGCATTGTCGATGTTCAGGTCGCCAACGACAAACACGCCAAGGTCACGCTGGAGCCGCTGGAACGCGGCTTCGGTCACACCCTCGGTAATGCACTGCGGCGCATCCTGCTGTCGTCGATGCCGGGTGCCGCAATCACCGAGGTGCACATCGACGGTGTCCTGCACGAGTACTCGACCATCGAGGGTGTGCAGGAAGACGTCATCGATATCCTGCTCAATCTCAAGAAGGTGTCCTTGCGCATGCACAACCGTGACGAGGCAACCCTCACACTGAGCAAAAAGGGGCCGGGTGCGGTGACTGCCGGAGACATCACTGTCGATCACGATATCGAGATCGTGAACCCGGACCATGTCATTGCCAACCTGACCAAGGCCGGTGAGCTTTCCATGAGCCTGAAGGTCGCCAAGGGGCGCGGCTACCAGCCTGCCACCGCGCGCGACAACGAGGAAAGCGAGAGCGTCAGCATCGGGAACCTGCAGCTGGACGCCTCGTACAGCCCGGTCAGCCGGGTCTCCTATACCGTGGACCGTGCCCGTGTCGAGCAGCGTACCGATCTCGACAAGCTGATTATCGATATCGAGACCAACGGCACTGTCGATCCGGAGGAGGCGATCCGTCATGCGGCAACCATCCTGCAGGACCAGCTGTCGGCGTTTGTCGATCTCCAGGCCCGTACCGAAGACAAGCCGGAGACCATGGCGACCGATATCGACCCGATACTGCTGCGCCCGGTGGACGATCTGGAGTTGACCGTGCGCTCCGCCAACTGCCTCAAGGCAGAAAGCATCTATTTTATCGGTGACCTGATTCAGCGCACCGAGGTTGAGCTGCTGAAGACACCGAATCTGGGCAAGAAGTCACTGACCGAGATCAAGGACGTGCTTGCCACCAAGGGACTTTCGCTGGGTATGCGCCTGGAAAACTGGCCGCCTCCCGGATTGAAAGCAAATGAAGCGGTCAACTCGACCCAGTTAACAGGTAGTTAGAACAATGCGTCATCGCAAGTCAGGACGGCAATTAAACCGCAACAGTTCCCACCGCAAGGCCATGTTCCAGAACATGACCGTGTCACTGTTGCAGCACGAAGTGATCAAGACCACCCTGCCCAAGGCCAAGGAGCTGAGGCGCGTGGCCGAACCGCTGATCACCATGGCCAAGAACGACAGCGTGCACAAGCGTCGTATCGCCTTCAGCCGACTGCGTGACCGCGACACCGTCACCAAGCTGTTCAATGAGCTGGGTCCGCGCTACAAGGACCGCCCCGGCGGTTACCTGCGCATCCTGAAAACCGGTTTCCGTCCAGGTGACAATGCGCCCATGGCCTACGTCGAACTGGTCGACCGTCCGCAGGACGAGGCCGGCGAGGCCGGGCTGGATTGACAGCGACCCTGCGCTTGCCAGGTCAATAAAAACCGGGCCTTGCCCGGTTTTTTTATGGCTGCGCCCGCCTGCCCGGTGACTGCGGCCCCGGAACCGCCTGCTATACTTCTGCGGTAATCGGGCAGGGAAGAGGGCGGTGCATGTTCTGTTCATCCTCACGGACGCCGCTTTGCACAGGCCACGGCCGACGTGGGGTCGCTGCCTGCACCTGCCTGCTGCTGTGCCTGCTGGTTCCCCGGGTCCGGGGCGCCGAGCTTGCCGAGCTCCAGGTCGGTGAAAGCGAAGGGGTCTACCGTATCAGCCTGGTCATGCAGGTGCAGGCCCCGGCGCACCACGTGCAGCGGGTATTGACCGACTACCCGCGTATCTACCGTCTGAATCCCGCCATTACTGAAAGCGAGGTCCTGCCCGCGCCGGATGACGGCGTGGTGCGGGTGAGGACCCGCATGCTCGACTGCATCGGGTTCTTTTGCAAGGAAATCGACCGGGTCGAGGATGTGCGCGAGTCGGGCACGGGCGGCCTGGAGGCGACGACCGTCCCGGCCCTCAGCAGCTTCAAGTCAGGTTCTGCCGAGTGGCAGATACACGGCATGGGGGAGCGCAGTCAGGTAAGCTATCAGGCACAGATGGAGCCGGATTTCTATATCCCGCCCCTCATCGGCAGCTACTTCGTCAAGCAGAAGCTTGTTCAGGCCATGCTGGCCAGTGTGGAGCGGATCGAATGTATCGCGCGCATCCAGGCGGGCCTGGAGCAGATGCCTCCAGCGGATCCGACCCGGCTGGCCAAGGTGGCAACCGCAGTCCCTGCCGTCGACGCGGCCCTGCTGACGGGTGGCGACCCGACCGGGTTCGCCGCTGCGCCGGCTGCCGGTCGCCCGTCCCCGGGGCAGGGTGGCTGTGCCCGTTCCTGTGTTGGTAACGACGCCGCGTGTCAGCCATGAAACGCCTTCGCATGCTGTTCAGCCTGGTTCTGTTCACCTTGCTGGCGGGCTGTGCCAGCAAGCCGCGCATGAGTTTCCAGGGTGATGTCTATCCCATCCTGGAAAACAACTGCCTGGCCTGCCACAGGCCACCGCAGGGCAAGGGCTACCTGAAGACCCGCCTCAATATGCAAAGCTACGAGACCCTGATGCAGGGCACGCTCTACGGCCCGGTGATCGTGCCGGGCGACAGCCGCCGCAGCATATTCAATATGCTGGTGGAGGGCCGGGCGGACCCCTCCATGCGCATGCCGCATGGTCGCGCCGAGCCGCTCACGCCCGCGCAGACCCGGGTGCTGCAGCTATGGGTGGACCAGGGCGCCCGCAACAACTGATGCCGTCCTCCAGTGAAACCCCGGCCATGGTGGTGCTGTTCACCGACTTCGGTCTGGAGGGGCCCTACAGCGGCCAGGTGGAGGCCGTGTTGCTACTGCAGGCACCCGGGGTGCCGATCATCAGGCTGTTTTCCGATCTGCCGTCCCATGACATCCAGGCGGCCGCCTATCTGCTGCCGGCCTACGCGGCAGGTTTTCCGCCGGGCACGGTGTTTCTCTGCGTGGTCGACCCGGGGGTCGGCGGTGACCGTCCCGGGGTCGTGCTCGAGGCTGACGGGCGCTGGTATGTGGGCGCGGACGAGGGCCTGTTCGAGTTGCTGGCCCGGCGTGCGCGGACGCTGACCTACTGGCGGTTGCCGCCGGCGCGGGGGGTGTCGAGCAGTTTCCATGGGCGCGATGTATTTGCACCGGTGGCCGCCCGCCTGGCGCGGGACGGGGTGCCCGGTGGCGGTGCCGTGGTGGCGCAGCGCAGCCCCCGGAGTGGCTGGCCGGACGAGCTGTTCCAGGTGGTGTATATCGATCATTTCGGCAATGCCATCAGCGGGGTGCGGGCCACGGCGCTGCCAGCGGACGCGCTGCTGGAAATCAATGGTCATGTGCTGCGCGCGGCGCGCACCTTTTCCGATGTGCCCGGGGGCGAGGCGTTCTGGTATCCAAACTCCAGCGGGCTGGTCGAGATCGCCGTGAACCGGGGACGGGCCAGCGAGGTGCTCGGGGCGCGCACCGGTTTGCCGATCACCCTGCACGGTCCGCCCGGCTGATGGCGGGGTGCCTGCCCCCGGCCGGACTCAGCCAGCCGTGCGCCTTTTCCGGCGGCGCGGCTTCAGGACGTCCTTGAGGAACTGCCCGGTGTGGGATTGCCTGTTGGCTGCGATGTCGGCAGGTGTGCCGGTGGCGACGATGTTGCCGCCGCGGATCCCGCCTTCCGGTCCCAGGTCCACGATCCAGTCCGCGGTCTTGATGACATCCAGGTTGTGCTCGATGACGATGACGGTGTTGCCGTGGTCGCGCAGGCGGTGCAGTACCGCCAGCAACTGGGCGATGTCGTGGAAGTGCAGGCCGGTGGTCGGTTCGTCGAGGATATAGAGGGTCTTGCCGGTGTCGCGCTTGGACAGTTCGCGCGCCAGTTTCACGCGCTGCGCCTCGCCCCCTGACAGGGTGGTCGCGTTCTGCCCGAGCTTGATGTAGGTCAGGCCGACATCGATCAGGGTCTGCAGCTTGCGGGCCACCACAGGGATGGCGCTGAAGAACGGCAGGGCGTCTTCCACTGTCATCTCCAGGACCTCGTGGATGTTCCTGCCCTTGTAGCGCACGTCCAGGGTCTCGCGGTTGTAGCGGCGGCCCTTGCATACATCGCAGGGCACGTAGATGTCCGGCAGGAAGTGCATCTCGACCTTCAGTACCCCGTCACCCTGGCAGGCCTCGCAGCGACCGCCCTTGACGTTGAAGCTGAAGCGTCCTGGCCGGTAGCCGCGCGAGCGTGCCTCCTGGGTGGCGGCGAACAGTTCGCGGATCGGGGTGAACAGGCCGGTGTAGGTCGCCGGGTTGGAGCGCGGGGTGCGGCCGATCGGGCTCTGGTCGATGTCCACGATCTTGTCAAAGTGCTCCAGCCCGCGGATCTCCCTGCAGGGCGCGGCGGATTCGGAGGCCCGGTTGAGGACCTGTGCCGCGCGCGGGAAGAGGGTGTCGTTCACCAGGGTCGACTTGCCGGAGCCCGAGACCCCGGTCACACAGGTCATCAGGCCGACCGGGAACGCCGCGGTGACCGCGTTCAGGTTGTTGCCACTGGCGCCCTCGATGACCAGCATGCGCCCGGGATCGATGCTGCAGATATGCTCGGGTATCTTGATGGACTGCTTGCCCGACAGGTACTGGCCGGTGAGCGAGTGCTCGTCGGCGATGATGTCCTCGGGCCGGCCCTGGGAGACGATGCGCCCGCCGTGGACGCCGGCGCCGGGCCCGATATCGACCACGTGGTCCGCGCTGTGGATGGCCTCCTCGTCGTGCTCGATGACGATGACGGTGTTGCCCAGATCGCGCAGGTGGGTGAGGGTATTCAGCAGGCGCTGGTTGTCGCGCTGGTGCAGGCCGATAGAGGGTTCGTCGAGTACATACATGACACCCACCAGGCCGGCGCCGATCTGGCTGGCCAGGCGGATGCGCTGTGCCTCGCCCCCGGACAGGGTCTCCGCGCTGCGGTCCAGGGACAGGTAGTCCAGCCCCACGTTGACCAGGAAGTTCAGGCGCTGGTTGATCTCCTTGAGGATCTTGGCGGCGATCTCGCCGCGCTGCCCCTCCAGGTGCAGTTCGTCGAACAGCGCCTGGCTGCTGCCGACCGGCAGGGCCGTGACCTCGGGCAGCGACTTGCCGGACACGGTCACGTGGCGGGCCGCCCGGTTGAGGCGCGCACCGCCGCAGTCCGGGCAGGGCTGGGTGCCCAGGTAGCGGGCCAGTTCCTCGCGTACCACGTTGGACTCGGTCTCGCGATAGCGCCGCTGCATGTTCGAGATGATGCCCTCGAAGGGGTGTTTGCGTTCCACGGCGCCGCGCCGCTCGTTGAGGTAGCGGAAGCGGATCACCTCATCGCCGCTGCCGTACAGCAGGACCTGGCGGATATCCTCGGGCAGTTCCTCGAAAGGGGTCTCGATATCGAAACCGTAGTGTTCGGCCAGCGAGGTGATCAGCTGGAAGTAGTAGGCGTTGCGCCGGTCCCAGCCGCGCACCGCACCACCGGCCAGGCTGAGTTCCGGGTGGGCAACCACGCGTTCGGCATCGAAGAACTGGCGCACACCCAGGCCATCGCATTGCGGGCAGGCGCCCACCGGGTTGTTGAAGGAAAACAGCCGGGGTTCCAGTTCGGTCAGGGAATAGCCGCATTCCGGACAGGCGAACTTGGCCGAGAACACCGTCTCATCTTTTCCGGGACTATCCATCCAGGCAATGCGCGCCAGGCCCTCGGACAACTGCAGGGCCGTCTCGAAGGACTCGGCCAGGCGCAGCTGGATGTCGGGCCGGACCTTGAAGCGGTCGACCACCGCCTCGATGACATGCTTGCGACGCAGGTCGAGTTTGGGCGGCTGGTCGAGTTCCACGACCTCGCCGTCGATACGCGCGCGGACAAAGCCCTGGGCACGCAGTTGATCCAGCACCTGATGGTGTTCACCCTTGCGTGCCTGGACCACCGGGGCGAGCAGTATCAGGCGGGTGCCTTCCGGCAGTTCGAGGACGTGGTCCACCATCTGGCTGACGGTTTGGGCCTCCAGCACGGTGTCGTGCTCGGGACAGTGCGGGGTGCCGACGCGCGCGAACAGCAGGCGCAGATAGTCGTAGATCTCCGTGATGGTGCCCACGGTGGAGCGCGGGTTGTGCGAGGTCGATTTTTGCTCGATCGAGATCGCCGGTGACAACCCCTCGATATGATCGACGTCCGGTTTTTCCATCATGGAAAGGAACTGGCGTGCATAGGCCGAGAGCGACTCGACATAGCGGCGCTGGCCCTCGGCGTAGATGGTGTCGAAGGCCAGTGAGGACTTCCCGGAGCCGGACAGGCCGGTGATGACAATCAATTTGTCGCGCGGCAGGTCCAGGTCGACATTCTGCAGGTTGTGGGTGCGTGCACCCCGGATTTGTATGGTGTCCATTTGGTTTCCGGCGAAAACGGCAACCTGTTAATATACGGCGTTTTCACGGTCACATCCAAAGAGGTTTCAATCAAGTGAGTCAGGACTCCGGGTCAGTGACCGGCATGAGCCGTAGCGAGCTGCGGGCGGCAATTTCCCTGTCCGGCGTATATGCCCTGCGTATGCTGGGGTTGTTCATGATCCTGCCGGTGTTCGCCCTGTATGCGGGGAAGCTCGAGGGCGTGACCCCGGCGCTGACCGGGCTCGCGATCGGTGCCTATGGCATCACCCAGGCGCTGTTGCAGATCCCCGCCGGTCTGCTCTCCGACCGCATCGGCCGCAAGCCCGTCATTATCGGCGGCCTGCTGATATTTGCCTTCGGCAGCGTGGTGGCCGCCCAGGCGGAATCCATTCAGATCGTGATCCTCGGCCGTGCCCTGCAGGGGGCGGGTGCCATTGCCGCTGCCGTGATGGCGCTGACCGCCGACCTGACGCGCGAACACCATCGCATCAAGGCGATGGCCCTGATCGGTATGAGCATCGGCCTGTCGTTTGCCGCCGCATTGATCCTGGGGCCGCTGCTCAACGACTGGGTGGGCGTACCGGGGATCTTCTGGATCACCGCTGTGCTGGCCATCGGCGGGATCGGCATTGTGGCCTTCGTCGTACCGCGCCCGGCGACCCTGCACGTGCACCGGGAGGCAGAGGCGGTGCCCGCGCAATTCGGCCGGGTGCTTCGCAATGCCGAATTGCTGAGGCTCGATTTCGGCATCCTGGTGCTGCATGCCGTGCTGACCGCGACCTTCGTTGTCATGCCGCTGGTGTTGCGTGACACGGTGGGCCTGGAGGCAGGCAAACACTGGGGTGTCTACCTGCCCGTCCTGGTGTGCTCGGTGCTGGTCATGGTGCCTTTCATTATCCAGGCCGAGCGCAAGGGGCGGGTCAAGCCGGTGTTCCTGGGAGCCATCGCCGTGCTGGCGCTGGCGCAGGCCGGCCTGTACCTGCTGCCGCTCACCCTGGGCACCGTGGTGGCGATGATGTTCGTGTTTTTTACTGCCTTCAACCTGCTGGAGGCCATGCTGCCGTCGCTGATCTCGCGTGTTGCACCGGTGGACTGTCGCGGGACTGCGATGGGCTTCTATTCCAGCTCCCAGTTCTTCGGCGCCTTTCTCGGCGGTGCGCTGGGCGGCCTGGTGCAGGGTGGGTTCGGGCTGCAGGCGGTGTTTGCCGCGGCCGCGCTGGTGTTACTGCTCTGGCTTGTCCTGGCGATGCCGATGCACCCGCCGCGCAAGCTGGTCAGCTATGTCCACAGGATCGTGGCGCTGGACCCGGCCGACGCCGAAGCCCTCGCGCGGGAGCTGACCGGGGTGGCCGGGGTGGCCGAGGCGGTGGTCGTCCCGGAGGAGGGGGTGGCCTATCTCAAGGTGGACAAGCGGCTGTTCGACGCGACTGCCCTGCCTTGAAACGGCGTGGCCGGGCAGGCAGGATTGCATAGATCGTCCGCCGGCCATCGCATAGAATAGGGGCCGGAGACACCTGCGCTGATCGTTCCCGACAGCGGGGTGCGGACCACAGGGATAGTGAATGGATATCTAGAACAGGAGAGCACAATGGCACGAGGAGTAAACAAGGTAATTCTGATAGGCAATCTTGGCAGGGACCCGGAAGTCCGCTACATGCCGAGTGGCAATGCGGTGGCGAACGTCACGCTGGCGACCACGGATGCCTGGAAGGACAAGCAGAGCGGCGAAAAGCAGGAACGCACCGAATGGCACAATATCGTGTTCTACAGCCGCCTGGCCGAAATCGCGGGGGAGTACCTGAAAAAGGGGTCACAGGTCTATGTCGAGGGCCGGCTGCAGACCCGCAAGTGGCAGGACAAGAACGGCAACGACCGATACACCACAGAGATCATCGCCAATGAAATGCAGATGCTGGGCGGGCGTGGCGGCAGTGCAGGTTATGCCGCTGAACCGGCGCCCGCAGCCGCACAACCGGCGGCCGCGAACACCAGCCCGGGTGAGTTTGATGATGACATCCCGTTCTGACGGCTAGCCGGAGGCTTCAATTTCTGACCAAGGCCTGCCCAGCAGGCCTTTTTTCTGCCTACAGGGATGTGGGTACATCGCGCGCGCAGGGATGCGCGAGAGCGATGCGCCCGTCGTCCACACCCGGCCGCGGTTAGCGGTGCATCCGGGATCCACCCTATCCCTTTATCTGGGTTCCACGCCTGAAAGAAACCCAAGATATTGGGTTTGGTGGCCGGTTATAATGCCTGGAAAGTGGCAAATTGCGGCCGCCGAGTGACCCGGACAGGGGGAAATAAATTTTTAAGTTAGCAATTTACTGTAGGTAATTCCAGCAAGCTTTTGATTTGCAATTTATATGTTCAAAGTGTTGTCTTACGGAATTCAGAAACTGAGCTAAGTTACTGCCCAAAAAGGAGATTCTTTTGATTTTTTGCTTGACAGAGGTCGTGCCGGCTCCCTATAGTGTCGCAAAGTGGGAAGCAGTGGTAATAAATGGGGATTTGGGGAGCTTAGGGGGCAAAAGTGTTTCGTGGTGGCAGCACAGTCAATCTGGATGCGAAGGGGCGGCTGGCATTTCCCACCCGTTACCGGGCCGCGCTGGAGGAACGCTGCGAAGGGCGCGTGGTACTGACTGTCCACGACGACCGCTGCCTGCTGCTGTATCCCCACCCGGACTGGGATGAGATCGAACGCAAACTGGTCCGCCTGCCAAACCAGGACAAGCGCACCCGTACCTTGCAGCGCATGTTGCTGGGCCATGCCACCGAACTCGATATCGACAAGAGCGGCCGGATTCTGATCCCGCCGCGCCTGCGTGAATTCGCCAGCCTGGACAAGCGCGTGGTGCTTGCCGGTCTGGGAAACAAGTTTGAAATCTGGAATGAACAGACCTGGGAACAGAATTGTGGTGAATGGGTGTCAGGGGAACGCGATAGCGGTGAACTGCCGGACTCACTCGGATCGCTGACGCTCTGATTCATGGTAACGGACTACCCACACCAGCCGGTACTGCTCGATGAAGTTCTGGAGGGGCTCGATATACGGGCCGATGGCGTGTACGTGGATGGAACCTTCGGTCGTGGCGGGCATGCGGGGTCCATCCTCGGCAGGCTGGGACCGGAAGGAAGATTGCTGGCGATGGACAAGGACCCGGAGGCCGTGCAGTCGGCCGAAGAACAATACGGTAGCGATCCACGATTCGAGATTGAACAGGGTGCATTCACGATGCTGAGCCATCTGCTTGCGCAGCGACAACTGCAGGGAAAGATAAACGGTCTGTTGCTGGACCTCGGTGTTTCCTCCCCGCAGCTCGATGACCCTTCGCGTGGATTCAGCTTTTCGGATGACGGCCCCCTTGATATGCGCATGGACCCCGGCACCGGCATCAGTGCCGCCCAGTGGCTCGCTCAGGCGGATGAGTCCGCCATCAGTGACGTGCTCAAGACCTACGGCGAGGAGCGCTTTGCACGCCGCATCGCGCGCGCACTGGTGGCGGCGCGCAGCAGCGCCCCCATCGAGACCACGCGCCAGCTGGCAGAACTGATCGCGGCGGCCGTGCCGGTGCGCGAAAAGAACAAGCATCCCGCCACGCGCAGTTTCCAGGCCATTCGTATCTACATCAATCATGAACTCGATGACCTGAAGTCGGTGCTCGAGCAGGTGCCGGAAATCCTGGCGGCGCACGGGCGGCTGGCGGTGATCAGCTTTCACTCCCTCGAGGACCGCATGGTGAAGCGCTTCATCCGCCGCGAATACCAGGGTGAGCCGCTGCCGCCGGATTTTCCGCTGGCGGGCACGGGCCACCAGCCGCGCCTGCGGCCCGTGGGCAAGGCCATTCGCGCGGGCGCGGCAGAACTGGACCGCAATCCGCGTGCCCGCAGCGCGGTCTTGAGGCTGGCGGAGCGCCTGCAATGAAAGTGAAGCCGACAACGACGTTCATCCTGCTGCTGGCCGTGATTGTGTCATCGGTGGGCGTGGTCTACGTCCGCCACCAGAACCGCATGCTGTTTGTCGAGTTACAGGGCCTGGGTTACGAGAAAGACCGTATGGATGTCGAATGGGGCCAGTTGCAGCTGGAACAGGGCACGCTCACGACCCACGGACAGGTGGAGCAGGCGGCGCGTACCCGGCTGGGCATGATCAATCCGGAGCCGGACAGCTTCGTGATCGTGAGGCCATGAACAGGGACGCAACATTTTCGGTGCAGCCGGGCCGGCGCATACTGCTGATCCTGGCCATGCTGGTGGCGCTGCTGACGCTGGTGTGGCGTGCCGTCGGCCTGCAGGTACTGGACAAGGACTTCCTGCAGACCCAGGGGCAGGCACGTCACCTGCGCGTCGTCGAACTGCCGGCGCACCGCGGCATGATCCTGGATCGCAACAACGAGCCGCTGGCGGTGAGTACCCCGGTGGAATCCATCTGGGTCAACCCGCAGGAACTGGAGAGTGTGCAGCAGGGCATCTCCGCGCTGTCACGCCTGCTGTCGCTCGACCGTGATCATGTGCAGCAGCTGCTGGCCCGCAACGCGGCACGCGAGTTTGTCTATCTGCGCCGTCATGTCAGTCCCTCGCTGGCCGCTCAGGTCAGGATGCTGGACATCCCCGGCGTCTACCTGCAGAAGGAATACAAGCGCTATTACCCCGGCGGTGAAGTGGCCGCGCACGTGGTCGGTTTCACCAATATCGATGATGTCGGTCAGGAGGGGCTGGAGCTGGCCTACGGGGAGTGGTTGCGTGGCGAGCCGGGTGCCAAGCGGGTGATCAAGGACGGCCGCCGCCATGCGGTCGAGGACGTGGAAAGCATCCGCCGCCCGCGTCCCGGCAAGGACCTGGTGCTGAGTCTCGATCGTCGCATCCAGTACCTGGCCTACCGTGAACTGAAGGCGGCCATGCAGGAGCACAAGGCGCAGTCGGCGTCGGCGGTGGTGCTGGACATCGAGACCGGGGAGGTGCTGGCCATGGTCAACCAGCCGTCCTACAACCCCAACAACCGCCAGCAGCTGCGTCGCAAGAACCTGCGCAACCGCGCGGTCACTGACGTGTTTGAGCCGGGCTCGACGATAAAGCCGTTTATTGTCGCCGCGGCACTCGAAGGCAAGCGCTACCGTCCGGACACGCCGGTGGACACGACGCCGGGCTGGCTGCGTGTCGGCGTGAACACCGTCAAGGATGTGCACAATTACGGCAAACTTGATGTTACCGGTGTGATTCGCAAGTCCAGCAACGTGGGCATTACCAAGATCGCCCTGTCGCTGCCGGCAGAGCGGATCTGGTCGCTGCTGTCGAATCTCGGTTTCGGTGTCCAGACAGAGAGCGGGTTCCCGGGTGAGGCCTCCGGGCTGCTGGTGGGTTACCGCAACTGGAACCCGATCGAGACGGCCACCCTGGCCTATGGTTACGGTATTTCGGCGACCCCCTTGCAACTCGCCCAGGCCTACGCGGTCCTGGCGGGCGAGGGGATCAGGCGGCCCGTCAGTTTCCTGCGCCAGGATGCCGCGCCACGCGGTGAGCGGATCCTGCCGGCGGGCGTGGCGCGGCAGCTGATGGCCATGCTGGAAGACGTCACCGGCCCCGAGGGTACCGCCCTGGCTGCGCGCGTGGCCGGTTACCGGGTGGCGGGCAAGACCGGCACCGTGCGCAAGTCGATCGCCGGTGGTTATGCGGATGACAAGTACCTCGCGGTGTTTGCCGGCGTGGCCCCGGTTACCCGGCCGCGCCTGGCCATGGTGGTCATGGTGAACGAACCCGGTAACGGAAAGTATTACGGCGGCCAGGTGGCTGCCCCGGTGTTTTCACGGGTGCTGTCGGGGGCGCTGCGCCTGATGGCGATACCGCCGGACAATTATCCGCTACTGGAAACCCGTAACGAGACTTCAGGAGAACCGGCATGATGACGGCAAAGGCGCTGATGACAGACCATACCCTGTCGGGCCTGTTGCACGGCCTGACCGAGGCCTCAATCAGACAGGAAGTGACGCTTTCGGGCCTGGCGCTCGACAGTCGCAAGGTGCACTCGGGTGACCTGTTCCTGGCCGTGGCAGGCAGCAGGACCCACGGGTTGCACCACGCGCGCCAGGCCATCGCCCTGGGCGCGGCCGCCGTGGCCTGGGAGCCGGCGGCCGATGAGCCCGGGCTGGCCGAACTGGCGGCCCTGTTGCCGGTCCCGGTGATTGCCATTCGCGGTCTCAGTCAGCTGGTCGGCCTGATCGCCGATCGCTTCTATGGCCACCCCTCGCACGGCCTGTTCGTGATCGGCATCACCGGAACCGACGGCAAGACCTCCTGCAGTCATTACATCGCCCAGGCACTGGACAGCAGCGACCGCCGTTGCGGCGTAATCGGTACCCTGGGCTACGGCCTGTACAGTGAGCTGAGCGCTGCCACCCATACCACACCGGATGCACTGACCATGCAGCAGGCCCTGTATGGCATGCAACAAAAGGGTGTGCGCTGCGTGGTGGCCGAGGTGTCCTCGCATGCCATGGACCAGTCACGGGTGAGCGGGGTGGACTTCGATGTGGCGGTGCTGACCAACCTGTCGCGGGATCATCTCGATTATCACGGCGATGTGGAGTCCTATGCCTGGGCCAAGCGCAAGCTGTTTCACAGCAGCGGACTGCGCTATGCCGTTATCAATGCCGACGATGCCTTCGGGCGTACCCTGCTGGATGACATACCGCCGGGCGTGGCGCCGGTCGCCTACCGTCTCGAGGGTGAACCCTACCGGACCCGTTACCCGGCCCAATGGGTTGTCGGGCGCAACCTGAAGCTGGACCTGGCCGGGATGTCCCTGGAGGTGCACACCCCCTGGGGGAGTGGTGTACTGGAGAGTTCGCTGCTGGGGCGTTTCAACGCGAGTAACCTGCTGGCATCACTGGCCAGCCTGTGCGTGACCGGGCTGCCGTTTGAAGAGGCCCTGCTGCGCCTGGCGCGCACGCGTACCGTACCGGGGCGGATGGAGCGTTTCGACATGGGGCTGGACAGGCCGCTGGCGGTGGTGGATTACGCGCATACCGCGGGTGCGCTGGACGAGGTGTTGAAGGCCCTGCGGGTCCATTGCACAGGAAAATTATGGTGCGTGTTCGGCGCCGGCGGTGACCGTGATCGCGGCAAGCGGCCGCTGATGGCGGCGGTTGCGGAACGACGCGCGGACCGAATCGTGATCACGGACGACAATCCGCGCAACGAAGACCCGGAACGCATCATGGCCGATATCATCACCGGACTGGAACATCCCGACCGGGTGAGTATCGAGCATGACCGGGGTACTGCCATCAACAGCGCACTGCAAGAGGCCGCTGCGGATGACATCGTGCTGATCGCCGGCAAGGGCCATGAAACGGTACAAATCGTCGCCGGCAAGTCGATACCCTTCAGTGATCGCGAGCGCGTCATGGCCCTGCAGCGGGAATGGGCGCGATGATGGCAATGCAGCTTTCGGAGGCCGCGCAGGTGCTCGATGGCCGCTGTGTCTCCAGCGACGTGTTGTTCCATGGTGTCAGCACCGACACCCGCCAGCTGCAGGAGGGCAACCTGTTCGTGGCGCTGCAGGGGCCGAATTTCGATGGTCACGACTATCTCGAGGTGGCGCGCGAGCAGGGCGCCGCGGCTGCGGCCGTCAGCCGGCTGCGGGAAACCGCCCTGCCGTTGCTCGAGGTGGACGATACCCGGCTGGCACTGGGCCGGCTTGCGGCCAACTGGCGCAGCCGTTTCGCGCTGCCGCTGGTGGCGATTACCGGCAGCAACGGCAAGACCACGGTGCGTGCCATGACCGACGCCATCCTTTCCCGAACGGGCCGCACCCTGTCGACCCGCGGCAATCTCAACAACGATATCGGGCTGCCCCTGACGCTGGCCCGCCTGTCCGCGGATGACCGCTTCGCGGTGATCGAGATGGGCGCCAACCATCCGGGCGAGATCGACTACCTGACGCGGATTGCGCAACCCACGATTGCCGTGGTTACCAATGCCGGCCCGGCTCACCTGGAGGGCTTTGGCGACCTGGAGGGTGTGGCCCGCGCCAAGGGCGAGGTATTTGCCCGCCTGGCGGCGGGGGATACCGCGGTGATCAATGCCGATGACCGCTTCGCCCCGCTGTGGCGCGAACTGGCCGGAACCGCCCGCGTAATCGATTTCGGGCTGGAGCGGCCGGCCGCGGTACAGGCCGACTGGTCAGGCGATGTCAGCGGTAGCCGGGTGGTGCTGAAGACGCCCCGGGGCGAGCTTGAACTGCAGTTGCCACTTCCCGGACGGCACAACGTCATGAACGCCCTCGCTGCTACGGCCGCCGCCCTGGCCGCCGGTGTCGATCTGGACGCGGTATACCGGGGGCTGGAATCGCTGTCGCCGGTCGCCGGACGTTTCACAGTCCGGCACCTGCCCGACGGGGTAACGCTGATCGATGACAGCTACAACGCCAATCCCGAGTCACTGCAGGTCGCACTCGATGTACTGGCAACGGCACCGGGAGAGACCTGGCTGGTACTGGGTGACATGGGCGAACTGGGGACGGAGGCAGCGGCACTGCATCGCGAGGCCGGTCGCCGGGCGCGCCATGCAGGTATCGACCGGGTGTTCGGCCTGGGTGAACTGGCGCAGGAGGCGGTGGACGCCTTCGGTGACCGGGGGATGGCCTTCGATACGCTGGCGGCACTGCTGGCGGGGCTGGACGCCCTGCGCCGCTCAGAACTGACCATACTGGTGAAGGGTTCGCGGCGCATGCGCATGGAGCGGGTCGTTGATGCCCTGGGAGGCAGTGACCAGGATCCAGCCAGCCAGCCGGAGGTGCGACACTAGTCATGCTGGTATACCTTACGGAATATCTGAGCCAGTATCACAGCGGCTTCAATGTCTTCCAGTACCTGACTCTGCGCGCCATCTTCGGGGTGCTGACGGCCCTGTTGATTTCCTTCGTCGTGGGTCCGGAAATGATCCGTCGCCTCGGTCATTACCAGATCGGCCAGACGGTGCGTGACGACGGGCCGGAATCGCACCTGGTCAAGGCCGGTACGCCGACCATGGGCGGGGCGCTGATCCTGGTTGCCGTGGCCATCGCCACCCTGCTGTGGGCGGACCTGTCAAATCGCTATGTCTGGGTGGTGCTGCTGGTCACCCTGATGTTCGGCGGCATCGGTTGGGTCGATGACTACCGCAAGCTGGTGCTGAAGAATTCCGCCGGCCTGCCGGCCCGGGTGAAGATGTTCTGGCAGTCGCTGGTCGGACTCGGGGTGGCGCTGTTCCTCTACATGACGGCCGTGACGCCGGCCGAGACCACCCTGATCGTGCCCTTCTTCAAGGAGGTCGCCATCAACCTGGGCTGGCTGTATGTCGTGCTGACCTACTTCGTGATCGTCGGTTCAAGCAATGCCGTGAACCTGACCGACGGTCTGGACGGCCTGGCAATACTACCGACCGTGCTGATTGCCGGCGCCCTGGGGATCTTTGCCTATGCCACCGGCAATGTGAAGTTCGCCGTTTACCTGGGTATCCCTTACATCCGCGACGCCGGCGAGGTGGTGGTTTTTTGCGGGGCCCTGGTCGGTGCCGGGCTCGGCTTCCTCTGGTTCAACGCCTATCCCGCCATGGTCTTCATGGGCGACGTTGGCGCACTGGCCCTGGGCGCGGCGCTGGGTATCGTCGCCGTGCTGGTGCGCCAGGAGCTGGTGTTCCTGGTCATGGGCGGTGTCTTCGTGATGGAGACCGTGTCGGTCATCCTGCAGGTGGCCTCGTACAAGCTGACCGGGCGGCGGATATTCCGCATGGCACCCCTGCATCACCATTTTGAGTTGAAGGGATGGCCCGAGCCCAGGGTCATTGTGCGCTTCTGGATCATTACGGTGATCCTGGTGCTGGTGGGGCTGGCGACACTGAAAATACGTTGAGCGCCGGTGCGCACAGCGGCGGATAGTTAACGGGGGCGGTTCGGGGAATCGATGGCAGTTACGGTTTCGATAATGGAAGACATGATCGACAATGCGTGCAGGACGCTGGTGGTCGGGCTTGGCAAGACCGGCCTGTCGGTGGCGCGTTATCTGTCGCGCCAGCAGGTGCCGGTGGCCGTCGTCGACAGTCGCGCCCAGCCGCCCGGTCTGGAGGAACTGCGCAAGGAGTTGCCGGTCGATGTTGCCCTGTTCCTGGGCGGCTTCGATGAGCAGGCCTTTGCGCGGGCCGAATGCATTGTTGTCAGCCCGGGCGTGTCGATAAAGGAAGCGCCGATTGCCGCAGCCGCTGCGCGCGGTGTGCCGGTCATTGGCGACATCGAACTGTTTGCCCGGGTCGCCCGCGCCCCGGTTGTGGCCATTACCGGTTCCAACGGAAAGAGCACAGTGACGACCTTGCTGAGCGTGATGGCGCAACGTGCCGGCAAGCAGGTGCGCACCGGTGGCAATATCGGTGTGCCGGCACTCGACCTGGTCACGGACGGCGAGCCTGACCTGTATGTGCTCGAGCTTTCCAGTTTTCAGCTGGAGACCACGCACTCGCTCAGGCCCGCGGCAGCGGTGGTGCTCAATATCAGTGCCGACCACATGGACCGTTACTCCGACCTTGAGGCCTATTCAGAAGCCAAACAGACTGTTTATCGCAACGCGGCTGTACAAGTGGTGAACGCGGATGACCCGCTGGCCTCTGGGCTGGCTGATACCGGTCGGCGCTTGCTGCGCTTTACCCTCGGCGAACCGGCCGCCGGTGAGTTCGGTGTACGCGATTACCAGGGGATGCCGTGGCTGGCGCGGGGCGGTGAACGCATCATACCGGTATCGGCCATCCGCATGGCGGGCCGCCACAACGTGGTGAATGTGCTGGCCGCCCTGGCCCTGGGTGATGCCGTCGGCCTGGCGGAGGATGCCATGATCGAGGCGGTCAACGAGTTCCGCGGGTTGCCGCACCGCATGCAGCTGGTCGCAGAGCAGAACGGCGTGCGCTGGTACAACGATTCCAAAGGCACCAACGTGGGCGCCACGCTGGCCGCCATCGACAGTGCGGAGGGCCCGGTTGTGCTGATCGCCGGCGGCGATTCCAAGGGGGCCGACCTGGGGCCGCTGGCAGCGGCCCTGCAGGCCAAGGGTCGCGCGGCCGTGCTGATCGGCAAGGATGCCGCGCGGCTACAGGTCGTCCTGCAGGACCATGTGCCGGTCACGCTGGCCACGGACATGGCGCAGGCCGTGGCGCTGGCCGCGGGCCTGGCGCAGCCCGGTGACAGCGTGCTGTTGTCCCCGGCGTGCGCCAGTACCGATATGTACCGCAACTTCGAGGAGCGTGGTGACGTCTTCATCAGGGCAGTGCGGGGGCAGACCGCATGACCACCGCTGCTGCACGCCAGGCCAGCGTAAACGGCGCCAGTGCCGTGCGTATACCGCGCCTGGATTACTGGCTGCTCGGCAGTGTCCTGACCCTGACGGCGCTGGGGCTGGTCATGGTGGCCTCGGCATCGATCACCCTGGCCGACCGTGAACTGGGGCAACCGTTTTACTATGCCATCCGCCAGGGTATCTATATCTGCCTGGGCACCCTGATCGGAGTGGGCGTGTACCGTTTGCAACTGGGGTGGCTGCAGCAGGGCAGCCTGGCGCTGCTGGTGGGCGGACTGGCGTTGCTGGTCGCCGTGCTCGTCCCCGGCATTGGTCACGAGGTCAACGGCAGCGTGCGCTGGATCAACACAGGCCTGTTCCGCCTGCAGGTTTCCGAACCGGCCAAGCTGATGATCCTGATCTACCTGGCAAGCTACCTGGCGCGTCACGGCGAGGAGGTGCGCATGCGTATCTCCGGTTTCATCAAGCCACTGGGTCTGTTGCTGCTGGCCTCGCTGCTGTTGCTGCTCGAGCCGGACTTCGGTGCCACCGTTGTGCTGGTCGCCACCGCCATGGGCATGATCTTCATCGCCGGGGTACGCCTGCTGCAGTTCAGCGGCGTGCTCGGCCTGGCCGGCCTGGCGCTGGCCGGCCTGGCGGTGTCTTCGCCATATCGCATGGAACGCCTCACCACCTTCCTGAATCCCTGGGCGGACCCGTTCAACAGCGGCTTCCAGCTGACCCAGTCATTGATCGCCATCGGGCGCGGTGAATGGTTCGGCGTCGGCCTCGGTGCCAGTATCCAGAAGCTGTTCTACCTGCCGGAGGCGCACACCGACTTTGTGTTCGCGGTACTGGCGGAGGAGATCGGCCTGCTGGGCGTACTCATAGTGATCGCGCTGTATGTAGTGTTGGTGTGGCGCGCCCTCGCCATTGCCGCGCAGGCGGAGAAGGCCGGCAATGCCTTTGCCGCCCTGCTGGCCTACGGCATCGGTATCTGGTTCGGCCTGCAGAGCTTTATCAACATGGGCGTCAACATGGGCCTGTTGCCCACCAAGGGACTGACATTGCCGCTTATGAGCTATGGCGGTTCCAGCATGGTGGTGATGTGTGTCGCGGTTGCCCTGCTGCTGCGGGTCGACTACGAGACCCGCTGCACCGTCAACGGCCTGTCCGCCAGCGGCACGGCACCGGCACGCCAGCGGGGGCGACGCACATGATCCCGGCCGCGGCCAATAGGCGACCGGTGCTGATCATGGCGGGCGGCACCGGCGGCCATGTGTTCCCGGCGCTGGCGGTGGCCGCAGAACTCTCAACCCGGGGCGTGCCGGTCTCCTGGCTGGGTACCCGGCGCGGACTGGAGGCCAGGGTGGTCCCGGCGGCCGGTTATGCGCTGTCATCGATCCGGGTCTCCGGCCTGCGCGGCAAGGGTCTGCTGCGCCTGCTGATCGCACCGTTCATGCTGGCCTTTGCCGTGCTCCAGTCCGTGGTCATCTTCCTGCGCCTGCGCCCCATGGCGGTCCTGGGTATGGGTGGCTTCGTTTCCGGCCCGGGCGGCCTGGCTGCCTGGCTGCTGCGCTGTCCGCTGGTGATCCACGAACAGAACTCGGTGGCCGGTCTGACCAACCGCCTGCTGGCGCCGCTGGCGCGCCATGTGCTGGAGGCCTTTCCCGGCAGCCTGCCGGCCGCACGCCATGCGGTGCATACCGGCAACCCGGTGCGCGCCACGATCAGTGCCGTGCCGGACCCGGCCCGGCGCCTGCCAGGACATACCGGCGCCCTGCACCTGCTGGTCATCGGCGGCAGCCTGGGTGCGCAGGCCTTGAACCAGGTGGTCCCGCAGGCCGTGGCCCGTCTCCCGCTGGCGGCGCGCCCGCAGATTCATCACCAGACCGGTGCGGCGGACGAGGCCGGTGTGCGCGCGCGTTACCGGGAACTCGACTGCACGGCGCGGGTGGAGGCCTTCGTCGAGGACATGGCTGCCGCCTACGCCTGGGCGGACCTGGTGGTGTGCCGTGCCGGCGCCCTGACCGTGGCAGAACTGTGTGCCGCCGGCGTGGCGTCGATCCTGGTGCCGTTCCCCTATGCCACCGACGACCACCAGACCGGCAATGCCGGCTACCTGGCCGCCGCCGGGGCGGCCGTGCTGGTGCCGCAGCCGGAACTGACCGAGGAACGCCTGGCCGAACGGTTGGCCGCTTACGCCGCCGACCGGCATGCCCTGCTGGAGATGGCCTCGCGGGCGCGTGAACTTGCACGGCCGGACGCGGCCCGCCGGGTGGCGGGATTTTGCCTGCAGGCGGCCGGTCAGGCGCCGCAGCCGGGATCAGCGGGAGGTGCGGCATGAGTACGCCGGCACGTCCCACTGCCGCCGCGCAGCCGCAGGGCATGGGCCGGGTGCGGCGCATCCATTTCGTCGGTGCCGGCGGCGCCGGCATGGGCGGTATTGCCGAGGTGCTGCACAACCTCGGCTACGCGGTGAGCGGTTCCGACCTGCGCGAGAACGCGGTCACCCGGCGCCTGGCCCGGCTGGGCGTGCAGGTCTGGATCGGTCACGATGCCGGCCACGTGGCCGATTGTGATGCCGTGGTGGTGTCTTCGGCCATCGTCGCCGACAACCCCGAGGTGGTCACGGCCCGCAAGTTGCGCCTGCCGGTGGTGCCGCGCGCCGAGATGCTCGCCGAACTGATGCGCTTCCGTTACGGGATCGGCGTGGCCGGCACCCACGGCAAGACCACCACCACCAGCCTGATCACCAGCCTGCTGGCCGAGGGCGGACTCGATCCGACCTTCGTGATCGGCGGCCAGCTCAACAGTGCCGACAGCCATGCCCGGCTGGGTGACGGTCACTACCTGGTGGCCGAGGCGGATGAGAGCGATGCCTCGTTCCTGTACCTGCAGCCCTCGATGGCCGTGGTGACCAATATCGACGCCGATCACCTGGCGACCTACGAGGGTGATTTCGAACGCCTGCGCCAGACCTTCATCGAATTCCTGCATCACCTGCCGTTCTATGGTCTGGCGGTGCTGTGTCTGGATGATCCCGAGGTGCGCAGCATCCTCGAGGAGGTCACCCGGCCGGTGATCACCTACGGGTTTGGTGCGGATGTCGATGTACAGGCCACCAACCTGCAGCAGCGCAGCATGCAGACCCATTTCACAGTTCAGCGTTCCGGGCACGACGACCTCGCGGTGGTCCTCAACCTCCCGGGTCGTCACAACGTCCTGAATGCGCTGGCCGCGATTGCAGTGGCTTCCGAACTGGGCGTGTCCGACGCCACCATCCAGCAGGGCCTGGCCCATTTCCAGGGCATCGGCCGGCGCTTCCAGGTTGCCGGGGAGGTGGCCTGCCCTGCCGGTAGCGTGTTGCTGATCGATGATTATGCCCATCACCCGCGCGAGATCGCGCCGACGCTGGCCGCGGTGCGCGCCGGCTGGCCGGGGCGGCGCCTGGTGGTGGCTTTCCAGCCGCACCGCTATAGCCGCACCCGCGACCTGTTCGATGATTTCACCCAGGTGTTGTCCGAGGCGGACGTGCTGGTGCTCGGCGAGGTGTATGCGGCCGGCGAGGCGCCCATCACCGGCGCGGACGGACGCGCCCTGTGTCGCGGCATTCGTGCGCGCGGGATGATCGACCCGGTATTCGTGGAATGCATCGGCGACCTGCCGCAGGTGTTGCAGGACATCCTTCAGGACGGTGATGTACTGCTGACGCTGGGTGCCGGGGATATCGGCACCATTGCGGCCCGGCTGGCGGATGAGCTGCAGGTGGCGGGGGGAAGTGATGACTGATTCAGGTCGGTGGCAACGAGGATGATGGTGGCCGAACAGACACCACAGTGGCGCGGCGAGTTGCAATTTGACGAGCCCATGGCGACGCACAGCTCCTGGCGTACCGGTGGTCCGGCGCGGCGTTTTTACCAGCCGGCCGACATCGATGACCTGTGTGTTTTCCTGCGCGGGCTGGACCGGGACGAGCCGCTGCTGTGGCTGGGGCTCGGCAGTAACCTGCTGGTGCGTGACGCCGGCTTTCCCGGCACGGTGATCTCGACCTTCGGTGCCCTGTCACGCTTCGAGTGGCTGGATGAGAACACCCTGCGTGCCGGCAGCGGCGTGACCTGCAGCAAGGTGGCGCGCCTGAGTGCCCGCGCCGGACTGGTCGGGCTTGAATTTCTGGCCGGGATACCCGGGACCATGGGGGGCGCGCTTGCCATGAATGCCGGGGCCTTCGGTGGCGAGACCTGGACGCATGTGGTGGCGGTGGAGACGGTGGACCGCGAGGGGCACCTGCATACGCGCTATCCGGACGCGTACCGCGTCGGCTACCGCAGCGTGACGGGGCCGCGGGACGAATGGTTCGTGGCCGCGCAGCTGCGGCTAGAGCACGGCGATGCCGCGGCCGCGCAGGAGCGTATCCGCAGGCTGCTGGCGCAGCGTGGCGCAAGCCAGCCGACCCAGCAGTACAGCTGCGGTTCGGTGTTTCGCAACCCGCCGGGCGATTACGCCGCGCGCCTGATCGAGACCGCGGGGCTCAAGGGGGTCTGCATCGGGGGCGCCGTGGTCTCGGAGAAACATGCCAACTTCATCATCAATACGGGCAGCGCCACTGCGGCGGACATCGAGGCCCTGATCGGGCTGGTGCGCGAGCGGGTGGAACAGGAGCACGGCATTGCCCTGGAAACGGAGGTCCGCATTGTCGGTGACAAACCGGCGGATTGAAGCAAACGATGGACAACACGGGGGAACACAGTGAAGTGGAATTCGGCAAGGTGGCGGTGCTGATGGGCGGGCAGTCGGCCGAGCGCGAGATCTCGCTGCAGAGCGGCAGGGCGGTACTGCAGGCGCTGCAGGTGGCAGGCATCGATGCGCATGGCCTGGATACGGCGGACGCGGGCCTGGTCGGCGAACTCGCCGGGGGTGGCTACGCGCGTGCATTCATCGCCCTGCACGGTCGCGGCGGGGAGGACGGCATCATGCAGGGTCTGCTGGATATGCTGGGCCTGCCCTACACCGGCAGCGGGGTGCTGGGTTCCGCGCTGGCCATGGACAAGTGATCGTCAAGCCGGCGCACGAGGGCTCCAGTATCGGTATCAGCAAGGTCGATGGCCCGGGACAGCTGGCGCGTGCCTGGCAGCTGGCGCGTGCATACGATGAGGAAATCTTCGCCGAGCAGTGGATCTCGGGCCGGGAATACACCGCCGGGATCCTGGTGAACGAGGCCCTGCCGCTGATCTGCCTGGAGACGCCCAACAGCTTTTATGACTACGCGGCCAAATACGAGGCCGATACCACGCGCTACCTGATTCCCTGCGGCCTGGCCGGTGAACGCGAGTCACGGCTGCAGGAGCAGGCGCTGGCGGCATTCCGTGCCGTGGGGGCAAGCGGCTGGGGACGGGTGGATTTCATGCTGGACGCGGATGACCGGCCCTGGTTCATCGAGGTCAACACCGTGCCGGGACTCACCGATCATAGCCTGGTGCCGATGGCCGCGCGTGCCGGCGGCATGGATTTCACCCGGCTGGTCAGGCGCATCCTGGAAACCACCCTGGAGCGGCCGTCGGCTGTCGGCGGAGGCCTCGATGCCTAAGCCCGGGCGCCTGACCTTGCAGCAGGCCCTGGCGGCCTTCGTGCAGGCGCATTTTCACTCCCTGACCGGCCTATTGTTGCTGGCGTTACTGGTGGTCTCGGTCATGCAGGGCGTGGAGTGGCTGCAGGACCCCTACCGCTTCCCGCTGCGGGTGGTGGAGATCGAAGGTGAACTGCGCCACCTGCAAAAGGCACCGCTGCAGCAGAGCCTGGCCCCGCACATCCAGGGCGGTTTCTTCGGTGTCGATGTTGCAGGTATCCGGGGCGTAATCGAGGGCCTGCCCTGGGTTTATCAGGCGCGGGTCCAGCGGGTCTGGCCGGATATCCTGAGCGTGACCATCGAGGAGCAGCAGCCGATAGCCCGCTGGGGTGAGGCCGGTTTCCTGAACCGCTACGGTGAACCGTTTGTTCCCGGTGAGACGCCCGGCCTGAGCGGCCTGGTGCGCCTGTCCGGCCCGGCGGGCCACGAGCAGGCCGTGCTGGAGCAGTACCGGTCCATGGCCAAGACGCTGGCCGCGCTGGACATGCAGGTCACCCGCGTCGCGCTGGACCAGCGCCGCGCCTGGCACGTGGAACTGGCCAACGGGGTGAGTCTGGAACTCGGGCGCACGCATACCTACCGGCGCCTGCAGCGTTTCGTGCAGAGCTACCGGGAAGTGTTCGCGGCCCGCATCGATGAGCTGCGGCGCGTTGACCTGAGATACAGCAACGGGTTTTCGGTCGACTGGCAGCAGGCATCGACAGTTACGGATGAGGGCAAGGGTTAGGCAGATGCCAAAGAAGAGTGAAAAGAACCTGATCGTGGGCCTCGATATCGGGACCTCCAAGGTGGTTGCCATCGTGGGGGAGATCACCCCGGAAGGCTCGATCGAGGTGATCGGTATCGGGTCGCATCCATCGCGCGGTCTGAAGAAGGGGGTAGTCGTCAATATCGAGTCCACGGTGCACTCGATTCAGCGCGCCATCGAGGAGGCCGAGTTGATGGCCGGCTGCCAGATTCACTCGGTGTATGCCGGTATCGCCGGCAGTCATATCCGCAGCCTGAATTCACACGGCATCGTCGCGATCAAGGACAAGGAGGTGACCGCGGGTGACGTGGAGCGGGTGATCGATGCCGCGCGCGCCGTGGCCATCCCTGCGGACCAGAAGATCCTGCACATCCTGCCGCAGGAATTCCTGATCGATAACCAGGAAGGGATACGCGAGCCGGTGGGTATGTCCGGGGTGCGGCTGGAGGCCAAGGTGCACATGGTTACCGGGGCGGTCAGTGCCGCCCAGAACATCATCAAGTGCGTGCGCCGCTGCGGGCTCGAGGTCGACGACATCATCCTGGAGCAGCTGGCATCGAGCTATTCGGCCCTGACCGAGGACGAAAAGGAACTGGGCATCTGCATGGTGGATATCGGTGGCGGCACCACCGATATTGCCGTGTTCACGGAGGGGGCCATCCGCCATACCGCGGTCATCCCGATTGCCGGCGACCAGGTCACCAATGACATCGCGGTTGCCCTGCGCACGCCCACCCAGTTCGCCGAGGAGATCAAGATCAAGTACGCCTGTGCGCTGACCCAGATGGCCAGTGCCGACGAGAGCATCGAGGTCCCGAGTGTCGGTGACCGGCCGCCACGACGCCTGGCGCGCCACACCCTGGCCGAGGTCGTGGAACCACGCTATGAGGAATTGCTGTCGCTGGTGCAGGCGGAACTGCGGCGCAGCGGCTTCGAGGACCTGGTGGCCGCCGGCATCGTGCTGACCGGCGGCAGTTCCAAGATCGAGGGCCTGGTCGAACTCGCCGAGGAGGTGTTTCACATGCCGGTGCGGCTGGGTGTGCCCCAGTATGTGACCGGCCTGGTGGATGTGGTGCGTAACCCGATCTTCGCGACCGGTGTCGGCCTGTTGCTGTTTGGACATCACAATCGTGACCAGCGTGCGCTGGATGCCGGTCTGGGCAAGGGTTTGCGTGGTGTGT
Organism: uncultured Ectothiorhodospiraceae bacterium; assembly: GCA_947258615.1. Taxonomy (GTDB): domain Bacteria; phylum Pseudomonadota; class Gammaproteobacteria; order UBA9214; family UBA9214; genus CAMYJZ01. The sequence goes on along the minus strand of CAMYIX010000075.1, from coordinate 23,917 downwards.
GGGACAGGATGAAGGGCTGGTTTCAGGGGAACTTCTGAGGGGGTAAAGGGGTGATGGGTGAGATGACGTTGGCGGATATTTGATGCGGGCTGCAATTGTAAATTTATTTTTTTCACGTTTTTTTGAAAAGGAGAGACATCATGTTTGAATTGCTGGATTCATGCGGACAGAACGCGGTAATAAAGGTAATCGGTGTCGGGGGCGGCGGCGGTAACGCGGTGCAGCATATGGTGGAGGCAAACATCGATGGCGTGGATTTTGTCTGTGCAAACACGGACGCACAGGCATTGAAGAATATGTCGGCGCGCACCACCCTGCAGATTGGCGGTGCCATCACCAAGGGGCTGGGTGCGGGGGCGAACCCGGACGTGGGTCGCCAGGCCGCGCACGATGACCGTGACCGGATTCAAGAGGTCATCGAGGGCAGCGACATGCTGTTCATTACGGCCGGTATGGGCGGCGGGACCGGTACCGGTGCGGCGCCGGTAGTGGCCCAGGTCGCCAAGGAGCTGGGTATTCTCACCGTGGCCGTGGTCACCAAGCCGTTTCCGTTCGAGGGCAGCAAGCGCCTGCATGTGGCCCATAACGGTATCAAGGAACTGGGTCAGTATGTGGACTCGCTGATTACCATACCGAACGAGAAGCTGCTGTCGGTGCTCGGCAAGCAGATCAGTCTGCTCGATGCCTTCAAGTCGGCCAACGATGTGCTGCTGGGTGCCGTCCAGGGCATCGCGGAGCTGATCACCCGGCCCGGGCTGATCAATGTCGACTTCGCGGACGTGCGCACCGTGATGTCCGAGATGGGTATGGCCATGATGGGCTCCGGCTCGGCCAAGGGCGAGGAGCGTGCCCGCGAGGCGGCCGAGGCGGCGATTGCGAGCCCGCTGCTGGAGGACATTAACCTGATGGGGGCCCACGGCATCCTGGTCAATGTCACGGCCGGCATGGACCTGGGGATCGGTGAATTCGAGGAGGTCGGCAATACGGTGAAGGAATTCGCCTCCGAGAATGCCACGGTGGTCGTGGGTACCGTCATCGATCCGGATATGCGTGATGAGTTGCGGGTGACGGTGGTGGCGACCGGCCTGGGTGAGCAGGGCGCCAAACCTACCGAGAAGGCGGTGTCACTGGTGCAAAAGACCAAGAACGGGGAAGTGGACTACAACAAGCTGGACAAGCCCACGGTGATCCGCCAGCAGCCACGCAAGATCCCGGCCGCCGGCAACCAGGCGGAGGACCTCGCTTACCTCGATATCCCCGCTTTCCTGCGGCGCCAAGCCGACTGAGCCCGGGCGGGGTGGCATGGTACTGGCCGGCGTGCCGGCCAGGTTAACCATTACAGTCATAGGCAGAGTTTATGTAAGGATTAAACCAATAGATATCAATGCCATTGGATTGACGCCAAGGGGGCCGAATGTGACGCATTTCTAGGCAGGGTGGTGCGGCTGTGCTAACATCGCGTCGGCTTTTCTGGTACTTGTCAGAGTAAGAAGGCAGCCTTAACCAAGGGATAATTATGCCATGATCCGGCAACGTACACTCAAAAACGTCATACGCGCGACCGGTGTGGGTCTGCACACCGGTGAAAAGATCTACCTCACCCTGCGACCCGCGCCGGTAGACACCGGTATCGTGTTCTGTCGCGTCGATCTGGGCGAACCCGTTCAGATCAAGGCCAGCCCCGAAAACGTCGGAGATACGCGCCTGTCCACCACCCTGGTGAGCGGGGACGTCCGCATTTCCACGGTGGAGCATCTGCTGTCCGCGATGGCCGGGTTGGGGATCGATAATGCCTATGTCGACCTGAGTGCGCCGGAGGTACCGATCATGGATGGCAGTGCCGGTCCGTTTGTGTTTCTGATCCAGTCGGCCGGTATTGAAGAGCAGGATGCCCCCAAGCGGTTTATCCGGATCAAGCGTCCCGTCCAGGTCGAGGATGGTGACAAGATTGCCCGGTTCGAGCCGTTTGACGGGTTCAAGGTCGGTTTCACCATAGAATTCAACCACCCGGTATTCAAAACGGATACCCAGCACTCCGAGATCGATTTCTCGACGACCTCGTTCGTCAAGGAGGTCAGTCGCGCACGCACCTTCGGTTTTATGCGTGAAATCGAACAGTTGCGTGCGCGCCAGCTGGCCCTGGGCGGCAGTCTGGATAATGCCATCGTGCTGGACGACTACCGGGTGCTGAATGAAGACGGATTGCGATATCGTGATGAATTCGTCAAGCACAAGATTCTGGATGCGATTGGTGACCTCTACCTGCTTGGCCACAGCCTGATTGGTGCATTCAATGGCTACAAATCGGGGCATGCGCTCAACAATAAATTGCTGCGCACCCTGATGCAGGATGAATCGGCCTGGGAGCAAGTGACATTTGATGATGTCAACGAGGCCCCGATTTCATTCATTCAGCCGGTTCCGGTCGGCTGAGCGGATCCCTTAATACAGGCCGTCCCGGTCCTGTTCATTCCTGACCGGGATATTTTCTGCGACTGGCGAGTCTCATTAATGCCGCCCTGAGTCCGGGGTCGGATACGCTGCGCGCGGTCTGTTGCAGGGTGTTGACGTTTCTGGCTGACAGTTGACGGGGTGCTGGCAGGCTGATCCTGGCTGCCGGCGGGGACTGCGGCGGTCGAACGCGCACCTGAACTGTGCGCACCCTCACGGCCGGGTTGTTGCGAAGCTGTTTTACTAGCTGGGGGGTATGGAAGCGCAGGCGTGCGGCCCATACGGGAGAGTCGGCAGCCAGCACCAGGGTGGCGTCCCGCAGTGACAAGACCCGGCTGTGGTCGTTGAGGGGCGGGGGAATGAGACGTTCCAGCAGCGCGTCCAGTTCCTTGAACGCCCGGGCCTGTGCCAGCAGTCGGGATGCCGCGCTCCTGCCGAGCAGGTTGCCGATTCGTGAAGGGGCACTTGAACGCATGACTGATTCAGGAAAATGGTGAAATAGCCGTTATATGAAGAATATGAACATCATACTGTTTACTAACAAACGCGGACAGGTCTGGAGCTTCGATTTTGACCTGGTCCGCGTCGGTGTGGCCGGCCTGGCCGGCCTTGCGCTGGTCTGCGGGTTTGCCGCCTATACCGGGTTCCGCCTGGGCGGGGACGAGCTATTATACGTGGAAGAGTGGCAGGGGGTCGTACGGTCACAACAGGAGGAGATCGCAGAGGCCCGTGATGAGGCCCAGGCCAACCTCGATGCACTGACATTGCGGATCGGTCAGATGCAGGCCCAGATGCTGCGCCTGAATGCACTCGGTGAGCGGCTGGTCCAGCAGGGCGATTTCGCCGCGGGTGAATTCGATTTCGACAGTCCGCCGGCCATCGGTGGTCCGCAGGATGTGGCCGGGCTGGAGTCAACCGAACTGAGCGACTTCATGGGTATGCTGAGCGGGCTGATGGTCGAACTCGATGACCGCGAGCACAAGCTTACCGTGCTGGAGAGCCTGCTCAGGGACAGGAATCGGCGTGAACGTGTCATGCCTTCCGGCAGACCGGTCGAGACAGGCTGGCTGTCGTCGAAGTACGGCAAGCGTACGGACCCCTTCACCGGCAAGCAGGAGCATCACAAGGGTGTCGACTTTGCCGGCAAGGAGGGTTCTGACGTGGTGGCCGTCGGTGATGGCGTGGTTAGCTGGGCAGGCAAGCGGTCCGGCTACGGCAAAATGGTCGAGATCACCCATGGCGATGGCTACGTTACCCGCTACGGTCATAACAAGGAGTCGGTGGTCGAGGTAGGTGAGACAGTCAAGAAGGGGCAATTGATCGCCTTGATGGGTTCCACTGGGCGATCCACCGGACCGCATGTCCATTTCGAGGTCCTGCTCAACGGCAAAACGGTTAATCCCGGCAAATACATCAATAACTGATAGCCACACCCGCAGGGGCACATTGTCCGACGTCCCCGGCACTCCGGAATCCTTCATGCAATCCGCCGCTTGGGGTATGATGAGGGATTGGATTCCGACCCTGAAAAATCACAGTAAACTTTCATGGCACAAAATATTGTTCGCAAGATATTCGGCAGTCGCAATGACCGCCTGCTGAAACGCATGTCACGGGTTGTCGAGCGCATCAATGCACTGGAACCCGACATGGAGGCGCTCACGGACGAACAGCTGCGCGCCAGGACCGCGGAGTTCCGCGTGCGCATCGCGGACGGGTCCAGCCTCGATGAGGTCATGGTCGAGGCCTTCGCGACCGTCCGGGAGGCCTCGCGGCGGGTCCTCGATATGCGTCATTTCGACGTGCAGCTGATAGGCGGCATGGTGCTGCACGAAGGCAAGATCGCCGAAATGCGTACCGGTGAAGGCAAGACCCTGGTCGCCACCCTGGCGGCCTATCTGAATGCGCTCACCGGCAAGGGCGTTCATATCGTGACCGTCAACGATTACCTGGCGCGCCGCGATGCCGACTGGATGGGCAAGATCTACGAATTCCTGGGCATGAGCACCGGCGTGATCGTGTCCGGACAGTCCTACGAGGAAAAGAATGCCGCCTACGAGGCGGACATCACCTACGGGACCAATAACGAGTTCGGGTTTGACTACCTGCGTGACAACATGGCCTTCACGGCGCAGGACCGGGTGCAACGCAGCCGTAACTTCGCCATCGTGGACGAGGTCGACTCGATCCTGATCGACGAGGCACGTACTCCGCTGATCATCTCCGGCCCGGTCGATGAGCGATCGGACCTGTATGACAAGATGAACGCCATCGTGCCCGGCCTGACCCTGCAGGAGACCGAGGACGGCCGTATGACGCTGCCAACCTGAACCTCATGCACCACCTGATGGCGGCCTTGCGTGCCCACCTGCTGTTCCAGAAGGACGTGGACTACATCGTGCAGGACGGGCAGATCGTGATCGTGGATGAGTTCACCGGTCGCACCATGCCGGGCCGGCGCTGGTCGGAGGGGCTGCACCAGGCCGTGGAGGCCAAGGAAGGTGTGCCCATCCAGAACGAGAACCAGACCCTGGCATCCATCACCTTCCAGAATTATTTCCGTCTCTACGACAAGCTCTCCGGGATGACCGGCACCGCCGACACCGAGGCCTTCGAGCTGCAGCAGATCTACGGTCTGGAAGTGGTAGTCATACCGACGCATAAGCCGATGGTGCGTGACGACATGGGTGATCTCGTCTACCTCACCATTAAAGAGAAATTCAACGCCATCCTCGAGGATGTGCGCGATTGCCAGAAGCGTGGCCAACCGGTGCTGGTGGGTACCGCCTCCGTTGAGTCCTCCGAACTGCTTTCGGGTCTGCTCAAGAAGGAAGGCGTCAAGCATGCCGTGCTGAATGCCAAGCAGCATGAAAAGGAAGCCCATATCGTGGCCCAGGCGGGTCGTCCCGGGCACGTCACCATTGCCACCAATATGGCCGGCCGTGGTACGGATATCGTGCTGGGCGGCAACCGCGAGGTGGAGATTGCTGCGCTCGACAACTCGACCGAGGCGGGCGTGCAAAAGATTACCGATGAATGGCACCAGCGTCATGACGAGGTGATCAAGGCAGGTGGACTGCATATTGTCGGTACCGAGCGCCACGAGTCGCGCCGGGTCGACAACCAGTTGCGCGGCCGCTCGGGGCGTCAGGGTGATCCGGGTTCCAGCCGCTTTTACCTGTCGCTGGAGGACAACCTGATGCGCATCTTTGCCTCCGACCGTGTGTCGGGGCTGATGCAGAAACTCGGCATGGAGGAGGGCGAAGCCATCGAGCACCCCTGGGTCAGCAAGGCGATCGAGAATGCCCAGCGCAAGGTCGAGGCGCACAACTTCAATATTCGCAAGACGCTGCTGGAATTCGATGACGTGGCCAATGACCAGCGCAAGGTGGTCTACGAGCAGCGCAATGAGCTGATGGAATCCGATGATATCAGCGACACCATCAGGGCCATCCGCCAGGATGTGGTCAATGACTTAATCAGCGCTTACATCCCTGCCGGCAGTCTCGACGAACAATGGGACGTTGCAGGGCTCGAAGAGGCATTACAGCAGGAGTTCGGCAGCGAACTGCCGATTGGCGAGTGGCTGGAGCAGGACCACGACCTGCATGAGGAGACGTTGCGCGAGCGTATCCTGGATTTCATGGAAACGGCCTACAGCGAGAAGGAACAGCAGGCCGGCGTCGAGGTCGTGAGACACTTTGAAAAGGCGGTCATGCTGCAGGTGCTGGATTCGTCCTGGAAGGAGCACCTGGCGGCCATGGATTACCTGCGTCAGGGTATCGGCCTGCGCGGCTACGCCCAGAAAAATCCCAAACAGGAATACAAGCGCGAGGCCTTCGAGATGTTCACGGCCATGCTGGACCGTATCAAGCATGACGTGGTCGGTATCGTGTCCAAGGTGCAGGTGCGCGAAGAGGCCGATGTCGAGGCGGTGGAGGAGCAGCGTCGCAGCCACGCCCCGAAGCAATACCAGCATGCCGAGGCCAGCGCCATGGGCGGGCAGGGTGAGGGTCCGGCGGAAGCCGAAGAACAGGCCCATACCCCGTATACCCGCGAAGGCAGGAAGATCGGGCGCAACGAGCCGTGTCCCTGCGGTTCCGGCAAGAAGTACAAGCATTGCCACGGCAAGCTGAGCTGACAGCGTGGGATTCGAATCAGATCCGCTACTCAATCCTCACCGCAGAGGCGCAGAGGGCACCGAGAAAGCAAAACCAAATTATGCCTGCCCTGTGTTCAGGCCTTAATCCCGGATCAATACTAAAATCTGATTTTTCTGTAATTATGAATCTGTATGCTCTGCGTTCCCGGCGTCTCTGCGGTTTCGTTCTTTTGTCCAAATACAAGCTGCGGGGCTTGATCCGTGTTGCCTGAACTGTATCCCGTGCCCGGTTTCCGGCTGGGGACCACCCGTGCCGGCATCAAGACACCGGACCGGCGCGACCTGGTGATTATGGCGCTGGCAGAGGATTCCGGCTGTGCGGCGGTGTTCACCCGTAATGCCTTCTGCGCCGCGCCGGTGATCCTGGCCCGCGAGCATCTGGCGGCCACGGCACCGCGCTACCTGCTGGTCAACACCGGTAATGCCAATGCCGGCACCGGAGGGCAGGGCCTGCGGGATGCGCGTCGCTGCTGTGAGGTGCTGGCGACCACAGCCGGGTGTGCGCCCGAGGCTGTACTGCCGTTCTCGACCGGGGTGATCGGCCAGGCCCTGCCGGTGGAGAAGATCGAACAGGGCATCCCGGCCGCGGACGCTGAGCTGTCCGATGATGGCTGGCTGGATGCAGCCTACGGGATACTGACCACCGACACCGTTCCCAAGGGTGCCTCGCGCCGCCTGGTGATCGACGGGCACACAATCACCATCACCGGCATCGCCAAGGGGTCCGGTATGATCCGCCCGGACATGGCCACCATGCTGGCCTTTATCGCCACCGACGCCGCCACGGGAAACGACGTTTTGCAGGCCTGTCTGGAGCGCGCCGTGGAGCATTCCTTCAACCGCATAACTGTTGACGGTGACACCTCTACCAATGACGCCTGTGTACTGGTGGCCACCGGGCAGAGCGGTCTGCCGCGAATAACGGATAGCGGCGAACACTACACCCGGTTTGCCGCTGCAATCGCCGGTATTTGCGTGGAGCTTGCCCAGGCCATAGTGCGTGACGGCGAGGGCGCCACCAAGTTCGTCACCGTCGCGGTCGAGGAGGGGGGCAACTGCGACGAGTGTCTCGAGGTCGCGTACACCATCGCCCATTCGCCCCTGGTGAAGACGGCGCTGTTTGCCGGTGACCCTAACTGGGGCCGCATCCTGGCCGCTGTCGGCCGTTCCGGTATCCCCGACCTGGATCTGCAGGGGATCAATATCTTCCTGGATGATGTGTGCATCATTCGTGCTGGCGAACCGGCGACGGAGTACACCGAGGCCGCAGGGCAGGCGGTGATGGACAGGGATGCCTTTACCATCCGCGTCATGCTCGGGCGTGGCGATTTCTTCGAGCGGGTCTGGACCTGCGATCTGTCCTATGACTACGTCCGGATCAACGCGGAGTACCGCACCTAGGCGGTACGGTCGGCCTGCCCGCCCTGCCTGCCGCAACCGTGGGATTTTGTGTCGTTGTGATAAGCTCACGGGCATGTCGATGCGTCGCCGGTTGCTGAACCTTCTTGCGGATGGGCATTACCATTCGGGGGAGACGCTGGGCGCGGCGCTGGGTGTGAGCCGGATGGCGGTCTGGAAGCAGGTGCGCGCCTTGCGTGAGCACGGGCTGCCGCTGGAAGTGGTGCGCGGCAAGGGCTATCGACTGCCGGATTCGTTCGAGTTACTGGATGCCGATGCCATCCTGACAGGGCTCAGTCCGACCACGCGGGCGTGGCTGGCGCAGCTTGATACCTTCCTGGAAATCGATTCGACCAACACCTGGCTGCGCCAGCAGGCCCTGGACGGGGCGCCTTCCGGCAGTGTCTGCCTCGCGGAAATGCAGCATGGCGGGCGCGGACGCCGCAACCGTCCCTGGATTTCTCCGTTTGCCGCCAACCTGTATCTCTCCCTGCTGTGGCGTTCCGATGCGGGTGCCGCCGGGCTGGGCGGTCTCAGTCTGGTGGTCGGCGTGGCCCTGCTGCGCAGCTTGCATGGCTTCGGTATTGATAGCGCCGGATTGAAATGGCCCAATGACGTACTGGTGGACGGGGCCAAGTTGGCCGGTATCCTGATCGACGTGGCGGGGGAGAGCAGCGGGCCCTGCAGCGTCATCGTTGGTGTGGGAATGAACGTTTCAATGCCGGCTGCGTCCGCCACCGCTATCGACCAGCCCTGGATCGACCTGTGCCGGTTGACGGGCAGGCAGCGCTTCCCCCGTAATCGGCTTGCAGCAAGTGTGCTGGACTGCAGTGTTTCCGCAATTGCGGAATTCGAGCAGTCGGGCCTGGAACCTTTCCTGGCCGAGTGGCGCCAGTATGACCTGGTCGATGGCCGCGAGGTCAGCCTGGAATTGCCCAATGAACGTATCCAGGGGCGGGCCTGTGGTGTGGATGCCGCTGGCGCACTGTTGGTGGAGACGTCGAAAGGGTACCGGCGTTTTGCGTCCGGCGAGGTGAGCCTGCGGGTGGCAACATGATGCTGCTTGATGTCGGTAACAGCTCGGTGAAGTGGGCCGTCGAGGAACAGGGAGGCCTCACCTGTCGTGGCTATTTTCTGAGGCGCAACCGGGATTTCGGTGAATTGGCCAATGCGGCCTGGGGACACCTGCCGGTGCCGGATGCTATTGCCGTGGCCAATGTAGCCGGGCCGGCAATGCAGCGCGAAATAAACGACTGGGTGGCGGCACGCTGGCAGCTTTCGCCTCGCTATATCCGTGTTGGCGCCGCTGCGGCAGGTGTGGTCAATGCCTATACCGACCCCGGGAAGCTGGGTGTCGATCGCTGGGCTGCACTGGTGGCGGCCCGCCACGCCTCGCCGGGTCCGGTATGTATCATCGATTGCGGAACCGCTATCACCATCGATGCACTCGCCGCGAGTGGCCGGCATCTGGGCGGCATGATCGCGCCCGGGCTCGAGATGATGAGGCAGGACCTGTCGACAGATACCTCGGACATCGGGTCCCGTACGGGCGCAAAGAGTACGGACATTACCCTGTTCGCGCAGGACACGGCGGAGGCCGTCAATAACGGCGTAAGCTACATGGCCAGCGCGATGATCGACCGGGTTGTAGCGGATATCGTCGCCGAGTTGGGGGGGCAGACTGAAATACTGATCACCGGCGGTGACGCCGCTCACTTGCTGCCGCTGCTAGGCTGGCAGCCGCGCCATGACCCCGATCTCGTACTGAAGGGAATTGCCATACTTGCCGCGGAGGAAGCATGCGTTACGTGATCTATTTGCTGGTGGTCGCAAACTGCCTCTATTTTGCCTGGAATATGGCCGGGGATGCACCGGAAACAGAGGTCGTGCGTACCCTGCCGCCGTTGCCTCCCGGCGTCCGTTCGCTGACCACAGTACATGAAAGGGGGGTGGGTAACGATTCAGCGAATATGTCCGAACTCGAGGAACTGACCGACATGCAACCTCCGGGCGCGGGTGCACCGATGACCTGCCACGCACTCGGTCCATTTATGGTGGCAGCGGAAATGCAGGCAGCCGGTGAGCAACTCAGGGAGCTTGGGTTCGAACCGCAGTCGCGCAGCAGTAATGTGCAGACGCAGATTGGCTACTGGGTCTACCTGCCCACACTGGGCCACGAGCAGGCGTTGCAGGTGGTGGCGGTGCTCAAGGAGAACAAGGTCAAGGATTATTTTGTTGGTGCCGAGGATTTTGTTTCGCTGGGGATCTTCAGGGAGCGCGCATCGGCCAACAAGCACAGTGAACGAATTCGTGAGTTCGGTTTCGAGCCGCTGATCGAGCCGCGCTACTCCACCCGTACCGTCCACTGGCTGGACCTGGAGAATTTCGAGGTCCCGGCGGGACAATCGATCCTGGAGCAATACCCGGATATCCGCCTGCAGGAACTGGCCTGCCGATGAATTGCGGTAGCCACGCGGATTCACTAGAATACCCGCCTGATTAACCATATCACGCTGGCGTAGCTCAGTTGGTAGAGCAGCTGATTTGTAATCAGCCGGTCGGGGGTTCGACTCCTCTCGCCAGCTCCAAAATCAATAATCACCTGAATCAATTGGGTTGGAGCCCGAAAGGCAAACAGAGAGCCAACCATGTTCTCGAGCACTAGCTGATCTGTAATTATAGACTCTGCCCCAAAAGAGTCCGTCTTCCTCCCTGCAGATTGCTCTGGTCTGCGGCAATAAAAGTCCCGGCTATCGGATATGGTCTTGCCCAGTGCCATTCCGGAGTCAGATATTCCTGCCTGACGTGCCTTGTGATCAAGTCACTGCGCCAGCCAGACAGTGCGCCGGTCAGTCAATTTCCAGCTTGTATTTACATGCCAACATAAAAGTCCCTGACTTCTGGCTGCTTATGCTGGCTTCCGCTCCGGGGCACAACCACTTCCTGATCGACTATTGCCATGGCAATCCCCTCGATATGGGTCTTTAATATTATTAGAAGCAGTTTTCAAGGCCGGATGAGGACGGCAGGAATCAGGATCATGGAATGATCAGGAGGAGAAAGATGAAAACGACAAATCTACTGCTAGCAGCCGCCGCCTGTCTCTGCCTTGCATCTCCGCCGGCATGGGCCGTTAAGGATTGCTCCTTTAATAATAATGCACCCACAAAGAGCAAGATATGCGGGCTCATCGAGGCCGAGGCAGATTTGGTCACCAACCTCGGTGATGTTGTTGATGGTGTGTGCGATGGTATGAGCAATGAGGGCTGTGAGCGAGCCAGGGATCGGGTCGGGAAACTCCACAAGGCCAATCAGCGCGCCCATGGTGAAAACGATGCCCTGCTGGAGGCCGACTACACCGAACTGTTTGAAGGTGCCTACAAGGGCAAGGGCAAGAAACAGCAGGATGGGAGCAAGACCTGTTCATCCAAAGCCGTCGATTCCGAGGCGCTGGGCGAGTTTCTGGACGATCTTGGGGGCGGCGAGGGCATCCAGGATCCGGGCACCAACCTGGAAGAGAGCATTGAGTATTTTAGTGCCAGGGACCAGAGCAATGCCGGCGATTCCGCTTGCAATAACTGGAAGGTCAGAGTGATAGACGAGAACGGTGAACGTGACGGCATCATCCGCGTGAGTGAACGCCAGGAGGGTCTATGCCCGACTGAGTGCAAGGGCAAGGACCAGGAGGTCGAGCACAAGCGCCAGCGCTTTGATGAGGAAATCGGCGAGGCCCTGGAGGAGATGCAGGGCGCCAGCGAGGAACTGGCGCTGCAGAGTCAGTATCTCCGTTCCCGGGCACAGTCGCTGGCTGCGGATCCCGGAAAATCTTGCCCGCCGCGTCCCGGTGCCATTATCAATACGCCCATTCATACGGCGATCGTGATGCCAACCTATATTGCCATGAAGGCGATGGAGATCTCGACCGAGGTGTGCAAACACCCGGCGAACCAGGATGTGCTGGGTAACAACGCAGCTTCTGCCTGTACCCCGCTGGAGGTGGGTTACCGGATTGCCAAGGAGGCCTACGACCTCATGGTATTCATGAACGATGACTACCAGTCGGCGCAGATTGCCTTTATCGAGACCTGTGTGGACAAGATGGGCGATGATATTGCCGAGATCAAGGAGATTGTCAAGGAGATCAGGGGCCTGGTGATTACACCCCAGGGGCGTCGGGTGTCCGGCGACATCGAGTGGCCTAACAAGTAGAGGCGAGGTGTTCGGTGTTTTCCGCCGGGTGCATCATTGTTAACAGATCAAGTTCCTGTGACGGCGCCGGTGTGGGTGCCGTTTTGCTGCGGACCGTTCGGCAGTGGCAGGGTTTACGGTCCAGCAGAAGGGTGAAGAGTACATTGCGCGGCAGAGGCATGGGCCGGTCGATATTTACTATCCAAAGGGAGTCAGGCATGCCAATGAACGCCGGGCTCCCGGGATGTAAGGATCTGCCCGGTGTGTAGTCCGGAAGTGGCCGGGAGGCTGCGGAAGCCTGTTGTGGATAGTACCCGGCCACGGGCGGTGCCGGTCGCTGGATCTTGCTGTAAGGTAAGGTGGTCGCAGGCTGCCCGCTTCCATCTGGAGCTGAAGTTTCCATTATCCGGGTTTCCTACTGTACTAAACCTGTACGTGATCCGCTGCTGTCGGGTCGGGTGTTGCCGCCAATTTCAATTGCCACCCTGGTCCTGCGCACAGCTTGATGTTTGGCGTATGGGTGCATACATTAGCTTCTTTCCGCTACAGGTGTATTCAAGTCCTGGGGAGTCAAGTACGCCCAGAAACGGACAGACATGAACAGGCGCAAACAGCAACACCATTGGATCAACAGGAGATATCACCGGGCTCGCGTGGACCTGCCCTGTGAATTGTGTTTTCCGGGTGGTGGCCCGGCGTCGGTGCGTATTCTGAATCTGTCAGTCGGTGGGCTGAAGTTCTGTTGTGGCCAGGAGGTCTTGTTTGCCCTTCTCCCGGAAGGTCAGAGGGTGCCGGGGCAGGTCGCCGGGGTGGAGGTCGGGATTCGCTTTCAGTTCAAATCTGTTCACGATAACCAGACATCGCTGCGGACCAACGTCAGCGTCGTCCATACCGAACGGCTTGCCCAGGACAAGTACCACGTTGGTGTGCAGTTTATCGGTCTGGACAATGAATCGTTCAGGGCGATCGAGGACTACGTGGAGCAATGCAGTGAGTTGTACCGGCCCTGATGCCGTTTCGGGCGCGGGCGATACTGATAACGGCCTGCGGCGACCTGTGTTGAGGCCGCCGCCATGCTGTTAATAACTCGCAACTAATTGTAATTTAATGCGTTACTTCAGAAACCGATCAGTTCGGCATGGAGTCCGCGGGTCTTGGCAGCATCGACAAATGCCATGGAATTGATGGCATCCGGATCATATTCGATCAACATCAGGTGCGGCTTTTCATCATGATAGGCGGCGGCCATGACGCCCCCCATATCCAGTAACGTATCGCGTAGACTTTCGCGTTCAGCGTGCGTGGTTTCTTCGTCGATATGGAAAGTGACCTCTGCTAGTTTTGTACTCATCGTAATACCCTCCTCATTTTGCATCCTGTCCAGAAGGCATTAGTAATTCTAGTCACAAAAGGGGATTCCTTCCTTAATCTGGATTAACTAAATCTCAAACAGTACCTGCCTGGAAGCCACCTTCCCGACGAGCACGTTATATAAAGGCTGAGTATTTCAGCGTTTGATTACATTCCCATAAGCTGCAGGACAGTCCGTTCAGGTGCGCTAGTAGTTAGGAGAATAGTATCTGTCGCGGTCACGATTTTGCTTGTCGGCCAGTTTCAGGTGATAGGCCTGCCAGTCTTTCTGCCACGCGTCGGATCCATTGACCAGCACGAGCAGGACCAGGGGGCCGAACACAAGAACGATGGGGATGTCGAGCGCGACGCGGTTGTAGTCGAGCAGCATGATCAGTGCTGTACCGGCGACATACAGAAACAGCATGCCGCCTGTGAACATCGCCCTGATGATATGGGACAGCAGGGTCAATATCGTGGGCGTGTGCAGGGTATCTCTGTGAAGGTTCCTGCCTGCCCGGGTTATTTTTCTCTTTCGCATGAAATCACCCGCCATGTTATGGGCTTTATTGTTGTTGATCTCCAGAAAAATAATATTGAACAATGCGTTGCCGGTCTATTGTCCTAAGGTACGATTTTGTACCGGTCGTCGCCGGTGATGCCGGGAATATCAGCTCAATCTGCCGGGTGGGCGTTATGCCCTGCTCATGGACTCGGAGTGTGCCCGTGCCGCCCATAAAAATTTGTTTCATCCCGGGATTTTTATACTAGTATGTTAATCTACGAATAAGACCGCCTTACTTCGACAGGACCAGGATCCGAAGAAACATGGAAAGAAGAATGGATAAGGACAGGCGTTGTGGATCCATTGAGATGGAAAGATTGTTTCCATGCGATCGTCGCAGGATGCCGGACCGGCGGCTGAATAACCTCTCGGTGGAATGGATACCTGCCGAGAACGCCGTCAACAACCGGTTAATCCGCTTGATGTTCTGGAAGACATGATTTCTTGCTATCTCGTAGAAATCGCCAGGTCACCCTTCAATCCCTATCCTTGATACAGCATGCCCGGCATGTCTGCGCCAGCAGTATGTTCGGGGCAGGGAGCGCTGCAATGAGTCCTGCTTGGGAATTACCCCCCCGGGTTGATACGCTGGCGTGTGCTGGTGGCATATATCAGGTATCCTGATTGCCTGGATCCCCGGTATACCCCGGATTTTATACGGCCTTATTCAGGCCTCTCCTGAGAGTGGTGCTCATGGTCGACAAGAACGGATAAGAAGGCTGTGTTTGATGCGTAGGGCGCCCGAAAAGATTCTCTATGTTCGTCTGCCTTGCTGGAAGATCTATCCCGGCGGGGTGATCTACGTTGCCGATTTTATCCACAAGCAACGTCCTGAAATTCACCAGGAGATCCTGGATCTTGCGCTTGTCCCTCCCGGGCAGCGCAGGCAGATCCTGAAGCAGAAAGTGCTGGCATCCAGGCCTGATATCGTGGCGTTCTCGTGGCGCAACATGCAGTCATTCGGCCCGCACCCGGAGGATGATGCCCTGGATGTGGTGATGAACTTTGACCACTCGCCGAAGCTGGGCAACAGGCTGAAAGCAGGCCTGGATGCGATCTCCATCATCTATGACTACTCTGCAAGCCGAATACGCAATTTCGGTTTCATGCGGCTGGTGCGCAGGTTATTGCCTGACTCTCGGATTGTGGTCGGTGGCACGGCTGTTTCGATATTCGGAAAGTACGTTGCCAAGCAGTGCCCGGTCGACAGTGTGGTGGTTGTAGGCGAGGGCGAGGCCGCGATGTTGTCCATCGTGGACGGTTTCACACAGGCGGCCGGTGAGTGTTATTACAAGGATCATTCCGGCAGTGTGAGCCACGGGCACCCGGAAGGCAATTTCGACCTGGCCGGTCTGACGGCTGTTGATTTTGGCTATATAGAGTCCATTTTTCCGGCATTCCGTGAGTATCTGGATGACTATGTCGGTGTGCACACCAAGCGCGGTTGTCCGTATCAGTGTCACTTCTGCCTGTACAACAAGATCGAGGGTGCGCGTCAGCGCTATCGTGAACCGCATGAGATCGTCGATGAGATCGAGGCGCTCAACAGAGACTATGGCGTCAGTAAGATCTGGTTCACCGATGCGCAGTTCTGTTCAACCAAGCGCAGTACCCGCCATGTGGAACAGATCCTTGACGAGTTGATGCGCAGAGGCATAGCCATCGAGTGGACCGGCTATCTGCGCCTGAACTACCTCACCAGGGAACTCGCCGGAAAAATGCTGGACAGCGGCCTGGCCAGTCTTGATCTGTCGTTCACCGGCACCCAGGAGGTCATCAACAGCCTCACACTGGGCTATTCGCTGGAACAGCAGATGGAGGCGTTCCGGATGTTCAGGCAGGCCGGCTACACTGACCAGAAGGTCAAGCTGTATATACCAATCAATGCGCCGGGTGAGACAGTCGCGACATTGAGAAAAACCATCAGCCGTATCGGCGAGTTGTACCAGTTGTTTGGGCGGGACAATGTGCTGCCATTTATTTTCTTCATTGGTATCCAGCCCGGTACGCCCGTGGAACAGCTGCTGATCCGGCAGGGCTATCTGAAGGAAGACTACAACCCGCTTACGTTGAATCCCTTCATCATAAAGCGACTGCTATATAATCCGGCCCCCCTTGGTCCCCTGATTGCGCGCAGTTATCTCGAGGCAGTGGACAGTCTGGAGGGGGGCAGTGACTATGTCGGCCGCGCCACCATGGATATCATCGAGCGGGAACTGGACAAGCCGGGGGTTGCGGCGCGCCTGGGCGGACAGTTGGGTTCGGTCAGCATGGGTAACGAGGCATCCTGAGTAGCGCCTGTTAATCCTTTAACTGTCGGTCGTCCCCGCACCCTTATTGATGGCCGCAAGCTGTCTTATCAGCTGCTCCAGACCTTCCTGACGGATCTTGCTGGTAAATGACGTCCGGTAGTTGGTTACCAGGCTGATACCCTCAATTGACACGTCATGTACCTTCCAGCCGCTACCCGTGTGGTGCAGCCGGTAGGCGATGTGTACCGGCATCCCGTTGGCCGGTTTGATCTCGGTATGCACTGTTACCCGGGTGTCGTTTTCATCCATAGTAAAAGGCAGGTACACGATTTCTTCGTCGCTATAGTCCGCAAGCGCGCTGCCGTATTTGCGTACCAGCAGAGAGCGAAACTCGTTGATGAACTGATCGCGCTGCTCCAGTGTCGCACGTTGCCAGTATTTCCCCAGTGTCCAGCGTCCCATGCGTTCGAAATCGAAATGCGGCAGGACGATCTCGGACACCAGCTCATACAGCCGCCCAGGCTCCTGTTCAATGAGTGTTTTTTCCTGCCTGATCTTCGTCAGCATCCGGGTGGACGTGGCATGCACCAGGTCCTGGGGCGACTGGCCTGGGAGCACGGGGGGGCCGAATGCCAGCAGGGCCAGTGACAATACTACGGTGAGATATCGTTTCATCTGTCCAACCTTTCGCTGTCGCCAGGTGCCGGTTTGCCTGTTTGCAGAGAAAAAATGCCGGTCCCCGCGGGTCCACGAAAGCCGCCCCCTGGGTCATGAATAAATTAAATAAATCATTAACATGCGGCTGGTTCCGGAGCGCGGGCCGCCCTGCGGTTGGGTGAGTGACCGGTTTGCCCGGCGGTTGGAACAGGGTTGTCCGAGGCCGATGGCGCTGAATGCTGGCCCGTTGCCACGCGCTTTGGGCCGGGAGTTGCCAGTTAACGACAGTAATTAATGCAAAATAGTCAACAAGTTAGCCATCTGTCGGCTTTGACCGTTGGGATTCGACGACACAATTACACTCCTGCAGGCCTTCTGCTTTTCCGACGCCTGACCAAATCGCTTTACTGGCGGGGGCCAGCGGGTGTGGCCGCGTATTGGCATAGGTATTGCTCTGTGTTTGGACAGGCATGTGCCTGAACCACGAATCTCCAAAAAGGAAGTGACTTATGAAGAAATTGATGATTATTGCCGCCCTGGTTATTGCTGCCCCCTTCGCGTATGCCGAAACTGAAATGGCCAAGGACGCCGCCGCTGTGGCTGATGCAAGCGCCGAGGCGGCTGCCGCTACTGCAACTGAAGCCGTTGAAGTTGTCGACAAGGGAACGCAAGCAGACACCAAAGGTCAGGAACTGTCGCAGGCGGACACTGCGGGCGCGGCACAGTAGCACAGCAGGCAAGGGGTCCTGGTACCGCTGTCCCCCCGCCAGGGCCCCTTTTCCCCTTCCGACTGTTTTGCATCTTCTGCAGTCTTCAATAAATATCACCACCGAAACTGTTTCAAGGGCCACCAGATCACTTTCCGCGCTTCACCTGTTGCCCGGCATAAAGACTGCCTTTATTTGTTCAGTTTTTCCCGGTTGTTAACAATGATGTCCGGTAGTGCCCGCCCGCTGCGGCCCTGCTATCATTCGCGCCTGTTTTGATCCGATTAACAGGGTGGCCCTGGCCGCTGGCCAGCCTCATCTGGACCGTTTCTTTTCCATTGATGAAGGAGATGTGTGTGAAGGCGTTGCTACGTGTGTTGGGTGTGTTGGGTGTGTTTTCCTTTGGTCTTCCGGCGCTTGCCGACGAGGTGTACTTGGTCAATGGCGACCGAGTCAGCGGCACGGTGGTCAAGAAGGCGGGGGATACCCTGACGCTGAAGACGGACTTTGCCGGCGAGATCGGCATCGCCTGGGACAAGGTCATCAGCGTGGTGACCGAGGCGCCGGTCGTGGTACAGCTCGATGATGAGTCCCTGCTCAAGGGTACACTGACCCGTGCCAGCGACGGTACGGTCAGTATCGCGGGCAGTGAACTGGTGCAGGCCGGCCAGGTACCTGTGGCGCGGGTTGCCCTGATCAACCCGCCGGCGCCACAGAACGGGGTCAAACTAAGCGGGCGCGCGAATGTCGGTGTCTATCTCGCCAAGGGCAACACCGACAAGGAATCCTACCACGGTGACATCGAGTCAGTGGCGCGCACCAAACAAAACCGTTTCACGGCCGGCGCGATTTACAACCAGGCGCTGGATGACGGTACCGAGAGCGAGAACAATGCCACGGCCTACCTCAAGTACGACCACTTTTTCACCAAGAAGTGGTACTCCTATGCCAATGCGGTGCTGTTCAAGGATGATTTCGCGGACCTGAACCTGCGCACTTCGCTGGGCCTGGGTGCCGGCTACCAGTTCTTCGAATCGGATTTGACCAACCTGTCACTGGAGGGCGGCCTGTCCTACGTGAACGAGGACTTCGCCGGCGGCGCGCTGGTCACTCAACTTCGACCATTTCCTGTATCCGAAGCGGCTGCAGTTCTTCCACTTCCACGAGGGCCTGCTGGGGCTTGAGGATACCAATGACATCATCATCATTACGCGCACCGGCCTGCGCGCGATGCTGACCGACGCCTTCACCGCTACGGCAGAAATCGATGTCGACTGGGATAATACCCCGGCACCGGGCAACGACCGGGTGGATACGCGCTACCTGTTTAACCTGGGCTACGGCTGGTAGCGGTCGATGTGACTGCGTATCGGAGGTGCCCCTGCCGGTGTCGCCGGCAGGGGTGCTGCTTTAGCTGTAACGCTGCCGTGTTGCCGGCTGAAGCCTAGGCATGCCGCCCGTAACGCCGTTGCACGTAGTCGTCCACCAGCTTCTGGAAATCCGCAGCGATGGATTCACCCTTGAGGGTGACGGTCTTTTCACCGTCCACGTACACCGGGGCGACCGGTTTCTCACCCGTGCCCGGCAGGCTGATGCCGATATCGGCGTGCTTGCTTTCGCCGGGTCCGTTGACCACGCAGCCCATCACGGCCACGGTCATCTCCTCGACCCCCGGATACTGCAGGCGCCACTCCGGCATCCGGGCGCGCAGGTGTCCCTCGATGTCCTGGGCGAGTTGCTGGAAGTAGTGGCTGGTGGTGCGGCCACAACCCGGGCAGGCGATGACTGCCGGGGTGAAATGCCGCAACCCCATCGACTGCAGCAGTTCCTGGGCCACGACCACCTCGCGGGTGCGGTCACCGCCCGGTTCCGGTGTCAGGGAGATGCGGATAGTGTCACCGACGCCTTCCTGCAGCAGCACGGCCAGTGCGGCCGTGGAGGCCACGACGCCGCGGGTGCCCATGCCGGCCTCGGTCAGGCCCAGGTGCAGGGCGTAGTCGCAGCGCACCGACAGTTCCCGGTAGACGGCGATCAGGTCCTGTACACCGCTCATCTTGGCCGACAGGATGATGTGGTCGCGCCCCAGGCCGATGGCTTCCGCCTGGGCGGCGCTTTCCAGTGCCGAGGTCACCATGATCTTGTGCATGACCTCGTGTGATTCCCGGGGCTCGCTGCGGCGCGAATTCTCGTCCATCAGCCTTGCGACCAGCACCTGGTCCAGGCTGCCCCAGTTCACGCCGATCCGCACCGGCTTGTCATGGCGGCAGGCGATCTCGATAAAGGCGCTGAACTGCTCGTCACGCTTCCTGCCGCGACCTACATTGCCGGGATTGATGCGGTACTTGGCCAGCGCCGTGGCGCAGTCGGGGTGGTTCGCCAGCAGCTTGTGCCCGTTGAAATGAAAGTCACCCACCAGCGGGATGTCCAGGCCGGCCTTGAGCAGGCGTTCATGGATTCCGGGCACGGCGCGTGCCGCGGCCTCGGAGTTGACCGTGATGCGCACCAGTTCGGAACCGGCATGGGCCAGTTCGCTCACCTGCCTGACGGTCGCGTCCACGTCCGCGGTATCGGTGTTGGTCATGGACTGGATCAGTACCGGTGCCGCGCCACCCACGGTGACACTGCCGATGCGGACCGCGACCGAATGGCGGGGATTGATCAGGGGCGGGGAGACGGACATGCAATGGCTACCTGTACTAGGGGGTCGGTAATGATAATTCATTTCCCTGGCAGGTACAGGGTGCCGGTTTGCGGGCCATCCGATGCCTCCCGGGTTCCGAACGGTGTAACCGCCATTCTGGCAACGCTTGAAATATATCAATGAAAACAGTCGGGTAGAACGACTACTTGCATCATGATCATTACTGTGTATATTTACAGTACCTGTATAAATAATCAGTAAACAGCCATGAGCAAAGATACCCTCACCGCGCGGCAGGCCGAGATCCTCGAGTTGATACGCCGTCACATTACACATGCGGGTTGCCCACCCACGCGCGCCGAGATCGCCGCTGCCCTTGGGTTCCGTTCCCCGAACGCCGCGGAGGACCACCTGCGCGCACTGGAACGCAAGGGGGTCATCGAACTGGTCTCCGGCGCCTCGCGCGGTATCCGGCTCCTGGAGGAAGACCCCGGGCTGCCGGTGGTGGGGCGTGTCGCCGCCGGTGAACCGGTACTCGCGCAGCAGCACATCGAGGACTACTGCCGGGTCGAGGCGGGACTGTTTCATCCGCGTGCCGATTACCTGTTGCAGGTTCACGGTGACAGCATGAAGGACGTCGGCATTATGGATGGCGACCTATTGGCGGTGCACCGCACCCCGCATGCAGAGAATGGCCAGATCGTGGTAGCGCGCATCGACGAAGAGGTCACCGTCAAGCGTTTTCGGCGGCGTGGTTCAATCGTGCGCCTGCTGCCGGAGAACCCGGCCTACGAACCCATCAAGATTGATTTGCGGGACCAGCCCCTGGTAATCGAGGGGCTGGGTGTCGGTGTACTGCGCAAGGAGATATGAGCATGAACAATTCCCCCAAACTGCACCACTTGAATGCCTGGGACAAGCAGCGCACTCGCCAGGTGCCGGTCATCCCCGCCGGGACACCTGAACTGGAAGCCCTGCTGCCTGCCGGTGGCTGGCCGAAACGCGGACTCGTCGAAGTGCTGGTGCCGGACGACTATAGCGATGCGCTGTCCCTGTTTCTTCCGGCACTGGCCAGGCTGAGTCAGCAGGGCCGCTGGCTGGGCATGGTGGTGCCGCCATACAGTGCCCGAGTACGGGTACTGTCGGATGCGACCGTGGATGCGGCGCGTGTCCAGCAGATCAACCCGCACCAGGGCCGCAGCGGGCTGTGGACGCTGGAGTCGCTGCTGCGCTGCGGTGATTTCAGTGTGGTGATGGCGTGGCCGGGCTGCGCGACGGAACTGATGGCAAGACGCCTGGCAAAGGCCGCCGGCATCGGGCACAGCCTCGGTATACTGTTCCGGGTAGAAACACAGGCGGGAACGGCTTCAAGGATCGGGCTGCGGCTGCAACTGGAGGCCGATGCCGCCGGTCGGGCGGTCTACCTGCTGGACGAGCAGGGCAATCGACTGACCGGCGCGGCCCCGGTCTAGCCCGCGTTTCTCAGCGGTCGCCGGCATCAGGAGTCCCGGGCGTCCCGCCGGCCTGTTGTGACAGGCTGGCCGCCAGCAGGGCTTCCATGTCCGCTTCGCATACCGGGTGCTGCAGCACGCCGCGCAGCGGGATGATCCCGTAGAGCTTGTCGACGTAACGGCGCTCGGTCTTATCCAGCATCACGATCACCCGCGCATCAGGCGCGAACTTCTGCAGGCTGTAGAGGAAGACGTCCAGGTTGCTGATGTTGACGCCGGCGTAGTTGTTGCCATAGCCATAGAAGAACTCGGCTACCACGAAATCCGGTGCCTGTGACTTCAGTTGGCTGATGGCCTTTCTTATCGAGCCTACCCTGGTTTCCGCCAGATCAAGCCGGCGGTACAGGCCGGAAAAATCCGGGTGGGCGGGTGACTCGATAATCGATAACAGCGTCGCTGACGGCATCAGGCAGTTCTTGTGATGTATGTCCGTCAGTCGGCTGCGTGCGTGGCCGGATTATGACTGGAACGACTTTGCTAGTGCCTCGAGCAGCGCCACATAGATCCCGTGGCAGAACTCGACGGCATCATCGCTGTTCGATTCCCAGGAGGACGTCCATTCAACCAGTGTGCCGATGCCCCCCGATGCGGGGCTCAGCTTGACCTGGCCAATATAGTTCGAGACATCATCCGCTGATACCGGGCTGGGGCCGTCATCGATGGAATACCTCAGCAGGTGCTGGTCAGCGTCAATTTCGATCAGGGTCTCATGGAAGGCCTGGTTGAGGATCCTCCTGGCACCGACCTCGGTGCCGGCCCGGTCGCCGACCTGCTCGACACCGGTGATGACATTCGGGGCCCAGGAAAAATCATGAAAGTTGCTGACCCGGGCCCAGACCTCGGCAACGGGCGCGGGCACGACAATCGACTGGCTGGTTGATGGCATCTGCTGCTCCTCGGAGATTACGTTGATTTGACTGGATACATCGGCAGGGCCCTCCAGGGTAACCGTTAGCTCGCCGCGTCCCTGCGCAGGTCCTGCTTGTAGTCCTGGTAGAGCCGGATCATGCGCTGCCAGAGCGGGCCGGGCTGTCCGTCCCCGACGCTTTTGTCATTGAGGTGGGTGACCGGTGAGATTTCCCGGGTGGAACTGGTGACCCAGATCTCCTCGGCCTGTTCGAGTGCCTGCTCCGTGATGCCGGCCTCGCGGAATGGAATGCCGTTGGCGGAAGCCAGCTCCAGGACCAGTTCGCGGGTGATGCCGGGCAACAGTGAGGGGCCCTTGGGTGTTGTCACCAGGACACCGTTGTGGACGATGAAGACATTACTCGCCGCACCCTCGGTGGCATGGCCGTTCTTGATCAGTATCGCCTCGGCCGTCGAAGCATCGATGGCCTGCTGGCGCAACAGGACATTGGGCAGCAGGGTGATTGCCTTGATGTCGCATTGCTGCCAGCGGATGTCCGGCAGGGTGATGGCCTTGATTCCGGCCTCGTCGGCGCTGTCTTGTACAGCGGGCGCCGGCGTGCTCATGGCAAATACCGTCGGACGGGAAGCGACCGGAAAGGCATGGTCACGCTTTGCAGCCACGCCCCGGGTGACCTGCAGATAGACGGCCTGTTCGCTGCCGGTGTTACGCGCCACCAGGCCGGTGAGCACCTCGGTCCATTCGTTTTCCGTCATCGGGTTGCCGATACGCACGCCATCGAGGCTGTTCTGCAGGCGCTTGAGGTGTTGGGCGAGCCGGAACAGCCTGCCGTTATAGACGGGTATGACCTCGTAGACACCGTCGCCGAACAGAAAGCCCCGGTCCATGACGGACACCTGTGCCTGGTCCAGTGGCAGGAAAGTACCGTTCAGATAGGCGGTGGACATGTGCGTTGCGGGGACCGGCTGGTGAGCGCTTAAGGCAAGTCGCCCTATTCGAAATAGAGCAGGGCTTCATCCATGAGGCGTTGCCAGAAGGAGCCTTCATCAACGCCCTGCAGTGCGATCAGTTCGTGTTCGGTGATCAGTTCCTCGCCCAGCTGCACCTGTACCTTGCCAAGGGTCTGCCCCTGGGTGACCGGGGCGGTGATCTGGTTGTCGATGGTCA
>CAMYIX010000074.1 GCA_947258615.1 uncultured Ectothiorhodospiraceae bacterium | reverse complement strand
CCATCACCAGTACCTGCCGGACGTGATCCAGTACGAGCCGGGTGCGTTTGACGGCGCGCAGATCGAGGGACTGGTCGCACGCGGTCACCGGTTGAAGCCCCTGGATGCTGACTACGGCAACATGCAGGCGGTTTACTGGGACCGCAAGAACCGGCGGGTACATGCCGCCAGCGATCCGCGCGCTATCGGTGCGGCGGTCGTTGAAGCGGTGAAATTCCAGTAAAGATACTCTTAACCGCACGACTGCATGGACGATGTATACGGACGTACAAGTGTCGCGAGAGGGCAGGATGCCCAAAGCGACTGCAGGAGGTAGAGTAACGCATGGAGCAGTTACCGAAAGACGCAATGGTCGCAAAGAAAGCGTCATTGTCACAACACCGATGCGGCAATGACAATTACACGGTGTATAGGAATAACCGGGATTGGTTCCTGGAAGAAAATATGTTCCGGCTTTGCGTCCTTCGCGTGCTTTGCGTCTCTGCGGTGAATAGTTTTCAGGGGTAGCCCGGACCGGGCTGTGGCCTTCAGGCGCGTGATGACATTCTGATTGAGCTGAAGTTCCTTGGTTTTGAATGGCAAACCTGCGCTAGACTATGCGCATTCCTGGTGGATACATGAGGAGGACAGGATGACGCAGATCGAGATTTACCTGACCGGACACTGTCCCTATTGTGTCATGGCGAAGCGGCTGCTGGAGAGCAAGGGGCTGGGTTACCAGGTGATCGACGTGTCCGGTGACATGGAAAGGCGCCAGGAGATGCTGGAGCGTTCCGGTGGTCGGCACACGGTCCCGCAGATATTCATTAACGGTGAATCGATTGGTGGCTACGATGAGTTGTCGCGCCTCACAGCTGGGATGAGGTGCCTGAAACAAGCGGTGTTTGACTGAATGGATCGAGTCCCGGATGAAGCTCATTCATCCGGGACTCGATCCCGGTTACTCCGCGGGTTGGCGTTCCCAGAACTTCACGCGGTCCCAGAGGCGGCCGCGCTTCTGCTCACCAGCTTCGGTTCCTTCCGTGTCCCCGGCTGATTTGTCCTTTCCTTTTTCCTTCGCCTTGTCCCTGGCCTTGTCGTCGTCCCGGTCGCGTTCTTCATCCATGCGGTCACGGTAGCGATCACGTTCATCGTCCTCGCGGTCGCGGTCGCGGTCGCGTTCCCGGTCACGTTCATCGCGGTCGCGGTCGCGTTCCCGGTCACGTTCATCGTCGTCATAATCCCGGTCTTTTTTCTTGTCCTTGTGCTTCTTACCCTGGCGCTCGCCCATTTCGTCGTAACCGGCCTCGTCGCGCTTGAAGCGGGCCTTGTCGTTGGCGCGTTCCCAGGCCCGGTCGGACGGGCCCTTTTCCCCGCCCTTGGCGGCGGAAGACGACAGTGGCGTCAGCAGAACGGACAGGCTGACAAACAGTATGGCTATTATTCTCATAAGATCACTCCCTGGATTTCATGGCAGTCATTATCACCGCAGGAAACGCTGCAGCGATACCCCGATTCTAGCGCGGCGAGTTGCAGAATACAGTGGGCGCGTCGAGGTGACACATTGTTTTACAGGCTGTTGGTGTCTGCGCAGGGAGGGCGCTCAGTGGGGAAAGCTGATCAAATACACCAGCAGGCCGCCCACGGTGACGAGGATGAGGCCACCGATGCGTATCCAGATGGCAAGGCTGTTCTGCGCCCAGGAAACGAACCCCGCCATCAACTGGGGCGCAAGCAGGAAGAGCATGCTTTTTATCAGCATGCCCCAGCCAAGCACCGTGATCACCACCGGCCAGTCGGCTACCCAGACATTGTGCAGGCTGACCACGGTCAGGCCCAGGAGCAGGATCGTCAGGACCATGGGGAAGTACTGGTGCGGGTAGCGCAGGGCATCTTTGGCGAGCTCTGCCCACTGCGTCGCCTGAACGATATAGGAGAGACCCATCAGCAGCGCCAGCCAGGCGATGATGGTGGCGACGACTTCCTGCATGTTTATATACCCACCTTTCCCTGTGCGGTTCGGTAATGCCGAACGGCATGTGTTTCTATTCTCAGTATAGTCAAGGTTCAGTGTTCACCTTCCCGGTCGAACTTCAGCAGCAGGGCGGGCAGGAACAGGAAATCCATCAGCAGGGCCAGTGTCAGGGTGATGGCCGACAGCAGTCCCATGTCGGCGTTCATCTTGTAGCCGGACAAGGTCAGCACCAGGAAGCCGGCGACCAGCGTCAGGGTGGTGATCCACATGGCCAGGCCCACCGTGCCGAAGGCGTGGTGGATCGCGGCGGCCGGGGCCAGGCCGTCCTCGCGGCGGGCGCGCAGGTAGTGACTGAGAAAGTGCACGCTGTCGTCCACCACGATGCCCAGGGTGAGTGATACCACCACCGACAGGCCCAGTCCGACCTGGCCGACGATCAGTCCCCAGATGCCAAAGGCCATGAAGGCCGGCGCCAGGTTGGGAAACAGGCTGATGGTGCCGAGTCGGGGGCTGCGCAACGCGAATACCAGCAGGGCGGAGATCAGCAGCAAGGCGAGGAAGGCCGCGCCCAGCATGTTGTGGATGTTGCGTCGCGAAATGTGCGCCCAGATCATCGACAGTCCCGAGCCTCGGCTGGCCATGTGCGCCGGCGCATGCTCCTGCAACCAGGCGTGTGCCCGTTCTTCCAGTTCACGCAGTTCCAGGGTGCTGATTCCCTTCAGGGTCACGATCATGCGGGTGGCAGACTTGTCGACGTTGATCTGGTTGTTGAGGTCCAGCCCGTAGGGCAGTGACATCTCGTAGAGCAGCAGGTACTGGGCCGCGAGTTCGCGCTGCCCGGGCAGGCGGTAGTAGGCCGGGTCGTCGCCATGCAGGTTGCGGTTCAGCCGTTTCATCATGGGGATGATGGTCTGCACGTGGCCGACCCTCGGCTGTTCCCGGTACCAGTCGGCGAAGGCCTCGAGCCGGGCCAGGTAGGCCGGTTCGCTGATGCCGCCCGGCGCGCCGGAATCCAGCGAGTACTCGATGATGTGCGCCCCGAGCAGATTGTCCTCCATGAAGTCGGTGGCGATACGCAGGTCATAGCGAGTGTCAAAGTACTTTACCCAGTCGTCACTGAACACGATCTGCAGCATGCCGGCCGAGGCGATCCCAATGGCGATCCAGGCCGTGCGCAGGGCCGGCACACGCCGGGCGATGACGAAACCGGCCAGCCGATCCAGTACGGGGGCAGCGGCGGACCGCAGCGCGCCGGCGCGCTGCGGCAGTACGGCCATCAGGGCCGGCAGCAGCAGCACGGAATTGACAAAGGCGGCGGTCACGCCCAGGGCCACGATGTTCCCGAGGTCGCGAAACGGCGGGGCATCGGAGAAGTTCATGGTCAGGAAACCGATCGCGGTGGTGATGCTGGTCAGGAACACCGCTCGGAAATTGATGCGCAGGGACTCGACGATGGCCTGCTGCCGGTTTTTGCCCTGGCGCAGTTGCTGCATCAGCGTGACCAGGATGTGCACGCTGTCGGCCACCGCCAGGGTGAGGATGATGACCGGTGCGTTCGACGAGGCCGGGTTCAACGACATCCCCAGCCAGCCGGCCAGTCCCATCCCCGTGAACGTAGACACCAGGATGATGATCAGCGTGGCCAGGGTGGCCAGTACGGAACGCAGTGCCACACCGGTGATCACGATGAGTACGGTGAACATGAGCGGCACCAGGGTGCGCATGTCGTCACGGACCACCTCGGCAAAACCGTTGTCGAACAGGATCGCGCCGGTCAGGTAGAGATCGATATCGGGGTGACGCTGCCGGAAGTCCGTGGCGAGCTGGCGCACGAAGGCGATGACCTCGGGGACCTCGGCCGTCGAGTCCCCCGGCAGGGGGATGGTCACGTTGATTGCCGTGACATGGCCCGTTGCGGACACCAGCCGCCTGGCCAGCGCGGGTTCGGCCAGGGCGATGGCGCGGATCCGGGCAAGGTCGGCCTGCGTGAGCCGTTCGGCATCCCCGACCAGGTCCCCGACGGTCAACTCGTCACCCTCGGCACGGCTGTGCTGGAAATTGGTGACCGAGTCGACCCGCACCGAGTAGGGGGTCTGCCAGGCGGCCTCGGTCAGTGCCGCAACGGCCGCCAGTGTTTTCCGGGTGAAGATGGTACCGTCGCGGGGTGCGATCACGAACAGCACATTGTCGATTTTGTTGTAGGTGGCCTCGAGGTCCTCGAGTGCCTGCAGTTGCGGGTTCTGCGCGCTGAAAAACACCCGCAGGTCGTTGTTGAATTCAAGCTGGCGCACGCCGCTGCCGGTGACGCTGGCCAGCAGCAGCATGGCCAGGATAACCGCCCAGCGGTGTTCGACGACCCGATACCCGATGCTGGCCCCGAGTGCGCTCATGCCAGTTCCCTGAGCCGGGCCGCCAGCCAGGGCGACAGCAGGCTGACAAGCAGCACCAGGACGAACAGGTTGCCCCGGGTGACATCCAGGGCGCGCGCGGTCTCCCGCCAACCCAGTCCCAGCGCGAAGTACCCCAGCAGAAATTCGCAGGCCAGCGTCAGCATCACCCAGGCCAGCCCGATGCCGAAGTAATGCACCGCCGGCAGCCGCCCGAAGCGGGGAATCAGGAGCAGGGTGATAACGAACACCAGCACCGACAGGGTGATCCCGCTGACCGGCAGGGCCAGTGCTTCACCCAGCCAGGGTAAGAACAGCCGCTCGCGCATGCCGGCATTGAGCAGGGCGGCCAGCAACAGTACCAGCCAGACAGCCGCCGCCCGCAGCCACAGCCGTGTCATTTGCCTTCCAGGTACCAGCGATCGTGAAAGGTGGCCACCCAGCGCGGTTTGTAGGCCACCAGCAGGGTCAAGGCCATGCCGTTGAGGAAGGCCTCGCCGAACATCAGCATGGGGATGTACAGCAGATAGTCACCGACTGAACCGGTGGCGCCGGGGGTGGCCAGGCCGTGCACCAGGGCCGCGGCCAGGCCACACAGCAGCATGGCGAGTGCGGCTGCCAGAAAGCTGTTGATGAAGATGTAGATGAAAAAATTAGGCGGCAGCCAGCGCTGACCGAGGGTGAGTAACAGGCGCGTGGCCAGCACCGGCACGGCGCCCATCACCAGGGCATTGACCCCAAAGGCATCCCAGCCAGCCGGGCCCTGCCAGGTCGTGACCGCAAGCACCAGGCTGACGGCCAGCAGGGCGAACTGCCAGTCGAACATCAGGGTCAGGGCGGTGACACCGAGCAGGTGGTAATTCAGCCCCGGCTGGATCCCGGCACGCAAGGTCCAGACGACGGCTACCACCGCGACGGCGGCGAAAAAGACGTGGGAGGCCTCGTTGTCCCGGATCCTTGCCCAGGGCGCGCTTCGCAGGGCGGCAACGAGCAGCGTGACATAGACCAGGGCGGCGCCCCACAGGAGACTCGCAGGCAACAGGCCGGAGGGGATATCCATAGTCTCCCACTATAGGGGATGGTGGGGCGGGATGCCTTCGGGGTGCCCTTCCACCATGTGGATGAGGCTTTCCCGCTAGTGCTGGCACTCGGGGCAGTAGAAGCTGGCGCGCTGGCCCTGGCGGATTTCGCGGATCGGCGTCCGGCAGCTGATGCAGGGATGGCCGCCCTTGCCGTAGACGTTCAGCTCCAGGCGAAAGTAACCCGGCTTGCCGTCGCTGTTGACGAAATCGCGTAGGGTCGTGCCACCCAGCGCGATGGCATCATTCAGGACCTCGCGGATGACCTCGACCAGCAGGTCGTATTTCCGTTTGCTGACGCGGCCGGCCGCGCGCCCGGGATGGATGCCCGCCATGTACAGCGCCTCGTTGGCGTAGATATTGCCGATGCCGACGACGTTGTGGCTATTCATGATGAAGTGCTTGATGGCGACCTTGCGTCCGCGCGACAGGGCGTGGAGATAGGCGCCGTTGAAGTCCGACCCGAGTGGTTCCGGTCCCAGGTCGCGCAGCAGCCGGTGCTGTTCCGGGGGGCGCCGGGTCCACAGCAGGGCGCCGAAGCGGCGCGGGTCGCAGAGCCGCAGTGCCTTGCGGTTGTCGAGCACGATGTCGACATGGTCGTGCTTGCCTGCCGGGGTGGCGGCCGCGACCATCCGCAGGCTGCCGGACATGCCCAGGTGCAGGATGGCGGTGCCCGCGTCGGTTGCCAGCAGCAGGTACTTGCCCCTGCGGCCGACGGCGTCGATGTCCTGTCCGGTCATCTCGGCGGACAGGCGCCGCGGCACTGGCCATCGCAGCCGTGGTTCGCGCACCACGACGCGAGTCACCGTCCTGCCGCCGATGTGGGGGGCGATGCCGCGGCGGGTGGTCTCGACTTCGGGGAGTTCGGGCATGACAGGATAATAAGCGCAGTGCGTGTCACGCGCACCCGGGCAAGTGTTGGGCCATAGTACTGGACGCCTACCTTGCGGGAGCGCCTTGCAGGCGCGATTCTATTTAGGAAACTCTGATTAACCTGTCATTGCCGCGCGGGCCGTTCCCGGCTTGGCCCAGGCCAGCTTCTCGACCGTTTCCCGGTCTCACCTTCTCCCTGTACATCGCGCCTGCGAGGCGCTCCTTGTCAATTATCTGGTAGCCCTTCAGGTACAGGTGCCGGTTCCGTCAGGCTGAACAGGCCGGCTTCCACGCCGCCGCTCAGGTGGTACTGGATGCCCCAGTCCGGGCGGGCGAGGATGAGGTCGGGGGTGCGAGAAACAAGTTGCAGGCTCAAGGGCTTGTCGCTGTCGCGGGTGTGCAGGGTCACGCCTTCCCCGGACGCCGGGCCGGTGTAGGCCTGCACGTACAGGGCCGTGGCCGACTGCCAGTTGTCGATCAGGCCCTGCAGGGCATCGGCGCTGGCGCCAGCCAGTTCGGGCTCGACCTGCCAGTGCCGGTCATCGTGGTAGCTCAGGGTCATCCCGGGCAGTTCCAGCCGGGTGATGGGGCCGCGCGTGGCCAGCAGTCTGCCGCTGACAAACGTGGCCCAATCGGCGGTGACCAGGTGCTGATACTGGTCGTTGATCAGGTGGACGCGGTCACCGATCCGGGCATAGCGTTTTTGTTCCAGCGCCTCGGTGGCGCCGAGGTGGACACTCAGGTCATCGATCCCGATAGTGGCCCGGGGCGGATCCAGGCCCAGCGCGGCCAGATCCAGGGTGTCGGCCGGGTAGCTGCGCACCGACGTGGCACCGAGCAGGCGCAGCAGGGCGCGTACCTGGAAATCCGCCGCCGGCAGCCGGCGACCGGCCATTGCCAGGTACCAGAGGTCCCCGTCTTTGCTGAAGGTCAGTGACTCCCGGTTTGGCCGCTCGATATGGAGGCGGGTCACCGACGCCGGATCCGGGTGTGTGGTGAGCGGCTGCGCAGCGGGTACGGGTTCGAGGCCGGGCCTGAAGTACGCCACCAGCAGCAGCGCCACGAGCAGCGCGACCAGTCCGAGGTTGAGGAGGCTGCGGGGACCCATCACCGGCCGCGCCGCCGCCACCAGATCAGCAGGCCGCTGCAGAGCAACAGCAGCGGCAGGCCGACCAGGAAGCCGAGGGCGATGGTGGCCTGGGCCGCCCTGCCGAGTTCCAGCGTGGTATCCGGTGCGGCCTTCACCCGGATGTCGATGAAGGCATCGTCGTGGCTCAGCCAGTGCACCATGTTCAGCCCCAGGTCCAGGTTGCCGGCATTGCCTAGGTAGGTGTTGGAGAGGAAGTCGCCATCACCGGTGACGATGATGCGCTGCGCGGGAGGCGGGGCAGCGCTCACGTCGTCTGTCTCTGCGGCAGCGCTGCGGGTAATGGCCACGCCGATGTCCAGCGGGCCGGCGCGTTCATCCGTGTCTTCGTCGAACTGGATTTCGCCGGCCAGCTCACCGATCTCGGTCCAGGAACGGTTCAGCGTCGACAGCAGGGGTGTGGCCTGCCAGTGCTCGCGGTCGCGCAGTTCCAGGGCGCTGGCCTCGGGGAACACGCTGACCGCATTCATTTCGCGGGTGACCTCGTGCCTGGGGTAGGTAGTGACCACCACGAAGGCGGGGTTCTCGATGCCGAACATCCGGGTGGTGGCGTCCACGATGACCCCGGGCAGAAACTCGACCCCGAGCCGTTCGGCCAGCGGTCCCAGCCCGGCCGGGCGACCGGGCTCGGCCAGCCACAGCAGGTTGCCGCCCCGGTCCAGGTACTCGTCCAGCAGGCCGAGCTCGCCGGGCAGCAGGCTGACGCGGGGCCCGGCGATCACCAGCAGGTGGGTGTTTTCCGGGATGCCGCTCTCGGCCAGGTTGACCGTCCGTACCCGGATCCCCTGGCGCTCCAGTTCCCTCCCGAAGGCGCCGAGGTCGAAATTGGCCTCGCCGTGGGGGTCGCGTTCCCCGTGGCCGGAGAGGAACACGATCCAGCGTTCGTCCTGGCGCGAGATGCGCAGCAGGCTGTTGGTCAGCGCCTGTTCACCCAGTGTCTGGACATTCTCGCTGCGGCCCTGGTAGCTGACCACCAGTTCGCCGTCACTGCTGATGCCCTGGGCACGCACCCGCTCGGGGGCGGTGTCCGGATTGACGAATTCCAGCGTGATGTCGGGCTTGAAGCGCTGGTAGCTGCCCACCAGGTCCTGGATCTGGCGGCGCAGCAGTTCGTCCTCGCGGGCGAAGGCGGTAATGCCGATGGCGTACTCCATGTCTTCCAGCAGGCTGCGGGTGTCTGCCGAAATGGTATTGCGGCTCCCGGCGGTCCAGTCGGCCTGGTAGACATACTGGGTGCTCAGCCAGGCCAGCAGGCCGATAAGGCCGGTGAACAGCAGGGTAAACAGCCAGGATTGCAGGCGCAGCAGCAGACGCGAACGGCGGGTGATTTCCATGGGCGACTCAGTGTGACAGGCGGTCGGCATCCAGGCGGCGGATGCTGAGACCGAGGAACAGGAAAATGATCAACAGGTAGTAGACCACGTCGGTACTGTGGAACAGGCCCTTGAGCAGGGTCTGGTAGTGGCGCAGCATCGACAGGTAGGAGAACAGGCCGCTGGCCTGGCCGTCGCTGTTGCCGGCCCAGTCGATGATCCACAGCAGCAACAGCAGTCCGAAGGTGCTGATGGCGGCAATGGTGGGCTGTTCCGTCAGCGCCGACATGAACAGGCCGATGGCGGTGAAGGCGGCCAGCAGCAGGGCGAGCCCCAGCAGGCCCGCGGCCAGCTTGCCGAGATCGAGGTCGGTACCGGCCAGCAGCGCCAGCGGCATCAGTGCCAGCAGGCCCAGCATGATCAGGAAAAAGGCCAGCACCCCCAGGTACTTTCCGATGATGATCTCGGTCATGGAGACCGGTGCGGAGAACAGCAGACTGAGGGTGCGGTTGCGGCGCTCCTCGCTGAGCACGCGCATGGTCATCAGCGGTGTGACCAGCAACAGCACAATGGCGGCATCGGCCAGCAGGGGCGCGATAATGATGTCCGAGACCCCGGGCGCCCCCTCGATGGCCGCCAGTCGCGGCTGCCAGATGAGGTAGGCGTCAATCTGCGACAGGAACAGGTAGGCGAGGATGAACTGCACCACTGCCAGGACCGCCCAGGCCAGCGGTGACAGGAACAGGCTGCGCAGTTCGCGTGCGGCGATGGTGAAAATCATCAGGCGGCCTCTCCCGGCGCAGCGGCCGCCGGTTCCGAACAGGTCAGGTCGATAAAGATCTGTTCCAGGCTGCGGCGCTCGGGAGCCAGTTCGTACAGCCGCCAGTGTCCCGCAACCGCCTGTTCAATCAGGGCCTCGGAGGGGTCGGTGTCGCGGTAGTGGATGCGTATGCGCCCGTCGGGCAGGGTCTCCGCCGCACTGACGCCAGGCAGTTGCTGCAGGATCGGCAGGTCGGGTGTGGCATGGAAGGCGGCGAGCAGGCTGGTGGCGTTGAGGCGCTGCTCCAGCCCGGTGATGCTGTCGGCAAACACCAGTTGTCCCTGGTGGATGATCTGCACCCGGTTACAGGTGGCCTGGACCTCGGGCAGGATGTGGGTCGACAGGATGATGCCTCGTCGAGGATCACCACGGCGGGGGTGTGGATGATGGCCTGGGCGATGCCCACGCGCTGCTGGTAGCCCTTGGACAGGTTGCCGATCAGGCGCCGCCCGACATCGCCCAGGCCGCAGCGCTCCTTGGCCGTGCTGACCGCCCGGTCGCGTTCTCCACGGGCGATGCGGTTCAGGCGGGCGCAGTAGGCCAGGTATTCGTCCACCGTCAGTTCGCGGTAGACCGGGGGTCGTTCGGGCAGGTAACCGATACCGCTCTTGGCACGCTTGGGGCTGTCCAGCAGGTCGATGCCGTTCACGTGGATTCGCCCGGCGCTGGGCGCCAGGTTACCGCTGATCATCTGCATGGTGCTGGACTTGCCGGCACCGTTCGGTCCCAGGAAGCCCAGCACCTCGCCCTTGGCGAGGTCAAAGCTGACATCCGAGACGGCACAGGTGTGGCCGTAATAACGGTAGAGATGTTCGACGTGAACCAGTACTTCCTTTCGCATGCTATCCCCGTTCCCGGTATTCACTGTTTGCAAGTCGCGCGAATTATAATACCAATTGACTTCATTACGAGCCGGTTTTGCATGGCGCCGGTCCGGGTATTGTTTCCGGACCGGAATGCGGCGGATGGGCCAGGGCCTGACTATGTGGCTGGGTGTTGATACCGGCGGTACCTTTACCGACTTCGTTCTGTTTGACGGGCACTCGCTGCGCGTCCACAAGGTATTGTCCACGCCGCAGGCGCCGGAGCAGGCCATCCTGCAGGGGATTGCCGATCTGGGGCTGGCCATGGATGCGCTGCAGGTAGTGCACGGCTCGACCGTGGCGACCAATGCCGTGCTGGAGCGCAAGGGTGTGCGCACCCTCTACATCACCAACCGCGGCCTGCGCGATGTGCTGACCATCGGCCGCCAGGCGCGCCGTGAACTCTACAATCTGCAGCCGGCGCAGGAGCTGCCGCCGGTCCCGCGCGCACTCTGCCTGGAGGTGGGCGCGCGCCTGGGTGCGGACGGGGAACGGGTCTCCGGGTTGAGTGCGGCGGACCGGGCGCTGATCGAGGAACAGCTGCGGCAACTCAAGCCGCAGGCCGTGGCCATCAATCTGCTGTTTTCCTTTGTGGATGACGCGGATGAACGCGAGATCGCGTCGTGGCTGCCCGAGGGGCTGTTCGTATCGCGCTCCTCCGAGGTGCTGCCGGAGTACCGCGAGTACGAGCGCGGCATCGCTACCTGGCTGAACGCCTGGGTTGGTCCCCTGGTGGACGGTTACCTGCGTCGCCTGCAGCAGGCGCTGGCGCCTGCCCCGGTCAGCGTGATGCAGAGTTCGGGCGGGACGGTCAGTGCCGGACAGGCCGGGCGCAAGGCCGTGCACCTGCTGCTGTCCGGTCCGGCCGGCGGGTTGATGGGCGCGCGCTTCATCGGCCTGCAGGCCGGGGCCAGCCGGCTGCTGAGCTTTGACATGGGCGGGACCTCGACCGACGTGGCCCTGATCGAGGGCGATATCCGGCTGACCTCCGAGGGCCATATCGGGCCCTGGCCGGTGGCCGTGCCCATGGTCGACATGCACACCATCGGGGCGGGGGGCGGCTCGATCGCAGCCCTCGACAGCGGGGGGCTGCTGCAGGTAGGCCCGGAATCGGCCGGTGCGGCCCCGGGCCCGGCCTGCTACGGGCAGGGGGGGGTGCGGCCCACGGTGACCGATGCCAACCTGGTGCTGGGACGCCTGCAGGCAGACGCTTTCCTCGGCGGCACCATGACCCTGGATGCCGGGGCCGCCAGGCAGGCCGTGGCAATCATAGCGACGGCCCTGGCCATCGGGGTCGAGGACGCCGCGCAGGGTATTATCGACATCGCCAACGAACACATGGCCCAGGCCCTGCGGGTGATTTCGGTGCAGCGCGGGGTGGACCCGCGCAACCATGTGCTGGTGTCCTTCGGGGGCGCCGGCGGCCTGCATGTGTGTGCCCTGGCCGAGGCCCTGGGTATGCACCGCGCCCTTGTCCCCGTGCATGCCGGGGTGTTGTCCGCGCTGGGCATGCTGGCGGCACCGCGGGCACGCCAGCTGTCGCATACCCTGACGGGGTTGCTGGATGACTTCGACGCCGATGCGCTGCAGCAACAGCTGGAGGCGCTGGCCGCGAAGGGGGCCGATTCCCTGGAGGCGGAAGGGGTGGCGGCGCGGGACATCACCAGCGAATTCAGCCTGGACCTGCGTTACCGGGGGCAGTCGTTCACCCTGAACCTGCCCTGGCAGGGGCTGGGTCCCACCCGGGAGGCCTTTCACCGGGCGCACGAGCAGCGTTACGGGCATCGCCTGACGGGTGTGGTCGAACTGGTGAATATCCGCTGCAACCTGCATTGCCGGCCGCCGGATATCCGCCTGCCGGCACTGGCAGTGGATGCCGAAGCCGCCGCGCCGCGCACGGTGCCCCTGGCCGGTTACCACCGGTCGGTGCCGGTCTGGTCTCGCGCAGCGCTCGGCTCCGGCCAGGAGCTGACCGGCCCGGCCCTGGTAACGGAAACCGTGGCCACGACCTACCTCCCCGCCGGCTGGACCTGCCGCGTGGATCCCGTGGGTAACCTGTTGCTGGAACGGGACTGATTTACCTGGTAATTAACCTGGCCAGACGCGCACCAGACCGTCTTGCAGCGCCGCTGTGCTAAACTGGGCGCCTGTTGAGTCCCTCCCCGAGATGTAATGCCAATGATTGATGTCGTACTGGAATTCCTGGGCGGCGGCGGCTTGGCCCGTCTGTCGGTCACTGAACTGCTGGTCCTGGGTCTGGTCCTGACCCAGGTGACGATTGCCGCCGTAACCATCTACCTGCACCGCCACCAGGCCCACCGGGCGCTGGACCTGCATCCCCTGGTCAGCCACTTCTTCCGTTTCTGGCTCTGGCTGACGACCGGGATGGTGACCCGGGAATGGGTGGCCGTGCACCGCAAGCACCACGCGAAATGCGAAACACCCGACGACCCGCACAGCCCCCGGATACTGGGTATCCGCACGGTGCTGGCACGGGGTGCCGAACTCTACCAGCGCGAGGCGGCCAGGGAGCAGACCCTGGCGCACTATGGTCACCTGACCCCCGATGACTGGTTGGAACGACACCTGTATGCGCGTTTCCCCATGCTGGGGGTCGCGCTACTGCTGGGACTGGATATCGCCCTGTTCGGGGTTGCCGGCCTGGCGCTGTGGGCCGTGCAGATGCTGTGGATACCCTTCTGGGCCGCCGGTGTCATCAACGGGGTAGGCCACTGGTGGGGTTATCGCAACTACGAGACCCGCGATGCCGCCCGTAATATCACGCCCCTGGGTATCTTTATCGGCGGCGAGGAACTGCATTCCAATCACCACGCCTTTCCGGCATCGGCCCGGTTCTCCAGCAAATGGTGGGAATTCGACCTGGGCTGGACCTACATCCGCCTGCTGGCGCTGCTGGGGCTGGCACGGGTCAAGAAGGTGGCGCCACCCCGGCCGGTGATCCTGGAGCAGAAGCAAACCATCGATCTGGAAACCGTGAGCGCCGTGGTAATCAGCCGCATGTATGTCATGGCGAGTTACGCCCGGGAGGTGATCCGGCCGGTGCTCAGGCAGGAGCGGCGCGAGGCCGATGGTCCCCGCAGGCGGCTGTTGCGCCGGGTGCGCAACCTGCTGACGCGCGAGGCCGCCTTGATCGATGCCGCGGCGCGCGGTCGACTGGAGCGGGTACTGGAGCGGTTCGGCAACCTGCGCACCGTCTACCAGTACCGTCAGCAGCTGCAGTCGGTGTGGTCACGCCAGGCACTCAGCCAGGAACAGCTATTGCAGGGACTCCAGGAATGGTGCCAGCAGGCCGAGGCAACGGGTATCACGGCCCTGCAGGAGTTTTCCCGGC
The DNA here is from genome assembly GCA_947258615.1 of uncultured Ectothiorhodospiraceae bacterium. Lineage (GTDB taxonomy): Bacteria > Pseudomonadota > Gammaproteobacteria > UBA9214 > UBA9214 > CAMYJZ01. The sequence continues at coordinate 22,887 of CAMYIX010000074.1, read as the reverse complement.
GCCTGCGCGGCTACAGCCTGCAAGCGGCCTGAGTTTATATCTATTCGAAAAAACGGGTTCACCGCGGAGATGCGGAGGACGCGGAGAAAATTTCCAAGAAATCTAACCGCAAAGACGCAGAGGGCGCAAAGAAAACATAATCATTGTTAACAACCCTCAACCATTCCCTGGTTCCAGCTTTCGCTTTGATGAAATATCGAGTTTAGTTCTTTGAAACAATCATTCACTGCGTCCTCGGCGACTCTGCGGTAAATATTTTTCTTTATGTCCTTTGCGCCCTTTGCGCCTTTGCGGTGAGGCCTTTCCCGGTTTTTTCTCTACGTCTCCGCGGTGCCCATTCGCAGAAAAATACAGGCAATAAAAAACCCGGCGGTGCCGGGTTTCTTATAAATCATGTCAGCCGGTAGATTATTTGATCTTGGCTTCCTTGTACATGACGTGCTGGCGGACCACCGGGTCGAATTTCTTGATTTCCATCTTCTCCGGCATGGTGCGCTTGTTCTTGGTGGTGGTGTAGTAGTGACCGGTGCCGGCACTGGAGACGAGTTTGATTTTGTCACGCATGTCGTTTGCTCCTAGACCTTCTCGCCGCGGGCGCGGATATCGGCCAGCACGGTGGTGATACCCAGCTTGTCAATGATGCGCATGCCCTTGGAGGACACGCGCAGTTTTACCCAGCGCTTCTCGTCTTCCACCCAGAAGCGGTGGTCGTGCAGATTGGGCAGAAAGCGCCGCCGCGTTTTGTTATTGGCGTGAGAGACGTTGTTGCCGCTTTGCGGGCGTTTCCCGGTGACCTGACAGACTCTGGACATTGCTGGTTTCCTGTTTGCTGCTGGCAGCGTAAAAAATGAGCGCGCCTTTATAGCAGTTTGTACCGTCACCCGCAAGCAGCGGACTGCTGCCCGGTGCGGGTCCTCGGGGGACAATAAATTGTATTTTATTGAAAATAAAGATATTTGTTGCTAGTCTAGGTGCCGGTCAATACGGGCCATTTGGCCCGCTCCTGGCCGCCCGGCAGTCGGGGCATCCCCGTTGCCGTCTTGATATGACGCACGGCAGGAATTTCCAGGGATGCCTGAATCGAAGGACAAACTCTACATACTCCTTGTCAGTATTCACGGCCTGATCCGGGGCCGCGGCCTTGAGCTGGGTCGTGATGATGACACCGGTGGCCAGACCCGGTACGTGGTGGAACTTGCCCGTACCCTGGGTGAGCGGGACGATGTTGCCCGGGTGGATCTGCTGACCCGGCGGGTGCTGGATTCGACGGTCAGCTCGGATTATGCCCGCCGGCAAGAGCGCCTCACCGACAAGGTCGGCATTGCCCGCATCGAGTGCGGCGAAGACGTCTACCTGCCCAAGGAGCAGTTGTGGGATTGCCTGGACAGCTTTGCGGACAATGCCCTCAATTACCTCCGCGAGCACCAGCTGTCACCGGATATCATTCACAGCCATTATGCGGACGCCGGCTATGTCGGCATCCGCCTGTCGAGCCTGCTCGGGATCCCGCTGGTGCATACCGGCCACTCCCTGGGCCGGGTCAAGCGACAGCGGCTGCTGGCCAGCGGGCTGAAGCGGGCCGATATCGAGCGCCAGTACAATATATCCCGGCGTATCGAGGTCGAGGAGGACGTGCTGGGCGCGGCGGAGCTGGTGATCACCAGTACCCACCAGGAAATCGAGGAGCAATACGGGCTCTACAATCATTACCAGCCGGAGCAGATGAAGGTCATTCCGCCGGGCACCGAACTGGACCAGTTTTTCCCGCCCGACGGCAGTGAACAGGACAGCCCGATGCAGCGTGAACTGGCGCGCTTCCTCAACCGGCCGGAGAAGCCGATCATCCTGGCCCTGTCGCGCCCGGATGCCCGCAAGAACCTGGGCACCCTGCTGGAGGTCTATGGCGAATCCGATGTCCTGCAGCGGGCCGCCAACCTGGTGATCGTTGCCGGCACCCGGGATGATATCCGCGAACTGGGGAGCAGGCCGCAGGAGGTGCTGACCGACCTGCTGCTGACCATTGACCAGTACGACCTGTACGGCAGGGTGGCCTATCCCAAACACCATCAGCCGAATGACGTACCAGACCTGTACCGCCTGGCGGCCGCCCTCGGTGGTGTGTTCATCAATCCCGCCCTGACCGAGCCGTTTGGACTGACCCTGATCGAGGCCGCCGCCAGCGGCTTGCCGATTGTCGCGACCGAAGACGGCGGGCCGCGCGACATTACCGGCAATTGCCGCAACGGCTATCTGGTCGACCCGCTCGACAAGTCGGCTATCGAGAAGGCCCTGCTGAAAATCCTCAGTGACACGAAGACCTGGCAGACGATGGCTGACAACGGTCTCGAAGGGGTGCGGCGCCACTATTCCTGGCAGGCACACGTGGACCAGTATATGGAAGCGCTGCAGGCGATAGTGAGCCGGGTCGAGGCACCGGTTCGTCAGCCACCGCGAGAGCGACCATCGCTCTACCCCGACCGGGCAATCTTCAGCGACCTGGACCAGAACCTGCTGGCCGACCCGAAGTCGCTGGCGCGTTTCATCAATGTGATGCGGGAGAACCGCAAATGCGCAACCTTCGGAATTGCCACAGGGCGACGGCTGGATGCCGCACTGCGCATGATGAAGCAATACGGTATCCCGCAGCCCGATGTGCTGATCACCAGCCTGGGTACGGAAATCCACTATGCCCCGCGCCTGACCGCCGATTACGCCTGGGTACATCACATCGACCACCTGTGGAACCGCAATGCCGTGTTGCGGATTCTTGCCGATCTGCCCGGCATCAAGCTGCAGCCCAGGATCGAACAGAGCCGCTTCAAATTAAGCTACTACATCGATCCAGGCCTGGCGCCGGGTCTGGATGAAATCAACAGTCTGCTGCACCAGCACGAACAGACCGTGTCGACCTTCATGTCCTTCGGCCAGTTCCTCGATATCGTCCCGGTCCGTGCCTCGAAGGGCTTCGCCCTGCGCTGGTTTGCCGACCAATGGGAGATTCCGCTGGAGCACATCCTGGTTGCCGGCGGTTCCGGTGCCGACGAGGACATGATGCGTGGCAATACCATGGCGGTGGTGGTTGCCAACCGGCACAACGAGGAACTCTCGGCACTGGTCGATATCGAGCGCATCTATTTCGCAAAACAGCCGTTCTCAGCCGGTATCCTCGAGGCGATCGAACACTACAGATTCTTCCGTAATTGCAACGTGACCGGGACATGAGCAACAGGCTGCTACTGTGTTGCGATCTCGACCGCACCTTGCTGCCCAACGGTCCGCAGCCCGAGTCGCCCGGTGCGCGGGAGCGGTTCGCCCGCTTCGTGTCGCGGCCGGAAGTGACGCTGGTGTATGTAAGCGGGAGACACCGCGAACTGGTGGAGCAGGCGATTAGCTGTTATGCCCTGCCACGTCCCCGGTATGTCATCGGGGACGTGGGCACCACGATCTTCGAGGTTACGGCGAGAGACTGGCGGCTGCATCAGGCGTGGCAGGACGAAATCGCGCCGGACTGGGCGGGGCTGACGCATGCCGACATCAGTGCCCTGCTTGACGGCATCAGGCTGCTGCAGTTGCAGGAAACGGCCAAACAGAATGTCCACAAATTAAGCTATTACGTCCCGCTGCATGCGGATCACGTTGCATTGCTCGATGAAGTCCGGCAATGTCTGGTAAAGCGCAATGTCAACGCCAGCCTGGTGTGGAGTATCGATGAGCCGGCCGGGAAAGGCCTGCTCGATGTGTTGCCCTTGCGGGCCAACAAGCTGCATGCCGTGGAGTTTCTCATGCAACTATGCGATTTTTCCTGCTCGGAGACGGTGTTTGCCGGGGACAGTGGCAATGACCTTCCGGTGTTGTCCAGCGCCATCCCGGCGGTGCTGGTGGCGAATGCCAGTGCCGAGGTGCGTGCCGCCGCCCGGCAACAGGCCGCTGCGCTTGGCCATTCCGGCCGCCTATACCTGGCCACCGGCGCCCTGCCTGGCATGAACGGCAATTACAGCGCCGGGGTGCTGGAGGGTGTGGTGCATTTCAATCCCCGGACAGTGGCGTGGCTGGACCAGCCGCGGACTGATCAGGCAGGATGAACGCCTTTACAAGCCAGCGTCCGGTGGTGTTCGGGGAGGTCCTGTTCGACCGGTTCCCCGACGGCAGCGTGGTGCTTGGCGGCGCACCCTTCAATGTCGCCTGGCACCTGCAGGCCTTTGGCGCGGCGCCACTGTTTATTTCCCGAGTGGGGGATGATGCCCTGGGCCGCAGGATACGCGACACCATGCATGCCTGGGAGATGGATGCATCCGGACTGCAGCTCGATTCCGCGCACCCGACCGGCAGCGTCGATATCCGCATCGAGGACGGCGAGCCCGCGTTCGATATCGTCGACCGGCAGGCCTATGACTTCATAGACCCCTCGGCCCTGCCGCCGCTGCCGGATCATGCCCTGCTCTACCATGGCAGTCTCGCGGTACGCCATGCCGATTCCGGGCGTGCCTTGCAACAACTGCAGCAGGACAGGGATCTGCAGCGACTGGTTGACGTCAATCTCCGTCCACCCTGGTGGCAGCGGGAAACCGTCCTGTCATTGCTGCAGGGTGCGCGCTGGATCAAGCTCAACGAGGCCGAACTGGAAACGCTGGTTCCGGAAGCCGGTGAGCTGCAGGCGCGAATGCAGCTGCTGCAGGACCGCTGCAGGGCCGAGCTGCTGGTGGTCACCCGGGGGGCGGCGGGTGCGGTGACACGGGACGCTGGTGGCGATCAACACAGGGTCGTGCCGCGGGAGCGGGGCGGGCTCATCGATACGGTGGGGGCGGGCGATGCCTTTACCAGCGTGGTGATGCTGGGCTTGCTGCGTGGCTGGGAGGTGCCGCTGATGCTGGAGCGGGCCCAGTCCTTTGCCTCTGCCATGACGGGCGTGCGCGGGGCAACCTGCAAGGATCCCGGTTTCTACCAATCCTTTTTCGAGGCCTGGAAGCTGAAATGACGCTGGACGACGCCTATTTCGAGACCCTGGCCGGCTACATGCAGCAGGAGCGCAGCCAGGCGCACCGGGTCTGGCACCACCTGCTGGGATTGAAGCGGTTGTTCCTGTTGCGCAGTGACGTGCAGGATGCACTCGCCGCGCTGTGCGTCCAGCCGGGCGGAGACGTTCTGCGCGACAGTCCGCTGGAGCATTTGCTCGGCCGGGTACAGGAGGCGGCGGTATCCTCGCCCTGGATCTGCCTGGCGCTGCGGGTGCGTGCTGGGCGCTGGGAATACCTGCGGGTGCATCTGGACACCATGAGCATTGAATGCATCAGTGCCAGAAAATTTCTTTATTTCAAGGAGAACCTGATAAACGGGGGGCGGCAACGCCGGGCCTGGGAGCTGGAGGTCGATCTGGAGCCGTTCTCGCGCGAGTTCCCGAAGATGAAGGAGGCACGCTCCATCGGGCGCGGGGTCGAGTTTCTGAATCGCCGCCTGTCCAGCCGCCTGTTCGAGGATCTGGGCAAGGGTGACAAGCGGTTGCTGGATTTTCTCAGGGTGCACAGTTACCGCGAACAGCAACTGATGCTGAACGAGGTGGTCGAGGATGTGCGGGGACTGCGCAGCACCCTGCGTGCCGCCGATGATTACCTTGCAGGTGTGGATCCCGCGGCGGACTGGGGCGTGGTGGGCAGCGAACTGCGATTGATGGGATTCGAACCCGGCTGGGGAAGGGATGCGGTGCGCATGCGCGAGACCATGCAGCTGCTGCTCGACATCCTCGAGGCGCCGTCGCCGGGCAACCTGGAGCGTTTCCTGGCCCGCATACCGATGATCTTTGCCATAACGGTGCTGTCGCCACATGGCTGGTTCGGCCAGGCGGATGTGCTGGGACGGGCGGATACCGGTGGCCAGGTGGTCTATATCCTTGACCAGGTGCGCGCCCTGGAACGGGAAATGCACGCTCGCCTCGCCGACCAGGGTCTCGATATCGAGCCACAGATCCTGGTAGTGACGCGCCTCATCCCCGAGGCCGAAGGGACGTCCTGCGATCAGCGCATCGAGTTGATTACCGGCACGCGCAACGCCCGGATCCTGCGTGTCCCCTTCATCAATACCGCCGGTGAGGTGCTGCCGCACTGGATATCCAGGTTTGAGGTCTGGCCGTACCTGGAACGCTTCAGTCTCGATGCCGAGCGCGAGGTGCTTGCCGAACTAGGCGGGCGCCCGGACCTGATTATCGGTAACTACTCGGACGGGAACCTGGCGGCATCCATCATCTCCCAGCGACTCGGGATTACCCAGTGCAATATCGCGCACGCGCTGGAGAAAACCAAGTACCTGTATTCCGACCTCTACTGGAAGGACAATGAAGAGCAGTATCACTTCTCATGTCAGTTCACCGCGGACCTGATCGCGATGAACAAGGCGGATTTCATTATCACCTCCACTTACCAGGAAATCGCGGGGACGGAAGACAGCGTGGGGCAATACGAGGCGCATAGCGCCTATACCATGCCGGGACTGTACCGGGTGGTTCACGGGATCGACGTGTTCGATCCCAAGTTCAATATCGTCTCGCCGGGCGCCGACCCGGAAATCTATTTCCCCGCGACCGGGACCGGCGGGCGGCTCGATCACCTGCATGCCGAATTCGAGGAACTGCTGTACGGTCGCAAGGCGCGCGAGGATATCCGCGGTGCATTGGAAGACCGCGACAGGCCCATCCTGTTCACCATGGCGCGCATGGATCACATCAAGAACATCACCGGGCTGGTGAAGTGGTACGCGGAATGCCCCGAATTGCGTGCCGAGGCGAATCTGCTGGTGGTCGGCGGGCACGTCGAGCCGTCAAAGGCTGCCAATACAGAGGAATACGAGCAGATCTGGCGCATGCATCGCCTGATGGACGAGCATGGACTTGATGGCCGGGTCAGGTGGCTGGGCATGCACCTGGAGAAGGCCTTTGCCGGCGAGCTGTACCGCGTCATTGCCGATCATGGCGGTGCCTTCGTGCAGCCCGCACTGTTCGAGGCCTTCGGCCTGACTGTCATCGAGGCGATGGGCACCGGCCTGCCGACATTCGCGACCTGTTTCGGAGGACCCCTGGAGATCATCGAGGACGGGGTTTCCGGTTTTCATATCGATCCCAATCACGGTAGTGCCGCGGCACAGCGCATGGCGGACTTTTTTTCCCGCTGCAGGCAGGACCCCCGGGAGTGGCAGCGTATTTCCCGGGGGGCCCTGCAGCGGGTGAATGACCGTTACACCTGGAAAGGGTATGCCGAACGCCTGATGACCCTGTCACGGGTCTATGGTTTCTGGCGATACGTCACCGACCTGGAGCGGGCCCAGACACAACGCTACCTGGAAATGTTCTACTCCCTGCAGTTTCGGCCACTGGCCAATGCCATGAGTCGCTGACAGCGGCCACTTTCTACAGCTGTCCGCGTTCCGCCAGGGACACGGTTTCCGCATCGCCGATAATCAGGTGGTCGAGTACCCTGATGTCCACCAGCCCCAGTGCCCCTGCCAGCCGCCGGGTGATGTGCAGGTCCGCGCGGCTGGGTTCGGCCACGCCCGAGGGGTGGTTGTGTGCCAGGATGACTGCGGCGGCATTATGGTGCAGGGCCTGTTTCACTACCTCGCGTGGATGCACGCTGGCGCCGTCAATGGTGCCGCGAAACAATTCCTCGAAGAGGATGACCCGGTGGCGGTTGTCCAGGAACAGGCAGGCGAAGACCTCGTGTGGCAGGTGGCGCAGCCGGCTGGCAAGGTAGCGGCGGGTGCTGTCGGGATTTTCCAGGATATCACCGCGCTGTAGCTGCTCCCCCAGGTGGCGATGCGCCAGCTCCAGCACCGCCTGCAACAGGACATAGGTCGCCGTGCCCAGTCCGTGCCCGGCACAGAAACGGTGCCGGTCCGCCTCCAGCAGCGGACGCAGTCCGCCGAAGGCCTGCAGCAGTTCCCGTGCCAGATCAACGGCGGTCTTGCCGTTGATGCCACTGCGCAGGAAGAGGGCGAGCAGCTCCGCATCAGACAGTGCGGCCGGCCCGTGGGCGAGCAGCCTCTCACGCGGCCTTTCAGCGGGCGGCCAGTCGCGGATAGTGGGCATTACTGTCTCCCTGATCTTGAATTAAGGAGGCCGGCAGGACCTGAATGTGAACGACCAACCGCGGAGGCGCGGAGGACGCAGAGGAAAAAGCCTAATGCCATGGCAACACACAGCGATACCCGCAAAAGACCCGTTCCGCTGTAAGAATTTCCTGGGCCGTTATGTCATTACTCTGCGCACTCCGCGACTCGGCGGTGGGGACTACTCGCTATCCGTGACCACCGGGCCATGTTCGCAGTTCGGGGTCTTCTGTTAAACTGCTGTCTAATGAATACGTTATCCGGTAAACATATCCTGCTGGGCGTCAGCGGCGGCATCGCCGCCTACAAGAGTGCCGATCTGGTCCGCAGGTTGCGCGAGCAGGGTGCAGAGGTACGCGTGGTAATGACGGCCGCCGCCCGTGAGTTCATCACGCCATTGACCCTGCAGGCGCTGTCCGGGCAACCGGTGCACAGTGATCTGCTGGACCCGCGGGCCGAGGCGGCCATGGGACATATCGAGCTGGCCCGCTGGGCTGACGCCCTGCTGGTGGCACCGGCCACGGCGGACTTCATGGCCCGGCTGGTGCAGGGTCGCGCCGATGACCTGCTGGCGGCGGTCTGCCTGGCATGCGAGGTGCCGCTGGCCGTGGCACCGGCGATGAACCGTGCCATGTGGCAGCAGTCGGCCACACGGGATAACCTGGCGAACTTGCGCGCGCGCCGGGTGCACGTGCTGGGCCCTGACACGGGTAGCCAGGCCTGCGGAGAAACCGGGCCGGGCCGCATGCTCGAGCCCGGGGACCTGGTCCGCCTGCTGTGCGGAATGTTCCAGGAAGGCGCCCTGGCCGGTCGCCGGGTGCTGGTGACCGCCGGGCCGACGCGCGAACCCATCGACCCCGTGCGTTATATCAGCAACCGCAGCTCGGGCAAGATGGGTTATGCTGTTGCCCGCGCGGCCGCCGAGGCCGGGGCGCGGGTCACGCTGGTCAGCGGGCCGGTCGCGCTCGCGCTTCCGGAGCGTGTGAATGGCATCCAGGTGGAGACGGCGGAACAGATGTATGCCGCCGTGATGGGACACATCGCGGATACGGATATCTTTATCGCCGCCGCTGCCGTTGCGGATTACCGGCCGCGGGACACGGCCGGGCAGAAGATCAAGAAGTCCGCCGCCGATATGACCCTGGCACTGGAACCCAATCCCGATATCCTGGCCGCCGTTACCGCCTTGCCGGAGCCGCCGTTCACGCTGGGATTCGCCGCCGAAACCGGGGCGCTGGAGACGAACGCGCGCCATAAGCTGCGTGCCAAGTCGCTGGACATGATCGCCGCCAACCTTGTTGGCCCCGGCCAGGGTTTCGAGGTGGATGACAATGCCCTGCAGGTTTTCTGGGATGGAGGTTCACAGCAGTTCGGATTGACCCGCAAGACTCACCTGGCACGCCAGCTGGTGGCGCTGCTCGCGCAACGCTACCAGGCCAGGTACAACAAGGACACGGTGGTAAAACTGCATGCACAAGATTCAGCTTAAACTACTGGACCCGCGACTGGGTGACGAATTTCCGCTGCCGCACTACGCCACCGATGGTGCGGCCGGTATGGATATGCGCGCCTGTGTCGAGGCGCCACTGGAGATCGCGCCCGGCGATACCGAGCTGATTCCAACCGGCATGGCCATCCATATCGAGGAAACCGGGCTGGCGGCCATGCTGCTGCCGCGCTCGGGTCTGGGTCACAGGCATGGCATTGTGCTGGGTAACCTGGTGGGGCTGATCGACTCGGATTACCAGGGGCAGGTGTTCGTCTCCTGCTGGAACCGCGGCAAGGCGCCGTTTACGGTGCAACCCGGCGAGCGCATCGCCCAGATGGTGATCGTGCCCGTGGTGCATGCCGATTTCGAGGTGGTCGAGGAATTCACCGCCACACAGCGGGGGGAAGGTGGATTTGGCCATACCGGGCGCCACTGATCCCTCAATGAATCCCGCCGCGCGGTCGATACCACACTAGGGATACACGGGGACCGGTATGAAATTGAAACTACCCAGTTTTTTCAAAACCAGGCAGGGCAAGGCCGAAACACCCGGATCCGGGGCTGTGCCGGCACGCCAGGCTACCAGGGTGCGGCGTGCCGGTCTGGCCGTGGTCAAGCTGCAGATCCTGGTTGTCGCCGTGGTACTGCTGGCGGTGCTCACCCTGTTCATTTTCCAGTTTTCGGCCACCTATATTGCCCGGACCATCGACCAGGACAGCGGCCGATTGACTGAACAGTTTGCCGCCCAGGTCGAAACCCTGGTGGATTTCTACAGCTCCAGTATCGACCGGGTCGCCAGAGACCCCGCCATTGCCGGGCTGTTGATGGCGGGGGATGAAGCGGCTCTCAGGGAGCGGGAAGCGGTGCTCGCGACGTTGTCACCGGCTGCCATCAATGTGCAATTGCTGCCTCCCGGGGTTGATCAGGTCGACCCGGATGCGACGCCGCCCCTGGGTTATGCGGCACTGGCCCAGATGCGTGAGGCGGAGGCCCGTGCACAGCCGCCGCTGACAGAGGTTCACCTGTTCAACACGCCCCAGCAGCATATCAATATCATCCGGCGGGTATCGGATCCGGCAACTGACAAAGTGGTCGGACTGGTCATGCTGTCGCTCTCGGGCGAGGCATTCTCCGGGGTCCTGGGTGGTGCACGCCAATTGAGTGGTTATGTGGAATTGCAGCAGACGGGAGCCAAGGGTGCACCGGTAACCTTGAGCCGCCAGGGTGAGGCGCAGTACAAGGAAGGGGAGCCGGTTGCTGTCAGTAGCGTCAAGGGCAGTCGCTGGCAGGTCGCTTACTGGCCGGCACAGAGCAGTGCGGCATTCCTGGTCAGGACTGGTCAGTGGGTGCTTGCCGCCTTCCTGGTCGCGGCTGCCGTGATGGCCGCTATCACGCTGATGTTATTCAGGCGCTTGTCGGGGGCACTGAACCAGGACCAGATCAGCCTCGTCAATCTCGCCAAGGATGTCCGGGACGGGCAGGCCCGGGGAGAATACCCCTGTGGTCTGAACGAAATGCAGGAAACGATGGCGTTCATGACGCGCATTGTCGGTCTTGCGCAGTCACGCGATCATATTGCACATTCCCGCGATGAACAAGTTGACTATTCACAGCAAACGGCGGCGGAGGCGGTGGCTGTCGCAGCGGACGATGGACCTGTGGACACGGAGACCGGTCAGCAGACCGGCTTGCAGGAGCTTTCGCCCGGCTATGAGGCCTTGCACGGTGACAGCATGGTAGTGGAAGAGGGCCCGCTGGAGTTCGGGCCGGAGGACGAAACAGAAATCATGCCGGATGCATCGATATTTCGTGCCTATGACATACGCGGTGTCGTGAACCAGACCCTGACACCGGGAGTAGTGAGGCTGATCGGGCGAGCCATCGGCAGTGAGGCCATCCAGCGAGGGCGCAATACCGTCGTGGTCGGGCGAGATGGCCGGCTGTCCGGCCCGACACTCGCGCAGGCGCTGATAGCCGGCCTTACGGAAACTGGTTGCGAAGTGAAAGACATCGGCGTGGTACCGACCCCGGTGCTGTATTTTGCCGCCAATCACCTCGACACCCAGACCGGCGTGGTGGTTACCGGCAGTCACAATCCACCGGACTACAACGGCCTCAAGATCATGATCGACGGCGAGACCCTGTCAGGCAACTCCATCCAGCACCTGCGTGAACGCATCGAGGCCGGCAATTTCATATCCGGCGAGGGCGGGGTGGAGGAGGTGGATATCATCCCCGACTATATAGAGCGTATTCGCAGTGATATACAGCTGGATCGGCCCCTCAAGGTGGTGGTCGACTGTGGCAACGGGGTCGCCGGTGCCGTTGCGCCGCAGCTGCTGAAGGCGATCGGCTGCGAGGTCACCGAGCTGTTCTGCGAGGTCGACGGTAACTTCCCGAACCATCACCCGGATCCGAGCAAGCCCGAGAATCTCAAGGACCTGATAGCCACGGTCAAGCAGGTCCAGGCCGACGTCGGACTGGCCTTCGACGGTGATGGTGACCGGCTCGGCGTGGTCACCACCGAGGGCAATGTGGTCTGGGCAGACCGGGTGCTGATGTTGTTTGCCGGGGATGTCCTGGACCGCAACCCCGGTGGCCTGATCATCTATGACGTGAAGTGCTCGCGCTTCCTCGATCGCATTATCCGCGAGCATGGCGGTGAGCCGCTGATGTGGAAGACCGGCCACTCGTTCATCAAGGCCAAGATCAGGGAGACCGGTGCGCTGCTCGCCGGTGAAATGAGCGGCCATATCTTCTTCAAGGAACGCTGGTACGGTTTCGACGACGGGCTGTATGCCGCAGCGCGGTTGCTCGAGATCCTGGGCAAGGATGAGCGTCCTGCAAGCGAGGTGTTCGCCAGCCTGCCAGACAGCGAGAATACGCCGGAACTCAATGTCACCATGCAGGAGGGGGAACCGCCAGGGTTCATAGAGCGTCTGCTGGCCAGCGCGCATTTCGAGGGCGCGCGGGTCTCCACCATCGATGGCTTGCGCGCTGATTTCGACGATGGCTGGGGCCTGGTGCGCGCTTCGAACACCACGCCGGTGCTGGTGCTGCGTTTCGAGGCGGATGACGAGGTGGCGTTGACGCGCATAATGGAGGACTTCCGGCGCGTGATGCTGCAGGTCGAGCCTGGCCTGTCATTGCCGTTCTGACACCGGCGTTGTAAGTATCCTTGTTTGCCGCGTAATATCCGTCCTGTCGGCCATCACCCGGCTGGCGCGTAGCGCTATCCATTAATTTAGTCGCGATAATAAAGCCATGTCACTGACAACCGAATCTGCACGCAATGTGGCGCATGTCCTGACCGAGGCGATGCCCTACATCCGCCGTTTCCGCGGCAAGACCGTGGTCATCAAATACGGCGGCAATGCCATGGTGGACGAGGACCTGAAGAGCGGTTTCGCACGTGATATCGTGTTGATGAAGCTGGTGGGGATCAACCCGGTGGTAGTGCATGGCGGCGGCCCGCAAATCGGCAGCCTGCTGGAGCGGATCGGCAAGGAAAGCCGCTTCGTCGAGGGCATGCGCGTCACCGACAGCGAGACCATGGACGTGGTCGAGATGGTGCTGGGTGGGCTGGTCAACAAGGAGATCGTTAACCTCATTACCCGTCACGGCGGACGGGCGGTGGGACTGACCGGCAAGGACGGTGACCTGATCCGGGCGCGCAAGATGACCATTACCCGTGATTCACCGGAACTCGAGGCGCCGGAGATCATAGATATCGGTCATGTCGGTGAGGTGGCCAGCATCGATGCCGGTGTCGTGCACATGCTGGTGGGCGGGGATTTCATTCCCGTGATCGCGCCGATCGGTGTGGGGGACGATGGCCATTCCTACAACATCAACGCCGACCTGGTTGCCGGCCGCATGGCCGAGGTGCTCGACGCCGAGAAGCTGATACTGTTGACCAACACGGCGGGTCTGCTGGACAAGTCGGGCGGCCTGCTGACCGGCCTGAGTGCCGTTGATGTCGAAGCCTTGATTGCCGATGGCACCATACACGGCGGTATGCTGCCGAAGATCAACTGTGCCCTGTCAGCAGTGCACAGCGGCGTCAATTCCGCCCACATCATCGACGGGCGGGTCGAGCACGCCGTGCTGCTTGAGCTGTTAACCGATGAAGGTGTCGGCACCCTGATTCGTGCCTGAGTCCCTGTCTTTCTGCTAGAGCCCTTTCAGTTCGCGGTAACGCAAGATGTCTGCGCTGAACTTCCGGGTGATGACCTGCTTTTCCTTTTCCTTGGCGACGACGAAGGCCTCGTTTTCCTTTAACTGGTCGCGTGCAGTCGTGATCTGGCTCTGCAGGATCTTCGGTACCGGTTTGCCGCTGCGCTCGAACTCGGCGGCCTCGGTTTCGAGTGACAGCAGGCGTTTCCTGGAGGTCTCGATGCGGCTGTTGGTCAGCTGGATGAGCGCGTCAACACTGGCGATCTTGCCATCCCGTGCCAGCAGCATATCTTCCTCGCTGGAGTAGGTGGCCAGCAGGGCGCGGTCATGAATCTTCTGTTTTCTGGCCTTTTTCTTTTCCGCCGCCTCGAGATTTGCGAGGCGTCTCAGCTCGGCCTTTTGCTCCGGTGTCTTGGCGGCCTCGTAGACCTTCACGGTGCGTCCCTGTTCGTTGATTTCCTGGCGTTCCTTTTTCGCGTAGCGGGGCGGCACGCGGTCGCCGTAGTGGATGTTGCCCGCTTCATCGACCCACTTGAAGGTGCGTTCTGCGGACGTAGCCGTGGCGACCAGAAAGGCCGGCAATAAAACCAGGTAGCGGATATTATGGAGGGTACGTTTCATAGCGTGGCGATTCCTCTTGTGGCAAACCTCGACTGCACCATGCACAGGAAGTATATACTCGATTCTGTCTGTACAGGTTGCCGGTCTTGAGCGGCCTGGAGCATGGGGTCCTGTTCCTGGTGTCCCTGGTCGCCAATCTGTTTTCGGCGTTTTCCGGGGGTGGCGCGGGCCTGATCCAGCTGCCGGTCCTAATTTTCCTTGGCCTGCCGTTTGCGGTCGCCCTGGCGACCCACAAAGTGGCCAGTGTTGCCTTGGGTATCGGCGCCACCATCCGGCACTTGAGAGAAGGCGCCCTGGAACGCGGCCTGGTGATGTATATCCTGGCCTTCGGCCTGCCGGGAGTTCTTGTCGGGGCAAGTATCATCCTTTCCGTGCCGGAACGAGTAGCCGAGGTGGCGCTGGGACTGCTGACCGCTGGCCTGGGCATCTATTCCTGGCTGAATCCGGGGCTGGGCCAGGCAGTCAGGCCGCGCAACCGCGACCGGCGCGGGATCCTGCTCGGCGGCCTGGTCCTGTTCGGCATTGGCGCATTAAACGGTTCCCTGACCTCCGGTACCGGCCTGTTCGTGACCCTGTGGCTGGTACGCTGGTTCGGCCTCGATTACCGCCGCGCAATTGCCTATACCCTGATACTGGTGGGTATGTTCTGGAATGGGGCCGGTGCACTGACCCTGGGTATCCTGGGGGAGATCCGCTGGTCATGGCTGCCGGCCCTGCTGCTGGGTTCCCTGCTGGGGGGCTATCTGGGCGCACACCTGGCGATCCGGTCTGGCAACCGCTGGATCAAGCGGGCCTTCGAAATCATCACCCTGCTGGTCGGTCTCAAGCTGATTGCCGGCTGATAGCTCGGGCCGGCACCCTGTTCTGAAATCTGCAAAAATGTGACGCAGGTCACATTTTCAGCAGCAGTCCCGGCCTGGTCCCGGTTTTACTCAAGTCCGCCCCTGGGCAACCGACATATTTGTTGTTAAGCCAGCTACCTGGCCTGAACAGCAAATTCATAATTCCGGTTAGTGCCATGCCGAAGATTCCGACATCAAACACACGGGTGATCCCAGCGGGTCGCACGTGATGAAGTCCATTGGTGTCCTGATATACAGGTGCTGGATACGTATCCTGGTGCTGGGCAGCGGCCTGGTGCTGGCCGCCGTGTCGTATACCAGTATCACCGAGCATGAGCAGCAGACTACGCGGGAACGTTTCGAGCGGGCAGCCAATGACCGCTACATGGTACTGGAGCGGGGTATCAGTGAGGGCCTGATGGTCACCCGGGCGCTGGGTGGCCTGTTTGCCGCTTCGCAACAAGTGGAACGTGATGAATTCCGTCGCTTCGCTCAGCCGCTGCTGGGGGCCTATCCGGGCGTTAAGGCCCTGGAATGGGTGCCGCGGGTGGCGTCCGGCCGGCGTGCGTGGTTCGAACAGGAACTGCAGCATGAATATCCGGGGGCAGGGTTCACGGAGCAGCGCGCCGGGGTAGGGCTCGTCCGCGCAGGCGAACGTGACGAGTATTATCCCGTCTTCTTTATGGAACCTTATGCCGGTAACGAAGTAGCGCTGGGCTACGACCTGGGCAGCGATCCGGGCCGCCGTGCAATTCTCGATGCTGCGCGGGATTCCGGCAAATTGCTTGCTACCCCCTGGATAAATCTGGTCCAGGAGAAAAGCGAGAGTCCGGGGTTTATGTTGGTAGTGCCCTTTTACCGCAGCGGCATGCTCCCGGCTGCACGGGAAGGGCGACGCGAAAATATCAAGGGTTTTCTGGTCGTCGTGTTGCGCGTAGAGGAGCTGGTCGAACATGCGCTCGCTTCCCTGAAGCCGGGAGGTGTCGACCTGGTGATATCCGATACTGCACCTGGGCGCGACCGGCCGCTCAGCTATGTCCACCATTCGCGTACCCGCTCGTCGGCTACAGGCCTGCAAGATCAATGGATGATCGATAGTAAGCAGCGCCTTGGTAGCCATTACCAACTCGAGGTGGCGGGGCAGCGCTGGTCAGTCAGGGCGGCGGCAGCCCCCGGATATTACCTGATGGTTACACCGCCGCTGGCCCTGCTGGCCTCGGGGAGTGTGCTTGTCGTCATGACCGTCATCCTGGTCTACCTGACGAAACTCAACAAGGACAGGAGACGGCTGAGTCAGGAAAACCTGACGCTGGAACGTCTGTCGCAGGAAGACGCCCTGACTGGTATCGCAAACCGGCGTGCCTTCGATATCCGCCTCCACCAGGAATGGCTGCGCGCCCTACGCGCACAGGATCCCCTGGGTCTGATCCTCATCGATATCGACCATTTCAAGGACTACAACGACCACTACGGGCACCAGGCCGGCGACCTCTGTCTACGCAAGATCGCCCAGGCATGCAAGGCGGTGTGCACACGGACACCCGATCTGGTTTGTCGTTATGGTGGCGAAGAGATCGCGGTGATCCTGCCGGATACGCCGTTATCCGGGGTATGTGAACTCGCGGAGCGGATGCACCAGGCGGTTGGGTTGCTCGAGATCGAGCATGTGAAGTCGCCCGTCTCCGCCTTTGTCAGTGTGTCCATGGGGGTGGGCAGTGTGGTGCCGCAGGATGACAAGTCGGATGTTGCCCTGATCTACGTGGTTGACAACGCCCTCTACCGGGCCAAGCAAAACGGTCGTAATTGCATGGTCACGGCCGCTGGCACGGAAGAGCCGGACCGCAGTCTTTTCAAGGTGGTCTGAGACAGAAACAGCGGTCAGCAGCCAGCCCTAGCAGCCGCTGCAGAGTAGGTAATGCGGGCTAGACGCCGTACTGCTCGCGGTAGGCCTGTATCTTTGCGACCTCGTCAGCGCGCCCGGGTTTGTCTCGCAGGTATTCCAGCAGCTGTTCCAGTTTGATAATGCTGATCACCCGGATGCCGAAGTGCTGTTCCACCTCCTGGATGGCCGAGCGTTGATCCCGGCCGCGTTCCTGGCGGTCGAGTGCGATTACCACCCCGGCCAGTGCGGCGCCGGCAGCCTCGATGATTTCCACGGCCTCGCGGATCGCGGTACCGGCGGTGATGACGTCGTCGATGACCAGCACCCGGCCCGAGAGGCCGGCCCCGACCAGGTTGCCACCCTCACCATGCGCCTTGGCCTCCTTGCGGTTGAAGCACCAGGGCACATTCATGTCGTGATGGTCCGCCAGCGCGATCGCGGCCGTGGAGGCCAGCGGGATGCCCTTGTAGGCCGGACCGAACAGGACATCGAAACCGATGCCGCTGTCAACGATGGCGCGGGCGTAGAAACGCCCCAGGCGTGCCAGCTGTTCGCCGGTATTGAACAGCCCGGCATTGAAGAAATAGGGGCTGGTGCGTCCCGACTTCAGGGTGAAGTCCCCGAAGCGCAACACGCCGGCACTGATGGCGAAATCGATGAATTCGTGCTGATAGTCTTTCATTGGGATGTGGATATCGTAACCGCGTGCAGGGGTCGCTATCATACACGCGGATCCAGTCCGGGGTAAAAACATGCGCATTATTACGCTCAACGTAAACGGTATCCGTGCCGCCGCCAGGAAGGGTTTTTTCCAGTGGATGGCGCGCCAGCAGGCGGATGTCGTGTGTCTGCAGGAGACCAAGGCCCAGGTACACCAGCTGGAAGACAGGGTGTTCTGGCCGCGTGGCTGGCATGTGAGTTTTCACGATGCCGAGAAGAAGGGCTACAGCGGTGTCGCCATCTACAGCAAGCGCAAGCCGGACAAGGTGATCAGCGGCCTGGGCTGGCCCGACATGGATGCCGAGGGGCGTTATATCGAGGCACGCTTCGGGCCCCTGAGCGTGGTGTCGGTCTATTTGCCCTCCGGGTCCTCCAGTGAGGCGCGCCAGGCCGTCAAGTTCGACTTTCTGGGGCGCTTCATGCCCTACCTGTGTCAGCTGCGTCGCAAACGGCGCGAGTACATCCTCTGCGGTGACTGGAATATTGCTCACAAGGAGATCGACCTGAAAAACTGGCGCGGCAACCGGAAAAACTCCGGCTTTCTTCCAGAGGAGAGGGCCTGGATGGACGAGCTGTTCGGCCCGGCCGGCTATGTCGATGCCTTTCGGAGAGTGAATGAAGACCCGGACCAGTACACCTGGTGGTCAAACCGCGGCCAGGCCTGGGCCAGGAACGTTGGCTGGCGTATCGACTACCAGGTGGTCACTCCCGGTCTGCATGAGACGGTACGCGGGGCGCGCATCTACAAGGCCCGGCGGTTCTCCGATCATGCCCCGCTGATCATGGATTACGACTACCCGTTATAGGGGCGGTGCGCGTGTGCGCCGGCTGCTATTGTTCGGGGTCGGTAGCGGGTGGTGGCATCTGGGAGAACAGCATCAGCCGTTCCGCCAGGGGGATGTTGTCCAGGCGCCTGTCCCGCAGGCGGCGACGGTCAATGACCACTGTGATACCGCTGGCGTCGATTAAGGGAAACTCGGCCCTGATGCCCCAGCGGCGCTGTCCCTTGGAGCGTCTTTCTTGCATTTATTCTCAACCTCCAGGTCCTCAGGCTAGTCGATGGGGGCCGAGTCCGCCATAAGACAGATGGGCTAGGCATCCCCCTGTTCATGTGAGATTGATAGTTAATCTTATGAAAAACAGATAGTTGAGAAGTTAGAGGTTGTTTCTGTCCGGGCTGTCGCGCTCAGGCACGGTCGGGGGTTGCGGCCTGTTCCCGCTGCGACAGGTACAGAACCAGCAGGATTGCCGGTACCCCGAGCAGACCGGCATAGAGGAAGAAACTGGCGTAGCCGGTGGTATCGACCATCCAGCCGGCGAAGCCGCCGATGAGCTTTGCCGGGAGCGTCATCAGGGAACTGAACAGGGCGTACTGGGTGGCGGTGTAGGCGGTATTGGTCAGGCTCGACAGGTAGGCGATGAAGGCCGCTGTCGCCAGACCGCCGCTGAGGTTGTCGGCGCTGATGACGATGGCCAGCGTGGTCAGGCGCGGCTCGCTGAGCGCCAGCCACACGAACAGCAGGTTGGTTGCCGCGATCAGTATCGCCCCGGCGAGCAGCGGGCGCATGATGCCGTAGCGCACCACCAGGATGCCGCCCAGCCCGGCACCGGCGATGGTCATGAAGAACCCGAACAGCTTGGTGATGTTGGCGATATCGGTCTTGCTGAATCCCAGGTCGAGGTAGAAGGGGTTCGCCATCACGCCCATGGTGATGTCGCTGAGCTTGTAGCACCCGACCAGCAGCAGAATAACAATGGCCAGCGTCCCGTTGCGCTGGAAGAATTCGACAAACGGGCTGACGACCGCGTCGGAGAACCAGGCCGCGAGGCGCGCATGGACACTATCCCTGGCGCGTGCGCCGACACGAGATTCCAGGCGCGCCTCCAGGTCGCGGGTGCGCTGGTCCATGCGGTGTGCCGGCTCGCGGATCACCAGGGTGGCACCGATACCCACGGCCATCAATGCCGCCATCACCAGGTAGGCGGTCGTCCAGGAATGTGCCGCGGCGATGTAGAAGGCACCGGCGCCGGCGGCCAGCAGTGCGATCCGGTAGCCGAGTACGTAGGTGGCGGCCATGGCGCCCTGCAGTCGCCGGTCGACGGCCTCGATGCGGTAGGCGTCAACGGTGATGTCCTGGGTGGCGGAACCGAAGGCGACCAGCAGCGCGAACACGGCGATGCGCGTCAGGTCGGTATGCGGGTCGGTCAGGGCCATGCCCGCGAGCCCCACGGCGATGGTCAACTGCGCGAGCAGCAGCCAGGAACGGCGCTTGCCCAGCAGCCGGGTCAGCAGCGGCAGAGGCAGCCGGTCGATCACCGGGGCCCAGAAGAACTTGATGGAGTAGGTGATGCCGATCCAGCTGAAGAACCCGATAGTGGTGCGTGCGATGCCCTCGTCCCGCAACCAGGCGGAGAGCGTTGAGAATACCAGCAGAAACGGCAGCCCGGCGCTGAAGCCCAGGAAGATCATGCCGACCACGCGTGGCTGCAGATAAACAGCAGCAGCGGCAAGCCAGTTGCCCAGGGTTTGCTTGCCGGAGTTCATCGGTGGGTGGCCGGATCGCTGGTGTGTTGCATGTGTAGCGTTGGCTATAAGGGATACGCGCCGGTTTGGATGTGAAAACGCCCGGGCTGGTCCGCGCCGGGCGTGTTGCACGAGGCCACTGGCAGGTCTACTGGGTATAGAAGTCCTGGCTGAACTCGACCTGGAGTTGTTCCTGGGAACCCTGGGGACGCAGATTTACATCGAACTTGAGGGTCTCCTCGTTGGTGACCCTGAACTCGCCGATGTAGTAGATGGCGTTGCCTTCGCGCACCTCGCGCATGTGGATCTTGCGGCCCTGCCCGGCGAGGTTGATGGCCGCCACCTGGGTAAAGGCGTGTACCGGTTGACCCGGGCTGCCCAGTACCTTGCGCAGTACCGTGATGTTGATCATGCCGCGGTTCTTGCTGCGCGTGATGCGGTATTCGCGGGCCACCTGTGGCGATAGCATGTCGGTGGACAAGGCGTTGAAATGGACAACATACTCACCGAAGTCTTTCGAGTTTTCCGCCTGTCCGAGCACCGGCGCGGCAGCAAGCAGCAGCCCCAGCAGCCATGCCATGCAGTTATGCTTGTTGTTCATCCTCACCTCCTGTCACGTCTACCCGTTGGGTTACTATAGCCGAATTGTTGACGCAGGGCAGTCTTTGCCTGCGCACGGACAGCCCTGTGATGCGCATCGCTAGGCCAGCAGCGGCAGCACCAGCATCCTCAGAACCTGCAGGCCGATCAGGGCAAACAGGGGGGACAGGTCGATGCCGGATATCGGGGGAATGAGTTGCTGTATGGGCCGCAATACCGGGCTGGTCAGGCTGTGGAGCAGCGAGCTTACCGGGTTGTAGCTGCCCGGATTCACCCAGCTGAGAATGACCTGGATGATGATGGCAAAGATAAAGATATTGATCGCCAGCGACACCAGTTCCGCGACACTGGTCACGAGCACCGCGCCCACGGGTATGCCGCCGCCGCGCAGGGCCAGCACCAGGACCAGCGCGACGATCTGCAGGGCCAGCATCAGCAACACGGCGGCTACATCGAACTTGCCGACACTGGGGATGAACTTGCGCAATGGCACCAGCAGGGGGTTGGTGATGCGGACCAGGAACTGGCTGGCGGGGTTGTAGAAATCGGCCCGCACGGCACCGAGCAGGAAGCGCAGCATGACGGCCAGGATGTACAGACTGAACAGCGTGCTGATCAGGAACTCCAGCGGGTTGGTGAAGTAGCCGCCCTGCATCAGTCCTTGCCGAATTCGCTGGCCAGTTCGCGTGAGCGCTCGGTTGCGGCCTCCAGGGCCAGCCGCACGATGGCCTCGAAATCATGTTGCTGCAGCACCCCGATGGCGCGCTCCGTGGTCCCGCCAGGAGAGGTCACCCTGCGCCGCAGGGTGGCGGGGTCATCGCTGCTCTCCAGTGCCATCTTGGAGGCGCCGAAGGCGGTCTGCAGGGTAAGCAGGCGCGCGGTCTCCTCGCCCAGGCCCAGCCGTTTCCCGGCGGACTGCAGGGCTTCCATGAACAGGAAAAAGTAGGCCGGCCCACTGCCTGAAAGCGCCGTAACGGCATCCATCATGGCCTCGTCCTCGACCCATAGGGCCAGGCCGACGGCGCGCAGGATGGACTCGGCCAGGTTGCGCTGGTCCTCGCTGACCCCGGCATTGGCGTAGAGTGCGGTGGCGCCGCTCTGTACCAGCGCAGGCGTATTCGGCATGGCGCGCACGATGGCGGTGTCTTCACCCAGCCAGTTGCGCAGGGCGGTTTCGCGGATACCGGCGGCAATCGAGATGACCAGCGGTTGCTGCCTGCCGACCACGGGCGCCAGTGTGCGGGCCACCTGCCCGATGATCTGCGGTTTCACCGCCAGCACGACGGCGTCGGCCTTTTCCACCGCCGCCTGGTTGTCCTGCGTGGTATCGATCGGGAACCGCGCTGCCAGTGTTTCCATCTGCCGTTCATCTGGATCGGCAACGCAGATCAGCCCGGGTTCCCAGCCGTCCGCGATCAGGCCGCCGATCAGGCTGCGGGCCATGTTACCGCCACCAATAAACGCAAGTCTCGAGTCAGTCATGGCTTTGACCATACATGATCGAAGTGGCGCAGGACAAGCCGCCGGGCGGCTGCCCGGGGCGCGGCCGTGACTTGCTAAATTGTTGTATTGCGGCATACTCGGGTGATTGACTTGCACTGGCCGGAGAAGCCCGTAAACGGGGCCCTGGAGGGGTGCCGCAGCGTCCGAACCGGGTGCCCGGTGTGTGCACTTGCAGGTTTGATCAGGCGATCAAGTATCCAGAATTCCAGTCGATAACCATTGACTAGCATAGAAACCAAAGGGAACAGGCATGGATATAGCTGAGTTGCTTACTTTCAGTGTCAAGAACGGTGCGTCGGACCTGCACTTGTCTGCCGGACTGCCGCCGATGATCCGGGTCGATGGCGACATGCGCAAGATCAATGTGCCGGCACTGGAGCACAAGGCGGTGCACGGGCTTGTCTACGACATCATGAATGACAAGCAGCGCAAGGATTAC
>CAMYIX010000073.1 GCA_947258615.1 uncultured Ectothiorhodospiraceae bacterium | reverse complement strand
AGGGCGGCGAGCTCGCGCAGCGCCTCGGTGTAGTCACGGTTTTCGAACAGCGGGCTGACGAGTTTCTCGAGGCGGGCAATCGCGGACGCCAGCGCCAGTTCGGCGGGCTCCTGCAGCAGTGCCGGGTCATGATTTCCGGGTATGGTGGTTTCCGCCTTGCGCAGGATGTTGCGGATGCGCTTGTTTGCCGCGGCCAGGCTGGCCGACTCGGGCAGTCCTCGGAAGGCCTTGACCGCGGCCAGGCGCTGTTCGAAATCCAGCGGCCTGCGCGGCTGGCGTGCCAGTACCGCCGCGAATTCGTCGGCCTCGTAACCCCGTTCCAGGTAGTAGCCACGCAGGCGGTCCATCAGAAAGGCGAACAGTTCGTCCGCATTGAGGTCGGTGACCAGCTCATCGGCATAGCTGGCAGCGGCCGTATCGATCAGGGCGCGCAGGTCCAGGTCGAGGCGTTGCTCGATAAGGATGCGCAGTATGCCGAGGGCAGCACGCCGCAGCCCGAAGGGGTCCTTGTCGCCGGTGGGCGGCTGGCCGATGGCAAAGATACCCGTCAGCGTATCCAGTCGATCGGCTATCGCCAGGGCCTGGCCGGTGGGCGTCTGCGGCAGGGTGTCCCCGGAAAACCGCGGCTGGTACTGTTGATCCAGCGCCGCTGCGACCTCGGCGTCTTCATTGTCGTGGGTGGCATAGTAGCGCCCCATGATGCCCTGCAGTTCGGGGAACTCGTAGACCATGCTGGTCAGCAAGTCGCATTTGCACAGGGCAGCCGCACGCTGCGCGAATTCGTTATTAAAGCCCAGCTGGTCGGCAATGGTCGCCGCGATGCGGCCGATACGCAGTTGCTTGTCAGCCAGCGATCCGAGTTTCTGCTGGAAGGTTACCGTGTTCAGTTTTTCGGCCCGGCTGGCCAGCGTCTGTTTGCGGTCCTGGTTCCAGAAGAAGGCGGCATCCTCGAGGCGCGGCCGGATCACGCGTTCATTGCCGGCCTGTACCTGCCGCGGGTCCTTGCTGGCGATATTGGCGACGGTGATGAAATGCGGCAGCAACTGGCCATCCTTGTCCTCGACAGGGAAAAATTTCTGATGCGCCTGCATGCTCGAGATCAGGGCCTCGGCAGGCACCTCGAGAAAACGCCGATCGAAACTGCCGCTGATAACCACCGGCCATTCCACCAGGGCGGTGACTTCCTCGAGCAACTCGGCATCGATGCGGGCGTGTCCGCCCAGTGAGCGTCCAGCCGCCTCGACCTGGGCACGGATGGTAGCGAGGCGCCGGTCCATATCGACCAGTACCCGGCCCGTGTCCTCCAGGTTCTCTACATAGGCCGCGGGTTCGACAATAGCTATCCTTTCATTGTGGTGAAAACGGTGGCCGCGCGAATAACGCTCTGCCGCGATGCCCAGTATGTCTGCCTCGATCGGCTCGGTACCCAGCAACAGCAGCACCCAGTGCACCGGGCGTACGAATTCCACTTCGCTGTCGCCCCAGCGCATGCGCTTGGGTACCGGCAAGGCCTTCAGCGCGCGTTCCACGAGTTCGGGTATGACTTCCACGGCCGGTCGGCCCCGTTCGACCGAACGCCAGGCAAGGAAGCTCCCCTTGTCGGTTTCCAGCTGGTCGAGTTCGGCGACCGTGACGCCGCAGGAACGGGCGAAGCCCTGTGCAGGCCTGGTCGGTTCGCCGTTATCATCGAATGCCGTCAGCAGGGCGGGGCCGCGGCGAACGACATCCCGGTCCGGCTGGGTCAGGGGGACCTTTTCGATGTGTACGGCCAGCCGGCGGGGTGAGGCATAGGCATGGGCCGCGCCGTGGGCAAGATGGTTCTCCTGCAATAGGTCGTCGACTGAATCGCGGAAAGACTCGGACAGCCGGCGCAGCGCCAGTGGCGGCAGTTCCTCGGTGCCTATCTCTATTAGCAGGTCGTGTTCCATCATAGCGAACGGCCGTTGCTGCTGAGCATGGGGAAGCCGAGTGACTCGCGGCGCTCGTAGTAGGCCTCGGCGACCTGCCGTGCCAGGGTGCGTACTCGCAGGATATAGCGCTGCCGTTCGGTGACCGATATCGCGCTGCGTGCATCGAGCAGGTTGAAGGTGTGCGAGGCCTTCAGGGCCATTTCATAGGCGGGCAAGGGCAGCCCGACCTCGATCAGGCGACCGCTCTCGCGCTCGCATACATCGAACCAGGACAGCAAGGACTCGACATCAGCCTGCTCAAAATTGTAGGCGGACATTTCAACTTCGTTCTGGTGAAATACGTCACGGTAGGTGACCGGCCCGTCCGGACCCTCGGTCCAGATCAAATCGAAGACGCTATCGACCTCCTGCAGATACATGGCGATACGTTCCAGGCCGTAGGTGATCTCGCCGGTGACCGGCCTGCACTCCAGGCCACCGACCTGCTGGAAATAGGTGAACTGGGTGACCTCCATGCCATTCAGCCAGACCTCCCAGCCCAGCCCCCAGGCACCCAGTGTGGGTGATTCCCAGTTGTCCTCGACAAAACGGATGTCATGTACCAGCGGATCGATGCCCAGGTTGCGCAGTGAATCGAGGTAGAGTTCCTGGATTTCCAGCGGCGAGGGCTTCATGACCACCTGGTACTGGTAATAATGCTGCAGACGGTTCGGGTTTTCGCCGTAGCGTCCGTCGGTGGGGCGCCGCGAGGGTTGCACGTAGGCCGCATGCCAGGGCTCGGGGCCAATGGCACGCAGGAAGGTCGCCGGATGGAAGGTACCCGCACCCACCTCCATGTCATAAGGCTGCAACAGGGCACAACCCTTGCTGGCCCAGTAATGCTGGAGTGCGAGTATCAGGTCCTGGAATGTTTTGGGTGTTTCAGACACGGGTCGGGCTGTTATCAGTTATTCGCTGGGTTTCCGGGTGCGCTGCCGATCGGCGAGTATACCGTGCAGTGCCGCAAATTTCCCCACATGCCTTAACCGAGGCTTGGTCCGCCATTCTCGCCGGGACAGGTAATGCCTGGTGAGGCATGCAGGTTCATGTGCACGCATGTCATTTTATCCGCAAATATGGTAATAATTTCAGTCAGTGGTGGTGAATGCGAGCGGTCACATCACGCCGTGCGGACTAAAGATGCGTGCACGGTGGCCGATTCTTTAACCATTACCCGGTGGAGGAAGAGCATGCAGCAGCTGATTCTCGAACCCACACCCCAGGCCCAGTGGCAGGCACTGGTGCACGACGCCCAGGCACTTTGTGACCAGCATCTGGATGAAGCACTGGAAAGTTACCTGGTCTTTCTGCTGATGCGCTTCACCGACAAGCCCCATAGCCTGTCGCGTATCATGGCCAGTGATTACCTGCAAAGCCAGTCCTGCAGCGGCGAGCAGCGGCTCGATCGTCTGCGCGATGTCGGTGATCACTGCCTGCTGTTTTCCGGTCTGTTCCCGCAACTCGCCGAGCGTCGTCTGGTGCGCGTCGGCTACTTCGTCGATCTGGGGCGGTCATCCTACCTGCAGCTGTCCGACCTGCTCGATCGCAGCTGGGCCACGGTCTATGGCCATCTGTCCGAAACCTTCGTGGTGCTTATGGACGTCCTGCACGCCATGCGTGAACTCGGCGGACAGGCGGCGCTGACACCGCTCCAGGCCATAGACCTGTGGCAGGACACCGGCAGCCGCCGCTGCTTCCGGCAGGTCTGCGGCGAACGCGCAATCGCGTCCCCGGGCACCCCGGAAACACACTGAATCCATCCGCTTTTTAACCTTATGCCCTGC
>CAMYIX010000072.1 GCA_947258615.1 uncultured Ectothiorhodospiraceae bacterium | reverse complement strand
TGCGCGAGAGTTTTGGTCAATAATCGTGCCTGTGTTTGCGCCGGGGCAGAACTGCCCCGGCGCATACTTTGCGGCCAGGAACCGTATAGATTGAGGCGTGCACCATGAATCAACTTCTTAAGTTTCGCAGACTGTACATTATCTCGCTTATTGCAGGACTGATAATCACACCAGTAGCGTGTTCCGACACCGACCAGCCCACCGAACTTGAGGCCATCACAGTTTACAAGTCACCTACTTGTGATTGCTGTAGTAAGTGGGTGCGTCACTTGCAGGACAATGGTTTCAGGGTTGAGGCAATCAACCGGAAAAACATGAATAGTGTCAAGTCAGAGGCTGCAATCCCGCGTCCGCTGGCTTCATGCCATACCGCAATCATCGATGGTTATGTGATCGAGGGGCACGTACCGGCGGCAGATATCAGGCGCCTGTTGAAAGAACGGCCGGATGTTGCTGGTCTGACAGTACCTGGAATGCCGATGGGTTCACCCGGCATGGAAGGCCATAGAAAGGACAACTACAAGGTATTGACCTTCACCCGGACAGGAGAAACAAGCGTCTTCAGTCAATACTGAGCGGCGTACAAAATGTGGTTAAAACTATGAATTAGGAGGATGTGATGTATGGCTTTTCCATCAACCTGAATGAAAGTTTCGAAGGTGTCATCAGTCGGGTTACTGAAGCCTTGGATGAACAAGGCTTCGGCATCCTGACAGAAATCGATGTCAGGGCGACCCTCAAATCCAGGCTCGGTGTGGATCGTCTGCCTTACACCATACTCGGCGCCTGTAACCCGCCGCTGGCGCATCAGGCCCTGGAGGCGGATCCGGATATCGGCCTGTTACTGCCTTGCAACGTGGTTGTGCGCCAGGAGGACAACGGTTGGGTCACGGTGACCTTCATGGATCCGTTGGCAGTGCTGGGGCTGGTAGATAAACCTGGCGTCAAGGAGCTGGCCCGCGAGGTGCGCCACAAGCTTGAATGCGTACGCCAGGCGCTCTCGGAGTCTGAATTTCATGAGTCCGCATGACTGGAGTGAATTTTCGCCAGAAAACCTTGACCTGTGCCTAAGGTACAGGTTGTAGGCTTGATTATGAAAAGGGCTTGCGGTGCGGCCAGCTAAGGAGGCTAGTCATTAAATACCTGACTTACACACTACTCGCCATACTGGGTATGGCTGCAACAGGCGGTGTTGCGACAGCCGACCCGACTGTCTATATCCCGCTGGGTTCCGGTAATCAGGTTATTGCTGTTGATGCCGCCACCGACAGGATCACAGCAACCTTCACGGGTGTGGAAAACCCCCACGGACTGGTGGCGACACCGGATGGTGAATACCTGGTGGCCGGTAGCCTGAGTGAAACGCCATTGACTGCCGGGCAACAGGCCGACGCACCGAACAGCAAGCTGTTCCTGATTCATCCGGAGCACGGGCATGTGATGTTAACTATCCCGGTATCCGGCTGGACCCACCATCAGGCCATTACCCCGGATGGGCGTTTTGTACTTTCCACACACGCGACACGTGGCTATGTCAGTGTCGTGGATCTGCAGAGCAATCAGGTTATGAGAACCGTCAAGACCGGCACGGCGCCCAACTATCCCGTGGTGACGCCCAATGGCAAGCGGGTATTTGTTACCAACAGCGGCGACGGCACCATCAGTGAGATCACTGTTGCCAACTGGACGGCCACGCGCACCCTCGCAGCGTTCGTCACCAATCCCAGGGCAGGGCAAGTCTCAGCAGTTTCCATCAAGACCGGCAAGGTTACCGATGCCTGGCAAATCGGCGACAACGTCCACGGTCTGGATATTGGTGATGATGGCAAGACCTTGTTCGTGAGCAGCAAGCAGGGTGACAAGCTTACTGCACTCGATACGGAAACCGGGAAAGTCGTCCGTGAGATCAGCCTGGCGCCTGCGCCCTATCACCTGAATACCATTCACGGAACCGGCAAGGTCTATGTCTCCAGCCGCAAGGCACCGAAGATCTGGGTCATAGACCAAAAGACACTGGAGGTCACTGGTGAGATTGCGCTGCCGGGTGGTGAGGGACACCAGATGGCGATCGTTCGGTAATCAGGAGTATCCAGGCGAGCGATATTGCAATGAGTGAACTGGCAATGACATCGACAGCAACAGATCCGCGGCGTCGCCGTTTCCTGGTCACCGCTACCACGGTCATAGGCAGTCTTGGGATAGCCGCGCTGGCTGTGCCTTTTATTTCTGCCATGAATCCCAGCGCACGTGCACGCTCGGCGGGGGCGCCGGTCAATGTCGATGTCAGCAAGCTGGAGCCCGGCCAGCAGATTACCGTGAACTGGCGTGGAAAACCGGTCTGGATTCTGCGCCGCACGCCACAAATGCTGGATGACCTGCGTTCTATTGAGTTTCATGAATATTTGCGGGATCCGGATTCAGCGGTAGGGGCCCAGCAGCCTGACTATGCGCAGAGTGTTTATCGTTCGATCAAACCGGAATACCTGGTCGTGATCGCGCTGTGTACACACCTCGGCTGTGTGCCGTCGTTTCGTCCCGATATTGCGCCCCTTGACCTGGGTCCGGACTGGCCCGGCGGCTATTTCTGTCCGTGCCATGGCTCAAAATTTGACCTGGCGGGCCGGGTGTACAAGGCGGTACCGGCACCGACCAACCTGGTTGTACCACCGTACCGGTTTATCTCGGAAAACCAGGTTCGGGTTGGTGAAGATACCGTAATGTCCTGATAAAGGGCATGGATATTTACCTATACTTGAAGAGGAGAAAGCAGATGAAAGCGAAGACTTTGGTAGCGGTGACTACGTTGTTAATGAGCCCCGGTCTTGCACTGGCAGCCGGCCAGGCGCAGGACAACACGGCGCATCATCCGGATTCCGGCAATGCAGCGGGGGTGGCAGCCACGCCCGGTGGCGGCATGCCGATGATGCCAATGCATGAACGCATGCAGAAGATGCGCGCGCAGATGGCGGAGATTCACCGGACTGAGGATCCGGACAAGCGCGATGAACTCATCGAGTCTCATATGGCGGATATGCAGGACATGATGAATATGATGCATGGTGGAAATTCCATGATGGGTCAGGGCGGCATGATGGGGAAAGGCATGGGCATGCCGGGTGGAAAGATGATGGATGGCCAGCAGGGTCAAAAGATGGCTGCTCCTCAAGACGGCATGATGGGGAAGGGTATGGGCATGCAAGGTAAACCCGGTGGCCGGATGATGGGAGGTGGTCCGCAAAGCGACATGAAGGGCATGCAGATGATGGACATGATGGATCGCCAGCAGATGATGGAGCAGCGGATGGACATGATGCAGATGATGATGGACCAGATGATGCAGAACCGGGCCGCCAGCGAGGAAACACGGATGATTCGGGAGCGGCGTCATGATCACCGCAAGACGAAATAAGATGCTAAGGGTGGCTGCTACATACAGGTAGCCGCCTTGGTGGAGAGGGCAATATGCTGACTGTAACAGAGCTCGCAAATCGAAGTGGTGCTACGCCTCACGCGGTGCGCTACTACACCCGGATGGGTCTGTTACGACCCGAGCGCAATCCGAATAACGGCTACCATCTCTACAAGCCCCGCGAGATCGACTGGTTGCGCTTTATCCGGCAGGCAAAGCAGCTTGGTTACACACTCAGCGAAATCAAGGCGATTATGCGCGATGCGGACCAGGGTGAGTCTCCCTGTCCGCGGGTGCGCGAGATCCTGCAGAAACGTATTGTTGAAAACCGGTGTCATCTGGAAGAGCTCATGGCGCTGCAGACACGCATGGAACAGGCCTTGCTGGAGTGGGCAAACAAGCCCGATGGTATTCCGGACGGGGATTCAGTGTGCCACCTGATCGAGTCATATTCAGCCGACGCATACAGGGGGCGGAGCAGTGGAAACAGAATGTATAAGACTGTGTGAAATATTACCCACTTAAGCGAGGAAATATTTATGGAAGTCATGATTATTGCGACCAGAGGCTGCAGTCATTGCGGCAACCTTGCCAAAGAACTCGATCATCTGGGGGTCGAATACAGTCTGGTCTATGCCGAGGATCAACCAGAGCTGGCCCGCAAACTGGACATCAGGCACTCGCCCAACCTGGTGATCAATGGCGAGGTAAAGTTTCGTCGTCTGCCGACGGAACATGAGTTGCGCGAGTGCCTGCAAAGCTAAACCATCCGGCAAATCCATTTGGCCGAAATTGAGGAGAATACGTCATGAACAGAGAAAAAAAGCTGCTGTGGATTGTACCTTGCGTGCTGGTTTTATGGACTTCTGTTGGCCTTGCGGTACAGCCAAAGAAACCGATGCCACCAAGATTTTCGTTTGAGAACGATCCGGCAGAGGTCCTGAACAATTATCCGCTGGGCATCATCAACGAGCAGGATGCGTTCGCCCATCATGGCGGACCTGTGCGCAAGGTTACGTTGCCTAATGGAAAGCGGGGCTGGCTGTACAAGGCTGGAGAAAAGGTCGGTGTTCCCAGTATTTATGTCCTGGAGTTTTCAGATGACGGGAACGTGATTGATGTATTGCACAAGGATTACCGCTACAAGATCGGACACTCCGCGCTGCAGTACCAGTACCTGCAGCATATAGAAGCGGAGTTGCAAACTCTTGGTCCCGGACCAGGCGAATAATTGCAGCAAACGAGAGTGATACAGTGTTAGACAAGATTAACTATGACAAGGGTGCGTCGGCATTGATTGATCCAGTCTGTGGCATGCAGATCGCCGCTGACAGTGAACACCGGCATGTGCATGATGGCACGGAATTCCTGTTCTGTAGTGATTCCTGTCGCGGTAAATTCACCGCGTCACCTGAAAAATACCTGCACCCGGAAGAGCCGGCATCGACAGCCGAGGATGACACGGCGATCTATACATGCCCCATGCACCCCGAGATAGAACAGCAGGGGCCGGGCACCTGCCCCAAATGCGGCATGGCACTGGAACCAAAGGGCGTGCCACTCATCGCCACTAAAGTTGAATACACCTGCCCCATGCACCCGGAGATCGTGCAGGACGAACCCGGCAATTGCCCCAAGTGCGGCATGGCGCTGGAGCCGCGCAGTGTCGAAGCGGAAGAGGACGATGCCGAATTACGCGACATGAGCCGGCGCTTCTGGTTCAGTGCCATCCTGGCCATCCCGGTGCTGATCAGCGCCATGGCAGCCGAATTCTGGCCGGCACGGATGGCGGAAATCATCGACCCCAGTCTGCGCCAGTGGATCGAAATGGTGCTGGCGACGCCGGTGATTTTGTGGGGCGGATGGATATTCTACGTACGTGCCGTACAGTCGGTGATTAATCGCAGTCTCAACATGTTTACCCTGATTGGCCTGGGCGTGGGCATGGACCTACAGTATGGTTGCTGTGCTGTTTCCGGGCATTTTCCCGCAGGCCGTGTTTAATGAATTCGGTGTCGTGCCGGTCTATTTCGAGGCCGCCGCGGTGATCACGGCGCTTATCCTGCTGGGCCAGGTGCTTGAGTTGCGCGCCCGCAGCCAGACCAATGCGGCAATCAAGTTGTTGCTGGGGCTGGCGCCCAAGACCGCGCGCATCGTTCGTGACGATGGCAGCGAAGAAGATATCCCCATGGAGCATGTGCAGGTGGGAGATACCCTGCGCATCCGCCCGGGCGAAAAGGTGCCGGTGGATGGTGGGGTGCTCGAGGGTGACAGCAGCGTGGACGAGTCCATGGTCACCGGCGAACCGATCCCGGTACGCAAGACTGCCGGCGAACGCCTCATAGGCGCCACCGTCAATGGCACGGGTAGCCTGCTGATGCGTGCGGAAAAAGTGGGCGCCGAAACCCTGCTGGCGCAGATCGTGCAGATGGTGGCCGAAGCGCAGCGCTCGCGTGCGCCGATCCAGCGGATGGTGGATATCGTCTCCGGATATTTCGTGCCGGCAGTGGTGGTTATCGCCATCATAACCTTCATCGTCTGGAACATCTGGGGACCGGAACCCGCGCTGGCCTATGCAGTCATCAACGCGGTGGCCGTGTTGATCATTGCCTGCCCCTGCGCACTGGGCCTGGCCACCCCTATGTCCATCATGGTGGGCACCGGCAAGGGCGCTATGATGGGCGTGCTGTTCAAAAACGCCGAGGCGCTGGAAGAGTTGCGCAAGGTCAACACCCTGGTGGTGGACAAGACCGGCACCCTGACCGAAGGACATCCCGAACTGGTCAGTGTTATTGCGTCAGGTGGCTTCAGCGAAGAGGAAATCGTGCGCCTGACCGGCAGCCTGGAACGCTCCAGCGAGCATCCGCTGGCTGCCGCCATCGTGCGCGGTGCCGAAACGCGTGGCGTGGAACTTACCACGGCGGACGACTTCCAGTCGGTCACCGGCAAGGGTGTCACCGGTCGGGTGGATGGGCACAGCATTGCACTGGGCAATATCCGGCTGCTGGAGGATGCCGGCATCGATGCCGGCGACCTGCCACAGCAGGCGGATACCGGCCGTGCCGAGGGCCAGACGGTAATGTTACTCGCGGTGGACGGCCAGGCCGCGGGTCTGATCGGCGTGGCCGACCCGGTCAAGCAGACAACACCGGAGGCAATCCGCTCGTTGCATGAGGAAGGGATCGAGATCGTCATGCTGACCGGCGACAACCGCAAGACCGCCGAGGCGGTAGCGGGCCGGCTCGGTATCGACCGGGTACAGGCCGAGGTGCTGCCGGACCAGAAGGCCGCCATCGTCAAACAGCTGCAGGACGAAGACGCTGGTAAAAGGCGACCTGCGCGGTATTGCCCGGGCACGGGTGCTGTCCCGGGCCACCATGCGCAACATCCGCGAGAACCTGTTCTTTGCATTTATTTACAACACGCTCGGCGTGCCGGTCGCGGCCGGGATCCTTTACCCCTTCTTCGGCATCCTGCTGTCGCCGATCATCGCGGCCGCAGCCATGAGTTTCAGCTCGGTATCGGTTATTGCCAATTCACTGCGCTTGCGCAGGACGCGCATCTGACGGCCGGGCAGGAGGTACTTTGTGATGGGAACAGACGGTGGTTGGGGATTTGGCATGGGCATTGGCATGTGGATTTTCTGGATATTGCTGATCGTAATCATCGTGGCCCTGGTCAAGATGGTCGGTCCGGGCTCCGAATCATCACCGGGCAGGCCTGATAAAAGTCCCATGGAAATTCTCAAGGCGCGCTATGCCCGCGGTGAAATCGACGAGGAAGAATTCAACCGCCGCCGGCATGAACTGGAAAAGTAGGCGGTTACCAGATTGACACCAGGAGGTATGTATGAATTTCCGGAAAGTTACCGCCATCATCCGGCCCGACTCACTGGAGAAGGTGGAGAAGGCATTACAGGCATTGAGTGTCCCCGGGGTGAGTGTGACCAGGGTCAAGGGCTACGGTGAATATGCCAATTTCTATGCAACGGACTGGATGGTTGCACATGCGCGGTTAGAAGTGTTTATCGGACAGCACCGGGCTGAAGAGGTTGCCAGGGCGATTATGGATGCAGCACATTCCGGCATGGAAGGCGATGGCATCGTCGCGGTATTACCCGTGGAGTCCGTTTACCACATCCGAACCCGGGAAAAATGCAAACTGGATGTCTGCGATTAGACAGTTCCAGCCCCGCACAGCAGTCCTGATCACCCGCAAGCCAAGGAATAAAAACCTTGACCTGTATCTAACGTACAGGTTGTAAGCTTTTATACAAGGCAACGATGAGGTGACAAAGTGGTGTCAAATGAGAAAAAACGTTTCGCGCTCCAGAATGCCGTTTCCGCCAGCTTTCCGTCAATAAAAGACAATCTCCCGGTGATCGGCGCCGATATCGTGGCAACTGTGCTAGCGAAATACGAGGGCGATGTTGCTGTCAGGCTCTGGGACGGCACGTTTGCATTCGGTGCGTTCGATGCGCCCTGCACCATTATCTTCAGGGAACCGGGTGCATTGCGCGAGCTGATCCTGCGCCGCGACCTGCTGCGGCTCGCGGAATGTTACCTGGCCGGTGCGGTCGAGGTGGAAGGCGACCTGGAATC
>CAMYIX010000071.1:1728-33952 GCA_947258615.1 uncultured Ectothiorhodospiraceae bacterium | reverse complement strand
GGTGTTTTCGACCAACGGTGTTTCATCGTCATCTGTTATCCAGATGCAATCCCAATGGGGGTAATCGTCAATATTCCGAAGACCTGATGCTGCAGGGAATGACGCCCCCTGCACAATGCGTCGTAGGATAGGGTGACCTCCTTGTCTCCAATGGCAAGGATAGCTGTTGGCCGAATGAATTCGGCCCTACAACGGTAATCTACCCACTCCCCAACCTTCTCCCGCAGGGAGAGGGAGTTGACGGGATAGCAATGACCTAAACTACGAGTGTTCATGCAACACCTCTCGATAGAGTGCCGCATCGGCCTCGCTGAAACAGCACGCGACAATACGTTCGAAGCGATCTTCATAGGCCCGCATCACCCTGACGGCGATGGCGGCCGCCTGATCCCTGGGGTAACCGTAGACCCCGGTACTGATAGCAGGGAACGCAATGGTGCGGACATCATTGGCCAGCGCCAGCTCCAGGCTGCTGACATAGCAGGATTCCAGCAATTCCCGCTCCCCCTGCCCCCCGCCGTGCCACACCGGGCCGACCGTGCTGATCACATGGCGTGCGGGCAGACGGAAACCCGGCGAGAGCTTTGCCTCGCCGGTCTTGCAGCCGCCCAGCGTCCGGTTGAAGGCCAGCAACTGCGGACCGGCTGCACGATGGATTGCACCATCCACGCCGCCGCCGCCCAGCAGGCTGTTATTGGCCGCGTTGACGATGGCATCCACTTCCAGGGTGGTGATATCACCGCAGATCACCTCGATCATGGGACACCGAACTCCTGTACCTGCAATGGCAAGTCCCCAGTATAGTCGAGCCGGGTGCTGGCGCATTGACGCCGCACAGGATATGGTAATGTTAACCACTCACAAAGCCGGTGCTGTTCGGGGGGACACATGCCGCGATTGATTACTCTCTCGAGGGCTGCACGCCTGGTGGGCGTCAAGCGCGGCGCACTGCAGAAAAAGATCCGTGCAGGCGAGTTGCGCACCTTTGAAGGCGAACTCCTGCTGTCTGACCTGCTGCATGCCTATCCGCAGACGCAGGTGGAAGATACCACCATGCTCGAGCGCGTTGAGCAGATCATGGAACAGGCAGTCAACAAGATTGTACGCCCGCCCGACGAAGCCCCGGACACGCACACCCAGGCGGCACGCATTCTGGCACTCGGCCAGGAACTGGCACGGGCCCGGCACGAGGCACGCCGCTACTCGGGCCTGGTTGAGGCCCTGAAGAAAAAGTTCCGGGAACTTGCGCCGGAAGACGGTACCACCCGCGACGAGGCATTAAGTAGACTCAGTGACTGGTTCTTCCAGGCGCTGGAAGCGGGTGAGCCCGCGGACGAAGCAAGCGAAGACATTGTGGCTAAGGAGGCTTTTCTCAGAGTCATGGCTGCCCAGATACGCATCCTGCCAAGCGGGCACGAATTCTTCATCGAAGGGGCTGACTCCATCCTGGAGGCGGGCCTGCGCAGCGGACTGGCCTTGAGTTACGGCTGCAGCAGCGGCAATTGCGGGCTCTGCAAGGCCAAGGTGGTCTCCGGCCAGGTAAAAAAGATCTGTCCACATGACTATGTGCTGACCGAGACCGAGAAGGGCCTGGGGTATATCCTCACCTGCTCGAACACGGCCGTGACCGACGTGGTCCTCGAAGCAGACGAGGCACTGGGGGCGCGCGACATACCCCACCAGGAGATCGACATTCGCATCAAGAAGGTCGAACGCCCGGATGACCGGGTAGTGATACTGCATGCCAAGACCCCGCGCACCAACCGCTTGCGCTTTCTGGCAGGCCAGTATCTGTCGCTGGAAGCCAGCGGTCTGCCTGCAATGGAGTGCTCCATCGCCAGCTGCCCCTGCGACGACATGAACCTCCAGTTTCACCTGCCGGCCATATCCGGCAACCCCTTCATAGAACACCTGTTAAACAACACCCGCCAGAATGACATCATCAGCATCAAGGGGCCACGCGGTGAATTTGTCCTCAACGAGGAGTCCCCTCGCTCGCTGCTCTTTATTGCCTGCAATGCCGGTTTTGGCCCCGTCAAAAGCCTGATCGAACATGCCATGGCGCTGGATATTGCCGAGCATATTCATGTCTTCTGGATCGCAACCGCAGGCAACAGCCACTACCTGGGCAACCTGTGTCGCTCATGGGCAGACGCCCTGGACAACTTTCACTACACGGCGCTTGCCACCGACACCGAGTCAGGCGTCGAAGACCTGTTGCCGAATATCGTCGCCGATGTGGGTGATCTGAAGACTTTCGATTGCTATGCCTGCGTCCCGGGGCCGTCGTTGGAGTACATCGAGGCGTCGCTGCGCAGGTACGGGCTACCGGCAAAACAGCTGCACATGGAACCGGTCCGATAGCCCGGATACCCCGGAGGGCTACTTCACGACCTTGAGGCTGGGGCGCCTGGGGTGAGCCGGTGTGGGATCTTCGGGCGTGGGCCCCTCCTCATCCTCACTGAAGACCATGCCGCGGCCGTTTTCCTTGGCGTAGATGGCGAGCACGGAATCGATGGGGACATAGACATCCGTGGCAATCCCGCCAAAGCGGGCACGGAACCCGATCGCGTCATTGCCCAGCATCAGCCCCTCGACCGCCTGGGGGCTGACATTGAGCACGATCTTGCCGTTCTGTCCATGCTGGCGCGGCACATCGACGCCCTCCCCCTCGATGTCCACCAGCAAATAGGGTGTCATGGAATTGTCCAGGATCCATTCATGAATGGCCCTGATCAGGTAGGGGCGACTGGTCGTCATGACAAAAAAGATACAAGAGAATGACGCAAAGATACAGGGGATACGGGCCTCGGGCCCTGGCGGATAGGCATCCCCGTGCCGAAACGGGTGTGAATCGGGTCCGCTGTGGACCTACTCCATCATTTCCTGTTCAGCCTCGGACAGGCTGGCCTGGAAAGACTCACGCTGGAACATGCGCTCGGCATACTGCATCACCGGCTTTGCCTGACGGGGTAGTTCGACCCGGTAGTGTTTCAGGCGCCAGAGTATGGGAATGATGGTGGCATCCACCAGCGAGAACTCATCGCTCAGAAAGAAAGGCTTGGCGCTGAACACCTCGGCACTGGCCGTCAGGCTGTCGCGCAGCATCTTGCGTGCCTTTCCGGAGGTCTTCTCGCCCCTGGACTCCAGGGCCGGGACCAGTTCATACCAGTCCTTCTCGATGCGGTACAGCGCCAGGCGGGTACGCGCACGAGAGACCGGGTCTACCGGCATCAGTGGCGGGTGCGGGAAGCGCTCATCCAGGTATTCCATGATGGCCCGGGGGTCATACAGCACCAGCTCCCGGTCCACCAGTGTCGGTACCGTGTTGTACGGATTGAGGTCGATCAGGTCTTCAGACTTGTTGCCCGGGGCGACATCCAGGATCTCCACCGTGATGCCCTTCTCCGCGAGCACCATGCGTACCCGGTGACTCTCCGGACAGGTAGGTGAAGAAAACAGCGTCATCACCGAACGTCGATTGGCTACCAGAGCCATAAGGCTACTCCCCGAGTGCTAGAAATCCCGAGATCCAGGATAAACCGGATCAGTGTATATCCTTCCAGAAATCCTTCTTCATCAGATAGGCGACGACAAGGAATGCCAGCAGGAACATGATCACCTTAACACCCAGGCTGCGCCGTTCATATTTGGCGGGTTCACCCATGTAGTCCAAAAAATTGACCAGGTCACGGATAGCGCGGTCGTATTCCTTGGGTGTCAGCTTGCCGGGCTCGACCAGTTCGAGTTCCACCACCTTTCTTTCGGTTCCATCGTGGTCCTTGACGGTGGTGATCACCGGCTCCTGCCAGCCCTGCAGTTGCCACAGGACATGCGGCATGCCGACATCCGGGAAGGTCAGGTTATTCACGCCGATTATGCGTGAATCGTCGCGGTAGAAAGAGCGCATATAGGTGTACAACCAGTCGACACCTCGGGAGCGCGCGATGACCGAGAGGTCGGGTGGAACGGTACCAAACCATTCCTTGGCGTCATCCGGAGCCGTTGCCACGGTCATCAGATCCCCCACCTTGCCGCCGGTAAACATCAGGTTCTCGGCGACCAGCCGTTCGTCAATCCCCAGGTCCTTGCCGATGCGCTCGTAACGCATCAGTGCCGCGGAGTGGCAGCTCAGACAGTAGTTCACGAACAGGCGCGCACCTCGCTGCATTGACTGGATGTTGGTTGGATCGATATTGGCTTCATCGAGGTGTATACCACCACCGGCCGCCAGGACCGGGGCAGGTAAAACCATCATGATAAGTGCAAGGATACGGTTCTTCATTTTGAGGTCACCCTGTCAGGTACCGGTTTTGTCTTTTCAAACTTGTGCAGAAACAATAACGCAACAAAAAAGCCGAAATACAGCAGGCTGAAAAGCCGCGCAAAGTTGGTCATGACAGGCGTTGCCGGCTGGG
Organism: uncultured Ectothiorhodospiraceae bacterium; assembly: GCA_947258615.1. GTDB lineage: Bacteria > Pseudomonadota > Gammaproteobacteria > UBA9214 > UBA9214 > CAMYJZ01. The sequence continues at coordinate 29,534 of CAMYIX010000071.1, read as the reverse complement.
TGCCGAGATATCCCAGGGCAACAAAGCTGACAACGAAGATGCCCAGGGCTACCTTGTAGGCACTGCCCCTGTAGCGAATGGACTTGACCGGGCTGCGGTCCAGCCAGGGCAGGAAGAACAGGACCACGATCGCGCCACCCATGGCCACCACGCCGAGGAACTTGTCCGGAACGGCTCGCAGGATGGCGTAAAACGGGGTGAAGTACCAGAGCGGTACGATATGTTCCGGCGTCTTCAGCGGGTCGGCCGGGACAAAGTTGTCCTTTTCAAGGAACCAGCCACCCATTTCCGGCATGAAGAACACCACGATTGAGAAGAAGATCAGGAACACGATCACACCCACGATGTCCTTCACCGAGTAATAGGGATGGAACGGGATGCCATCCACGGGAATGCCGTTTGCATCCTTGTGCTTCTTGATCTCCACACCGTCGGGGTTGTTGGAACCGACCTCGTGCAGCGCCAGTATGTGCAGCACCACCATGGCCAGCAGGATGATCGGCAAGGCGATGACGTGGAAGGCGCGGATCCACAGGGCCAGCGCATCGCCGATGCCCGGAATCGCCCCGAACAGCGAAATGATGACCTGGGCGCCCCAGTAGGACATCTGTCCCCAGGGCAGCAGGTAGCCCATGAAGGCCTCGGCCATCAGGCACACGTAGATGATCATGCCGAAGATCCAGATCAATTCACGCGGTTTTTTGAACGAACCGTACAACAGGCCACGGAACATGTGGAGATAGACGACGATAAAGAAGAACGAGGCACCGGTTGAATGCATGTAGCGGATCAGCCAGCCCCAGTTCACATCCCGCATGATGTATTCCACGGAATTGAAGGCCAGGCCTGCGTCCGGCTTGTAGTTCATGGTCAGCCAGATCCCGGTGATGATCTGCAGGACCAGCACCAGCAGGGCCAGCGAGCCGAAGTAATACCAGAAGTTGAAATTCTTGGGCGCGTAGTACTCGGCCAGGTGTTCATTCCACATCTTGCTGAGCGGGAAACGTGCGTCAATCCAGCCCATCACGCCGGTCTTGAATTTCTCACCCATTACGCTACCCCCCCGTCATCACCGATGATGATTTCGTTGTCGCTCAGGAACCGGTGTGGCGGTACCGGCAGGTTGAACGGCGCAGGAACGCCTGCATAGACTCGGCCGGCGATGTCGAAAGTCGAACCGTGGCAGGGACAGAAGAAACCACCCAGCCAGTCTTTGCCCAGGTCGGCCGGGGCCACGTCGGGGCGGTAGGTCGGTGAACAGCCGAGATGGGTGCAGATACCGATCAGCACGGCGATTTCGGGGCGGATGGAACGGTGTGAATTGGTGGCATATTCCGGCTGATCAGACTCGGCGGAATCCGGATCGCGCAGTTCACCGGCCACCTTGTCCAGGGTGTCGATCATGTCCGAAGTCCGCTTGACGATCCAGACCGGCTTTCCACGCCACTTGACGCGGATCATCTGGCCTTCCTCGAGCTTGCTGATATCCGCACGCACCGGGGCACCCGCTGCGCGGGCCTTGGCACTGGGTTGCATGGAGGAAACAAAAGGCACCAATGCAAATGCCGTCCCCACCCCGCCGATGACGGTGGTGGCTGCGGTCAAGAACCGACGCCTGCTTGGATTGACATCATCGCCACTCATACGAGCATTCTCCAAGTAGTATTATCAATAACTTAGAACCCCGCGCGCAATGCTGTGCCGGCAGCAGGATATAATAAATAGTTCGGAATATTCTAAATTAATGCATGCATTCCGTCAGGACGGCATAGGATGGTCTAACTGCCTGATAAGGTCAAGGGTAATGTCGCAGAAAGTGGCCGTGCGCCGGCCTGTTTAAGGGCGCCGCTGCGTACGGCTTGTCGATTACACCGGATTGTCGATATCGATGAAACGGTGGCGCAGCCCGAATGTCGCGGCGAGGTACTCGCCCAGGGCCTGTACCCCGAAGCGTTCGGTCGCATGATGGCCGGCCGCGAAATAATGGATACCGCATTCACGTGCCACATGCACCGTCGGCTCCGATATCTCACCGCTGATAAATGCGTCGAGCCCCTGCGCGACTGCCGCCTCGATATAGGATTGCGCGGCGCCCGTGCACCAACCCACGCTGCGGATCGAACTGCTGGGTGCAGGAATGTGCAGCGGTACCCTTCCCAGACACTTTTGCAGGTGCTGTGCCAGTGATTCCCCGCTCATGACCCGTTCCAGGGTGGCGTAATGCCCGAGCTGCAGGCCATCCTCTGCGCCGAAAGTGCCGGACGACTGCAGGCCCAGCACCCGGGCGAGCTGCGCGTTATTACCCACCTCGTCATGGGCATCCAGCGGCAAGTGGTAGGCCAGCAGGCTGATGTCAGAGCCCAGCAGGCGTTGCAGGCGCCGGCGCTTCATCCCGGTGATGCGCGCATCTTCACCTTTCCAGAAATAGCCGTGATGAACCAGGATGGCATCGGCGCCGGCATCGATTGCCGCGTCGATCAACCCCATACTGGCCGTGACACCGCTGACGAGCAACTGCACCTCGGACCGTCCTTCCACCTGCAGGCCGTTGGGGCAGTAGTCCTGGAAGCGCCCGACATCAAGTAGCTCGTTGGTGTGATGCGTCAGTTCCTGGAGGGTAACCATGCTTGTAATTCCTGTTTGTGTGCTATTTTAGGCATCCGTCATTAACCGGCTGATTACCTGAAAGGGTATCCCACTTATGGCAATTCGCAAATTTTTTTCGTTCCTGCTGCAGACCATCACCGCAGGACTGGCTGTGGCCTTTCTGTATGTACTGGTGATGCAGCCCGAACTGCTGCGCAACCGTTCCAGCGTAGTCGAGATCAGGGAAACCACGGCGCGGCCCGCAGCGGATCAGCCTGCCCCCGCCGACACCCGCCCCTGGAGCGGCCCCGTGTCCTACGCCGATGCCGTCGAAAAGGCGGCGCCGGCCGTGGTCAACATCCATACGGCCAAGGTCATTACCCGCCGGGTCCATCCCCTGCTCGAGGACCCGATCTTCAAGCACTTCTTCGGTGACCGCTTCAGCAACACCCGCAAGGAGATCCAGACCAGCCTGGGTTCCGGCGTCCTGATCAGCACCCAGGGTTACGTACTGACCAACAATCATGTAATCGACGGCGCTGACGAGATCCAGGTCCTGCTCGCGGATGGCCGCAGCACGCGGGCTACGGTGGTGGGGGTCGACACCGAAACCGACCTTGCCGTGCTGCGCATCTCGCTGGACAGGCTGCCCTCCGTGGTGATTGGCAATTCCACCAAGCTGCGGGTCGGAGATGTCTCGCTGGCCATCGGCAACCCCTTCGGCGTCGGCCAGACCGTGACCTTTGGAATAGTCAGCGCAACCGGCAGGGACCAGCTCGGCATCAACACCTACGAGGACTTCATCCAGACGGATGCCGCCATCAATCCGGGCAATTCCGGGGGTGCCCTGATCAATGCCACCGGCGAGCTGATCGGGATCAATACCGCGATCTACAGCCGTTCGGGCGGCTCCCAGGGCATCGGCTTTGCGATCCCTGTCAACCTGGCGAAAGGGGTGATGAAACAGATCATCGAGCAGGGCCACGTGGTGCGCGGCTGGCTTGGTATCGAGGCCCAGGACATGACGGCGGAACTCGCGGAGTCCTTCGAGCTCGGCAGCCGCGATGGGGTACTGATTGCCGGGGTGTTGCGCGACGGGCCGGCGGACAAGGCGGGCATTCTTCCCGGCGACGTGATTACTGCAATCGATGACACCATGGTAAGCGATGCCCGCCAGGCAATGAACATCATCTCGAAACAACTACCCGACACCATGATACGACTTGACGGCATACGCCAGGGAAAACGTTTCCGTACACAGGCACGGGTGATCCAGCGCCCGACCGCCGCCGCAGGACTCGAGTAGCCCTGCACTGGCACAAACGCCGGCCCCTGCCCGCTGGCAGCTGTTACAACAGCGTCGCCAGTGCGGACAGGAAGGCCGCGTTCTCCTGCGGGCGCCCCACTGTGACGCGCAGGCAATCACACAATGCCGGCGCGGAACCATCGAGGTTCTTGATCAGCACACCGCTTTCTTTCAGGCCCGCGTGCACGGCGCCGGCCTGACCGGCGGGTACGCGGAACAGGATGAAATTCGCCGCGCTCGGGTACACCGTCAGTGCGGTCAGCGCCTGCAGGCCGGCATACAGGTCAGCCCGGTCCTGGCGGATGCTGGCGGCCTGTGCTTCGAACACCTCCCGGTGCGCCAGCGCGAATTCACCGGTGGACTGATTCAGCGAACTGATGTTATACGGCAGGCGGGTCTTCTCGATTTCGTTCAGCCAGTCCGGGGCACCGGCCAGCAGGCCGAGGCGCAGGCCGGCAAAACCCATCTTGGACAGCGTCCTCAGCACCAGCAGGTTGTCACAGACCTGCAACTCCCCCATAAAGGTCTCATCAGTGAACGGCGCATAGGCCTCATCGACCACGACCAGCCCCGGCGCCCGGGCCAGTACGGCCCGGACCACCTCCGGATCGAACAGATTTCCGGTGGGGTTATTCGGATAGGCAAGGAACACCACCGCCGGTCGGTGCTCGTCCAGGGCCTCGATCATGACGTCCCGGTCCAGCGAGTAATCGGCCTGTAGCGGGACGGCTGCGTAGTCCAACCCGGCGACGGTGGCAATCTGCCGGTACATCACAAAGCCCGGCTCCGGTGCCATGACCACCCTGCCGGGCCCGGCCACGGCCTGGATGATCATCTGGATGAGTTCGTCCGAACCGTTACCGAGGACAACCGCGGCCTGTTCGGGGATCCCCATGGCGCTGCGCATGCGGGCCTTGAGGGCACTGGCGGCGGCGTCGGGATAACGGTTAAGCGATACCCGTCGGAGTTGCCCCAGCCACTCCTCCACCAGCCAGTCCGGCCAGCGGTAGGGATTCTCCATGGCATCCAGCTTGATCATCGCGCCGGAATCCGGCACGTGGTAGGCGGAGAGTCCCCTGACCTCGGGGCGGATGATACGTTCTATTTTCTTCCTGGATATCGTCATGGTTTTCTTCTACACCGATATTATTTACCGCAGAGACGCAGAGGACGCGGAGAAAAACTACAAAACAAACCATTCACCGCAAAGGCGCAAAGGGCGCAAAGAAAAGAAATCAATGATTGTTAAAAACCAGACGGGTTCTGCATATCACGCATTCCCCAGTCAGCGCTTTAAGGAAGTTCTGATTAATTGAAGGAATCTCGTCATTGCGAGCGTAGCGCGGCAATATCAGGATTTAGAATCAATCGTTTGGATATTGCTGCGTCACTTTGTTTCTCGCAATGACCGGTTCATCAGAGTTGCCTTAATAGTTTTTAACATTTATTTATCTTTGCGCCCTTTGCGCCTTTGCGGTGAATATTTGTTGGTTTTTCTCCGCGTCCTCCGCGGCTCTGCGGTGATATTTCCTTGCAGCATTCAGCCGTCCTTCTTGATGCGCACCTCGGCGGAGCGCGCGTGGGCGGTCAGGCCTTCGCCGTGCGCCAGGGTGGCGGCGGTGCGCCCCAGTTCGCTGGCACCTTCCGCTGAACACTGGATCAGGCTGGAGCGTTTCTGGAAATCGTAGACCCCCAGCGGCGAGGAGAAGCGCGCCGTGCGCGAGGTCGGCAGGACGTGGTTCGGGCCGGCGCAATAATCGCCGAGGACCTCGGCGGTGTAACGCCCCATGAAGATGGCACCGGCATGGCGTGTGCGCGCCGCCAGCGCCTGGGGTTCCTCGACCGAAAGTTCCAGATGTTCCGGCGCAATGAAATTCGCCACTTCCACGGCTTCGTCCAGGTCGCGCACCTGGATGAGGGCGCCCTGCCCCCGCAAGGATGCCTCGATGACCTCCGCGCGCGGCATCTCTGGCAGCAACCGGTTGATACTCTCGGCCACGCGCGTAAGAAACACGGCGTCGGGACTCACCAGTATCGACTGGGCATCCTCGTCGTGCTCGGCCTGGGAGAACATGTCCACCGCAATCCAGTCCGGTTCTGTCTGGCCATCGCAGATCACCAGGATTTCCGACGGCCCGGCGATCATGTCGATACCCACCTTGCCAAACACCATGCGCTTGGCAGCCGCCACATAGGCATTACCGGGGCCCACGATCTTGTCTACCGGGGGGATGGTGTCCGTCCCGTAGGCCAGTGCCGCAACTGCCTGCGCACCGCCGACGGCGAATACCCGGTCGACACCGGCGATACTGGCGGCGGCGAGTACCATCGGGTTGATCTCGCCGCCCGGCGTGGGCACCACCATAATCAACTCGGGCACACCGGCGACCTTGGCCGGTATGGCATTCATTAACACCGAGGAAGGATAGGCCGCCTTCCCGCCCGGCACGTACAGGCCGACACGGTCCATCGGGGTGACCTGCTGACCCAGCAGCGTCCCGTCGGCCTCCGTGTAGGTCCATGAATCCAGCTTCTGGTGTTCGGCATACATTCGCACCCGTTCAGCGGCCAGCTCGAGGGCGGCACGCTCGGTAGCGTCGAGGGACTGCAGCGCCTCGAGACAGCGCGCGTCCGCGATCTCCAGTTCTGCGGCGCTGCCGGGCGACCAGTTATCGAAGCGCCCGGTCAATTCAATCACCGCGTCATCGCCGCGCTCACGCACAGCGGCAATGATTTCCTCGACGGTGGCAGTGACCTGTCGGTCTGTTGCCTCGCCACGGGTGAGCAGCTTCTCCAGCGCCAGCTGGAATGCCGGATCCTGGCTGTTAAGACGTGTGATTTCGGTCATCGCTATCGGGTATCACTGTAAAATTGCTTCAGTCGGGATGCCTCCCGGAACCTGCTTCACTGACTGCCGCATGCCGCCCTCAGTTGCGCAATCAGCCGGTTGATACGCTCATGCTTCATCTTCATGGCCGCCTTGTTGACCACCAGCCGCGAACTGATATCGGCGATGTGTTCCAGCGGTACCAGGCCATTGGCCTTGAGAGTATTCCCGGTATCGACCACGTCGACTATCAGGTCGGCAAGGCCAACCAGCGGCGCCAGTTCCATGGAGCCATACAGCTTGATGATCTCCACCTGCTCGCGCCGATCGGCATAGTACTGGCGGGTACTGTTGACGAACTTGGTCGCGATGCGCAGGCGGCGCCTTTCATTGTGCGGGTTCTCTGGACCGGCGACCATCAGGCGGCACTTTGCGATACCGAGATCCACCGGCTCATACAGGCCGTTACCGCCATGCTCCATCAACACGTCCTTGCCGGCCACACCCACGTCTGCGGCGCCGTATTCGACATAGGTCGGCACATCGGTGGCCCGGATGATGACCAGCTTGATATCGGCCTGGTTGGTATCGAGTATCAGCTTGCGGCTGGTTTCCGGATCATCCACCGGCTCGATGCCGGCCTGCGCCAGCAGCGGCAGGGTCTCCTTGAAGATCCGCCCCTTGGACAGTGCAATGGTCAGTAAATCATTCATGGACATTAAGTTTCAGGCAGGAACCTGCAATTTACAAGCACGCGTCACTGCCTGGATGGTCGCCATGCTGTTACTCGGGTACCCGGCGAATGTCAGCCCCCAACTGGGCCAGTTTCTCCTCGATGCATTCGTAACCGCGATCGATGTGGTAGATACGGTCGACAACCGTTTCTCCGTCGGCCACCAGTCCGGCAAGCACCAGGCTGGCCGAGGCACGCAGGTCGGTGGCCATGACGGGTGCGCCGGTCAGCGATTCGACACCCGTGCTGATGGCCGTGTTGCCCTCCAGACGGATATTCGCGCCCATACGCTGCATCTCCTGGACATGCATGAAGCGGTTCTCGAACACGGTCTCGGTGATCACACCGGAGCCCTCGGCAATGATATTCAGTGCCGTGAACTGGGCCTGCATATCGGTTGGAAAAGCAGGGTAAGGCGCCGTATGTACACTCACTGCCCGCGGTCGCCGGCCGCGCATATCGAGTTCGATCCAGTCCTCTCCTACGTTCACCTCGGCACCGGCCTCGCGCAACACCTGCAAAACGGCATCGAGCGTATCGGGACGGGCATCCTTGACCTTGATGTGTCCACCGGTCATGGCCGCGGCCACCAGGTAACTCCCGGTCTCGATGCGGTCGGGCAAGACACGGTACTCGGTACCGGACAAGCGTTCGACGCCCTCGATCTCGATGCTGTCGGTGCCGGCGCCTTTGATGTGCGCGCCCATGGCATTGAGGCAGTTTGCCAGGTCAACCACCTCGGGCTCGCGGGCCGCATTCTCGATCAGCGTCGTCCCACTGGCGAGGGTGGCAGCCATCATCAGGTTCTCGGTACCGGTGACGGTCACCTGGTCCATGACCAGGCGCGCCCCCTGCAGGCGCTTGACGCGCGCCTTGATATAGCCGTTTTCCACTTCAATATCGGCACCCAGCGCACGCAGGCCCTTGATGTGCAGGTCCACGGGACGTGAACCGATGGCGCAGCCACCCGGCAGGGACACATCGGCGCGTCCGAAGCGCGACAACAACGGTCCCAGGACCAGGATGGATGAGCGCATGGTCCTGACCAGTTCGTAGGGTGCATAGGGAGAAGTGACCGTGCGCGCATCAGCCTCGATGTCCATCTTTTCGTCGACGACCAGATCGACACCCATGTGACCAAGCAGTTCCATGGTCGTCGTGACATCATGGAGGTGGGGAACATTGCGGACAATGACCGGACCGTCGGCCAGCAGGGTAGCCGCCATGATTGGCAAAACGGCATTCTTCGCACCGGATATGCGAATCTCGCCTTCCAGCCGTGAACCGCCTGTAATGATGAGCTTATCCAAGTTGATGGCTTCCCTGGTTTTGACTACTGCCGGGCCCACTCTTCGGGGGTATAGGTCTTCAATGCCAGTGCGTGGATCTCTCTACCCATGCGGTCACCAAGCGTCCCGTAGACCAGCTGGTGCTGCTGCACCATGGTGAGGCCTGAGAAACGCTCGCTGACAACCACTGCATCGAAGTGATCACCGTCGCCACGGATGATCACCTCGGAGCCCGGTATGCCGCTGCCGATCAGTTCCTGTAGTGCACTTGCCTGCATAGATCCTTTCCTTCGAGAATTGCTACTGCCAGGGATATGCGTATCGCCGGCCGGGACGTCAGTCGGACGATGTCAGAATGTCATCCAGCCCGCAGATACGTGCGATGGACTGCATCTGTGCGGGCATATTCACAAAGCTTATCGGCCGACCGATCCGCTCCGCTGCGCGCAGCCACTCGACCAGTAGCGCCAGACCCGCACTGTCGGCACGCGTCACACCCGCCAGGTCGACCTCGATGACATCAACATCGGAAAAGCCGGCACGGGATTCCTTCAGCAGCCCTGACACTGTCCCGAAGTCCAGCTCGCCGCTCAGTCTCCAGCGGCCCTGATCTCCGGATTCCAGTACCGCGCCAGCCATCAGCCCGATGGTCCATTGCGGCTTTGCAGCTGCTTGATCAGGTTGTCCATGCCGTCCTTGCGAATAATGCTGGCAAAGGTGCTGCGGTAGTTTGTCACCAGGCTCACGCCGTTGATCGATACATCATAGACCTTCCAGCCGTTGGTCGTCAGGTACATTGAATAGGTTATCTGGATCGGGGGACCGCCGACTTGCACGATCTCGGTACGAACCGTGACATCCCTGTCGCCCTGTTCGGCGTGCAGCGGCAGGTAGATAATCGTTTCATCCGCGTAGTCGATCAGGGCACTGCCATAGGTGCGCACCAGCATTTCCCGGAATTCCGCCACGAAGCGCTCGCGCTGGTCGGCGTCCGCGCTGCGCCAGTATCGTCCCAGCGCCCACATGGCCATGCGCTGGAAATCAAAATACGGCAGCACGATATCGGAGACCAGCGCGTAGATCCGGCCCTTGTCCTCCTCGATCTGCGCCTTCTCCGCCTTCAGCGCCATCAGCATGCGCGAAGAGGTATCACGCACCAGGGCCTCGGGCAACACGATGTCGCTCGAGTTGGCATTGACCGGCTGCAACAGACAGCACGCCAGCATGAGATAAATTCTGAACTTCATAGGGAAATCCGGGTTGCGGTGTTATTCCTGCTGTTTGCCTGCCTGGTTGTAGAGAAACTGGCCAACCATTTGCTCGATCACCAGTGCCGACTGGGTCAGCTGTACCCTGTCGCCCTCGACCAGGTTGGTTTCCGAGCCGCCCGGCTCCAGGGCTATGTACTGCTCCCCCAGCAGACCGGAGGTAAAGATACTCGCAGAGGTGTCCTCCGGGAAACTGTCGTAACGCGCATCGATGCTCAGGGTGACGACGGCCTCATAGGCACGCGTATCGTAGTCGATTGCGTCGACCCGTCCGACACGCACCCCTGAGACGGTCACCGGCGAACGCACCTTGAGTCCGCCGATATTCTCGAACGCAGCAGTGATGGCATAGGTATCGCCACTAATGTTGTTGCTCAGGTTGCTGACCTGCATTGCCAGCATGAACAGGGCCGCCATTCCCGCAGCCACGAACAAGCCCACCCATAATTCAATCAATCTGCTGTGACCCATGGTCTAGTCTCCAAACATCAGCGCCGTGAGCACGAAATCGAGCCCCAGCACGGCAAGTGCCGTATGCACGACGGTTCGCGTAGTTGCCCGGCTGACGCCCTCGGAGGTGGGTACGGTATCGTAACCCTCGAAAACGGCAATCCATACCGCAACAAACCCGAATACAAAACTCTTGATTACGCCATTATAGACGTCATCACTCAAATCAACCTTTGCCTGCATCTGCGACCAGAAGGCGCCGTCATCGATACCCAGCAGGCCCACGCCGACGAAATAGCCACCATAGACACCCACGATGCTGAAGATGGCGGCCAGCAGCGGCATGGAAAGAAACCCGGCTACAAATCGCGGTGCCACGATGCGCCGCATCGGGTCCACGGCCATCATCTCCATTCCGGACAGCTGCTCGGTGGCCTTCATAAGACCGATCTCGGCCGTCAGCGCGGATCCGGCACGGCCCGCGAACAGCAGGGCGGACACCACAGGCCCCAGTTCACGCACCAGGGACAATGCGACCACCACACCGAGCGACTCCTCGGCACCAAAATCAACGAGCGTATTATAACCCTGCAAACCGAGCACCATGCCAACAAACAGGCCGGATACCAGGATAATCAACAGGGTAAGCACGCCCACCGAGTACAACTGCCTGATCACCAGGCCGGGACGCAGCAGGAGCCCGGGCACCCCCGTCAGCGTCTGCATCAGGAACAGGTGTGCACGCCCCAGGCGCCCGAAGAATGCCAGCCCCTTTCTGCCCAGCTGCTGCAGTGGGTCGAGAATCATCGCGCCCGACCCCCCTGCATCAGGTCATCCCGGAAGCGCCCGGCCGGATAGTGAAACGCGACCGGGCCGTCGGGCTCTCCGTTAAGAAACTGCTGCGACCAGTCGGATGCGGACTTCCACAGCGTCTCCGGTGTGCCCTGGTCGACGACCTTGCCGTCCGACAGCAGGTAGGCATAATCGGCGATGGCCGCTGTTTCCTGCACGTCATGTGAGACCACAATACTGGTCAGCCCGAGGGCATCATTGAGTTCCCTGATCAACTTCACCAGAATCCCCATCGAGATCGGATCCTGCCCGGTAAACGGCTCGTCATAAAGCACAATCATCGGATCCAGGGCAATGGCGCGCGCCATCGCCACGCGGCGTGCCATACCGCCGGACAGCTCGCTCGGCATGAGACCGGCGGCGCCCCGGAGCCCCACGGCCTGGAGTTTCATCAACACCAGATGGCGCACCAGGGATTCCGGCAGGTCGGTGTGCTCCCTGATCGGGAAGGCCACGTTGGCGTAGACGTCCAGGTCGGTCAACAGCGCCCCGCTCTGGAACATCATACCCATGCGCTGGCGCAAGCTGTAGAGTTCCCTGGTGGCAAGCTCGTGTACATTCTCTCCGTCCACCACGATAGTGCCGGCCTCCGGCCGCAGCTGCCCGCCGATCAGCTTCAGCAATGTGGTCTTGCCGGTGCCGCTGGGTCCCATGATCGCGGAGACCTTGCCACGCTCGATATCCAGATCCACCCCGTCAAAGATCATGCGCTCGCCGCGGGCAAAACACAGACCACGGACCTGCACGACAGCTTCCTGCCCGTTCCGATCTGTTTCCCGCATCGTGTTTTCCATATGATCTCCACCACCCCGGCCTTTCGGGTCAGACCCCGGCCGGGAAACGAAATAAAAGCCGCCAGGCGTTTGGTCACTTCACGCCGGCGTGTATGATAAAACACTTAATGCCTGAAGAGCGTCATTCTTTGAAGATTTTCCGCCATACCATGCGCCCAGCCGCGCCGAGCAGCACAGAAACCCGTCATGTGGCCTGAACTACTGGCCGTTGCCGGGGGGTTCCTGCTGCTGACCTGGAGTGCCGACCGTTTCGTACTCGGCTCGGCATCGGTCGCCTACAACCTGAACGTGTCTCCGCTGATTATCGGCCTGACCATAGTCAGCCTGGGGACCTCCGCCCCGGAAATGCTGGTATCCGCCATGGCCGCCTGGCAGGGCAACAGCGGCTTGTCCGTCGGCAACGCGATCGGATCAAACATCATCAATATCGCCCTGGTCCTCGGCCTGACCGCCCTGATAGCCCCGCTCGACATCCAGTCCAGCATCCTGCGCCGGGAACTCCCCGTCCTGATCGTTATCATGTCGGTTACCTGGCTGCTGCTCAACGACCATGACCTGGGACGTCTTGACGGCAGCCTGCTGATCGGCGGCATGGTCCTGATGCTGATATGGCTCACCCGCCTCGGCATCAAGTCTAAAGGCACTCGCGACCCCATGGACGAGGAATTCACCGAAGAAATTCGGACCGGGATGCCCATGTGGCAGGCGCTTTTCTGGCTGATCACCGGCGCGGTGTTCCTGCTGGTCAGTTCCCGCCTGCTGGTCTGGGGGGCGGTCGCGATCGCACAGGATCTCGGTGTCAGCGACCTGATTATAGGACTCACCGTCGTGGCCCTGGGAACCAGTCTGCCGGAACTCGCGGCCTCCCTCATGGGGGCTCTCAAGAACGAGCATGACATCGCCATCGGTAATATCATCGGCTCCAACATATTCAACCTGCTGGCGGTACTCGGCCTGCCTGGCCTGATCAGGCCAGGTGCTATCGACGCGGTTGCGATGCAGCGTGATTTCCCCGTCATGTTCATACTCACGCTGGTCCTGTTTGTCATGGCCTATGGATTCCGCGGACCGGGGCGGATCAACCGCATCGAGGGAGCGATCCTGCTGACCGCCTATATCGGATATCAGACCCTGTTATACTTCTCCGCAACGCTATAGCCCCGGGACACCGCGGCAACCAAAGTAAAATAAGCCGACTTATCAGGACACGCACTGCGCACCCGGGCAACCGGGCCCACAGGCCACGCACACAGCTGACATGAACGATCGGAAATTGCAGGAACTTGCCCTGGCGGTGATCGATATCGAGGCACAGGCAGTCGCGTCGCTTGCCCGCGAGATCAGGGCACCGGCGTTCAGCACGGCCTGTAAACTGATGCTCGAGTGCAAGGGCCGCGTGGTGGTCATCGGCATGGGAAAATCCGGGCATATCGGCGGCAAGATTGCCGCCACCCTGGCCAGCACCGGAACACCGGCGTTCTTTGTCCATCCAGGCGAGGCCAGTCATGGTGACCTGGGGATGATCACCGCAGCGGATGTGGTCCTGGCGCTTTCCAATTCCGGTGAAACCAGCGAGATCATTACCATCCTGCCGATCATCAAGCGCCTCGATGCCCCGCTGATCGCCATGACCGGCAATCCCGAGTCGACCCTGGCCAAGGCCGCCACGGCCAGCATCAATGTCAGCGTCGAACGCGAGGCCTGCCCCCTGGACCTGGCACCCACCGCCAGTACCACGGCCGCCCTGGCCATGGGCGATGCGCTGGCGATCGCGTTACTGGAATCGCGTGGTTTCACCGAGGAAGACTTCGCGCGCTCGCATCCCGGCGGGGCACTTGGCCGCCGCCTGCTGCTGCTGATCGATGACCTGATGCATACCGGCGAAACCATGCCGACGGTGGGACCTGATACCCCGCTCAGCAACGCGCTAATGGAAATGACCCGCAAAGGCCTGGGCATGACGGCCGTGATCGATGACAGCCGTCACCTCATTGGCGTGTTCACCGACGGTGACCTGCGTCGCGCCATTGACAGCAAGCTGGATGTCCACGAGGCCCTTATCAGCGATGTCATGACCCGGGACTGTAAAACAGTTCATCCCGGGATGCTGGCAGCCGAGGCGCTGCAAATCATGGACAGCACGAAAATCAACGCCCTCCCCGTTGTCAACGACGATAATGTACTGGTAGGCGCACTCAATATGCATGACCTTCTTAGAGCCGGAGTAGTCTGAACTGCAACCCATACCTATGAAAGATATCCTGGAAAGAGCATCCCGCATCCGCCTGCTGGTATTTGATGTCGATGGCGTGTTGACCGACGGCAGCCTGTTCATCGGAGACGACGGGCAGGAATACAAGGCATTTCATTCGCGTGACGGACACGGCATCAAGATGCTGCTGAACCATGATGACATCGAGATCGCCATCATCACCGGACGCACCTCGCGTGTCGTCGAACACCGCATGCAGAATCTCGGGATCACCCATGTATACCAGGGCAAACTTGACAAGCTACCGACATTCCGGGACTTGATAGCCAAACTGGGCGTTACCGAGGAACAGACGGCCTATGTCGGTGATGATGTCGTCGACCTGCCCATCATGCGGCGGGTGGGGCTGGCGATTGCGGTCCAGGACGCCCATCCACTGGTACGCAAGCACAGCCACTGGCAGACACCCAGCGGCGGCGGCCGCGGCGCCGCACGTGATGTCTGTGAAATGCTGATGGAGGCCAAAGGCGTACTGGACGAGACCCTGGATAAATACCTTTGAATACCCGGCATATTGTACTGCTGAGCGTCCTGCTGTTGAGTGTACTGACGACGGGATGGCTGCTTATTAACCAGGGTGCAACCACCAAGCAGCCGGACAGGGCCTCACAGGCTCCTGACCTGTTTATCGAAAACATGGATCTGCGCGTAACCGGCAAGGACGGCCGCGTGCACTACCGCCTACAGGCCGACGCCATGCAGCACGTCCCCCGGGACGATCGCTTTGACCTGCAACGGCCGGTAATCCGAACACTCCAGGGCGAGCGGAGCCAATGGCAGGCCACGTCGAACCGGGGCAGCGTCTCTGCCGACGGGGACACGGTGTGGTTGCGTGACCAGGTTGAGATCCGGCGCCTCGCCGGTCCGGGCGAACGGCGACTGGATATCGACACCAGCGAACTGCTGGTCAGGCCCGGGGAACAGACCGCAACAACCAGCCAGGCCGTTGTCATCAGGTCGGATGCCTTTCGGGTGGAATCAGTGGGAATGGATGCCGACTTCGGAAACCACCGGCTGAACCTGCACTCCCGGGTACGAGGCAGGTTTGATGAAGCTGGCTGAGATCCGACATGCGTTGCTGTTGTTGCTGGCCGTCATGCCGGCAGCGACCTGGGGGCTTGCCACCGATCGCGACCAGCCGATCCACATCGAGGCCGACTCGGCCAGCCTGGACGAAAATACCGGCATCAGTGTCTACACGGGCAACGTGCATCTGAGTCAGGGCACACTCAAACTCCAGGGCGAGACCATGACCGTGCACAGCGATGGTGACCAGGTATCGAAAATCGTGCTTACCGGCGATCCAGCGACCTTCGTTCAGCGGCCGGACGAAAATGACGTCGATCTGAATGCGGAAGCAGGAATTATGGAATATTACGCCAGCGATGAACGTATCATCCTGCTGAAGGCGGCGCATGTCTGGCAGGACGACGGCAAGGAATTCCGCAGCGACAAGATCATCTATGACATCAGCGGTAACCGCATCAAGGCCGGCGACAGCGGTTCGGGGGATCGTGTGCATATCATCCTGCAACCGAAACCGAAACAGGAACCGGAGCCAGAGCTAGAGCCGGGTCCGGAACCGCCGGAGCCAGTGGAAGAAGCCAGCCAGTGAGCCTGCTTGCCGCCCACAATCTCGGGAAACGCTACCAGTCACGACAGATCGTCAAGGATGTCTCCCTGTCGGTAAAGACCGGTGAAGTGGCCGGTCTGCTGGGTCCAAACGGCGCGGGCAAGACCACCTGCTTCTACATGATCGTCGGACTGATACCCTGTGGCGAGGGCACCATCGTGCTCGACGATGTCGACCTCACCGGGCAGCCCATGCATGTCCGGGCCCGGCATGGCCTGGGCTATCTGCCCCAGGAGGCCTCGGTGTTCAGGAAGCTGAGCGTGGCCGAAAATATCCTCTCGGTACTCGAGGTCCGCAAATCCCTGGACCGCGAGTCACGCCACGAGATACTGGACTCCCTGTTGCACGAGTTGCATATAGGCCACCTCCGTGACCAGCCCGGCATCAGCCTCTCCGGCGGAGAACGTCGGCGCGTTGAAATTGCACGTGCACTTGCGGTGGAACCGCGTTTCATCCTGCTCGATGAGCCGTTTGCCGGTGTCGACCCGATCTCCGTCGTCGACATCCAGCAGATCATCCTGCACCTGCGCGATCGGGGCATCGGCATCCTGATAACGGATCACAACGTCAGGGAGACCCTGGGCATCTGTGACCACGCCTATATCCTCAACGAGGGAGAGGTCATTGCCGAAGGTCCACCCGCGGCCATTCTCGCCAACCAGCAGGTGCGCAACGTCTATCTTGGCTCCGAATTCAAGCTATAAGCGTTTGTACCGACATAAGTTTTAAATATGGCATACTTAGTGCTATATAATTAACATTTCAGGGTCTCGGCACCAGTGTCCCTGGGTAGAACCAACATCGAATGAAGCAATCCATACAACTTCGCATCGGTCAGAGTCTGACCATGACCCCGCAGCTGCAACAGGCGATCCGCCTGCTGCAACTCTCCACTCTGGAATTGCAAACCGAGATCCAGGGCGTCCTTGATTCCAACCCCATGCTGGAGCAGGACGATGGCGACTCACAGGACCCACGCGATACAGAAGACAGCAGCGAGCAGCGCGAGGCCAATGACGAGGCCGGTAGCAAGAATGATGACTCACCGCTGACAGAGGCGAACAACGACACCATGCCTGACGACCTTCCGGTTGACAGCAACTGGGACGACATCTACGACGCGGGGATCACCAGTTACAGTGCCCCGGAAACCAGTGACAAGCGGGACATCTATGAGACCATCACGGGAAGCGGCGAAAGCCTGCATGATCACCTCTACTGGCAGCTTGGTCTTGCCAGCATGTCCGAAACCGACCGCATTATTGCCCACAGTCTGATCGATGCCATCGACGATGACGGCTACCTGACCCAGCCCCTGGAGGAAATTCACCGCAACCTGTCCAAAGAGCTGGAAACTGACATCGACGAGGTCGAGGCCGTACTGCACCGGATCCAGCAATTCGATCCCCTCGGGATAGGTGCCCGAGACCTGCACGAAAACCTGGAACTCCAGCTGGGGCAGTTCGACCCCGGCACACCTTGGCTGAAAGAGGCAAAAATCCTCGTCAGGGACCACTTCAAACTGCTGGGCAACCGCGACTACACCCAGCTCAGCCGCAGAATGGGACTTACCACGGACGACCTGCAGCACGTCCTTCACCTGATCCAGTCACTGAACCCGAGACCCGGTTCCAGTTTCAACAACACGGAACCGGAATACATCGTTCCCGATGTCTTCGTCTACAAGCACAATGACAAATGGCGCGTGGAACTGAATACCGATGCCATTCCCAGGCTGCGCATCAATGCCCTGTATGCAAACATGGTGAAACGCGCCAATAACAGCAAGGACAATACCTACCTGCGGGACAATCTCCAGGAGGCCCGCTGGTTTCTCAAGAGCCTGCAAAGCCGGCATGAGACCCTGCTCAAGGTGGCCAATAGCATTGTGATGCGCCAGCACAAGTTCTTCGACTACGGCGAAGAGGCGATGAAACCCATGGTACTGCGCAGTATCGCGGAGGAAGTGGAAATGCACGAGTCCACCATATCGCGCGTCACCACCCGCAAGTACATGCATACTCCGCGCGGCATCTATGAATTCAAGTATTTCTTTTCAAGTCATGTCAGTACCGACTCAGGCGGGGAATGCTCGGCCACTGCAATCCGCGCGATCATCAAGAAACTGATCGCCGCCGAGAATCCGGTCAAGCCGCTGAGTGACAGTAAAATGGCCAATATCCTCGCCGAACAGGGCATCAAGGTCGCACGACGCACCATTGCCAAGTACCGCGAATCGCTATCCATTTCACCTTCCAATGAACGCAAACGCCTTGCATAGGCTATAAAGGAGCGTTGTGATGCAAATCAATCTCACGGGACACCATGTCGACCTGACCTCACCCCTGCGCGATTATGTCAACAACAAATTGGAGCGCCTGGAGCGCCATTTTGACAACGTAACCGATATCCATGTCATTCTCAGCGTGGAGAAGCTGCGCCACAAGGCAGAGGCAACACTTCATGTCAGCGGCGCGCGAATGTACGCCGATGCAACCGAGGAAGACATGTATGCGGCCATAGACGGTCTGACAGACAAGCTGGATCGCCAGATCAAGAAGCATAAGGAAAAAATAACCGATCACCACCGCAACGAGGGCTCAATCAAGAACCATGTCTAGAATCTCACTACCCAGGCACGGCCGGAAAAAACTGACAGAACACTAGCCTGATGAATATATCCGAACTCATAAGCCCTGAATGCGTACTCTGTTGCCCCGAGGTCGGCAGCAAAAAGCGACTGCTGGAAGACATCAGCGAATTGCTGGCAAGGATCGCACCTCAACTGTCACAGAATGAAATCTTCGAGGGCCTGATCAACCGTGAGAAGCTGGGCAGCACCGGGCTGGGCAAGGGTGTAGCCATCCCGCACGGCCGTATGACCGCACTGGACCGGGCGATTTGCGCGTTCATCAAGCTCGACACACCGGTAGACTTCGACGCAACGGACGGGCTGCCGGTGGACATGGTGTGCGCCCTGCTGGTCCCCGAGAACTCCACCGAGGAACATCTGCAGATCCTGTCCACCATTGCGGAACTCTTCAGTAACGAAGGATTTTGTGCCCGCATGCGCCAGTGCACCAGCGATGAATGCGTCTATCAGTTGCTCAGCCATCAGGAAGCACAACAGATCTCTGCATGAGCAATTCACTGACAATCAGGGCCCTGCATGATGCGCTACGGGAAAAACTGGGCCTTGACTGGATCAGTGGCGAACAGTTCGGTGACAATATCGTGTCTTCATCAGGTGATGCCCGTGCCGATCGCTCGCTGGTCGGCCAGCTCAACCTGATCAACCAGCACCGCATCCAGGTCCTCGGCAGCAGAGAACTGGAATACCTCGATAACCTGAAAAAGAATTCACGCAAGGACGCGATCAGCCTGCTGTTTTCGGGACAGTCCATCCTGGTCATCATCGCCAAGGGCCTGCCCGCACCGGAAGACCTGCTGCGGGCAGCCGAAGACAGCGGTACACCCGTGCTCTCCTCCCGGCTATCCGGGCAGGAAACCATCAAGAACCTGCAGTACTACCTGAGCAATCATTTTGCCGAGAAAATCACCCTGCACGGGGTCTTCATGGAGGTCATGGGCACCGGCGTACTCATAACCGGCGAGTCGAGCATCGGCAAGAGTGAACTGGCGCTGGAGCTGCTGACCCGTGGACACCGCCTGATCGCGGATGACGCCCCCGAGTTCGCACGCAGTGCACCGGACACACTGACCGGCACCTGCCCCGAGATGTTGCGTGATTTCCTCGAGGTCAGGGGGCTGGGAATACTCAACGTGCGCGCCATGTTCGGCGCCAGCTCGATCAAGCCGAATCGCAACCTGCGGCTGATCATCGTACTGCAGGACATGGAAGATGCCATCAAGATGGACAGGCTGCACGGCAGCAAGCGGATGCGCTCCATACTGGACGTGGAGATCCCCGAGATTACGCTCCCGGTGGGCCCGGGCAGGAACCTGGCCGTGCTGCTGGAAACCGCTGTACGCAACCATATCCTGAATACCAAGGGATATGATGCCAGCCAGGCCTTTATTGAACGCCAGAAGCGTCGCCTTGAAAACGTACATCAATGAACCTGGTGATCATCAGCGGCCTCTCGGGCTCGGGGAAGAGCATTGCCCTGCACACCCTCGAGGACATGGACTACTACTGCATCGACAATCTCCCGGTCGGCTTACTGGAAGCATTCTCGAATGAATTCAGCAAGCCGCATCTGAAACAGATCACCCGGGTGGCGGCCGGCATCGATGCCCGCAACCACTCCGAACAGATCAGCCATTCCCCCGTCATCATCGACGAGCTGCAGGAGCACGGAATTGACTGCAAGATACTGTTTCTGCAGGCAGACAAACATACCCTGCTGAAACGCTTCAGTGAGACGCGGCGCAAGCACCCCCTGACAGACCCTGATACTCCGCTGGCCGACGCCATCGAGAAGGAACGCGAACTCATGGCTCCCCTGGCGGCCCGGGCCGACCTGTTAATCGATACCAGCCGTACCAACGTTCACCAGCTGCGCGATCTCGTCAGGGAGTGCATGGATGCGCAGGAGAGCCCCGGACCTTCGCTGGTACTCAGGTCATTCGGCTACAAGCACGGTGTGCCTGCTGACGCCGATTTCGTTTTCGACGCCCGCTGTCTTCCCAACCCACACTGGGAATCCGGCTTGCGTAACTTCACGGGTCTTGATAATGAAGTTATAGAATTCCTCGACGGGGAACCACTGGTACATGAATTCTACGGACAGATCAAACAATTTCTGGAGACATGGCTACCCCGCTACGGGGAGGACAACCGCAGCTATCTGAGTATCGCAATCGGCTGCACCGGCGGACAGCATCGTTCTGTCTACCTGGTCGAACGCCTGGTAAAAGACCTGAGCAAGCAATATGGTGGCATTGTGACGCGACATCGGGAACTGGAATGAACGTTGGCCTGCTATTGATTACCCACAACGAGCTGGGCAGGAAGCTGATGGGTACAGCCGCGATGATCCTGGGCGGCACCCCGGTGAAGGCCGTGACCATCGACGTTCCGGGCGACTGCAATCCGGACACGGTATATGCCGACGCCTGCGCCGCCTGCACCAGGCTCGACAAGGGTGACGGCGTCCTGGTCTTGACCGACCTCTACGGCAGCACGCCGAGCAACATCGCCACCCGACTGCTCGATGAGCACCATGTGCTGGTGATCTCCGGACTGAATGTGCCGATGCTTGTCAGGGTACTGAATTATGCCTCTTGCTCACTGGAGGAACTCGGCAGCAAGGCCGAAAGCGGCGCCCGGGACGGCATTATCATGATGACAGAAAAACAGGCCACATAGCATGCAACAGAAACAGCTGACCATCATCAACAAGCTGGGGCTGCATGCACGCGCCGCAGCCAAGTTCGTCACCCTGGCGTCTTCCTTTTCCAGCGAAGTCGATCTCTCCAGGGACAACCAGACCGTCAACGGCAAGAGTATCATGGGCGTCATGATGCTGGCCGCATCGAGGGGCACCCTGCTGACGCTTACCACCAACGGTGTCGATGAGGATGAAGCCATCATTAGCATAGAGGAACTGGTACTGAACAGATTCGGTGAAGATGAATAGCCCTGCCCCGCCCGGCAGGCAACGGTGACCTGCCAGCGCGACAGTCGGCCTGGCCTCACCCGTAAAGACAGAGAGGACCGACACAGGCCATGAGCCTCGTATTGAACGGAATAGGTGTTTCCCGCGGTGTTGCCATCGGCAAGGCCCACATTATCATGCGGGGCAGCATCGAGGTCCTGGAAAGCGCCATCCCGCCGCAGTTCATCGAGGACGAGGTCACACGCTTTCTGAATGCCGTGGAAACCGCGCGGCTGCAGCTCAATTCGATACGCGACAACATCCCGATTGACACCCGCGCCGACATCGCGGCCTTTATCGACACCCACCTGTTGATGCTGGATGACGCCACCATCGTCAGCACACCCGTTGAGCTGATACGGCAAAATGGCTGCAATGCGGAATGGGCGCTGAAACTGCAGCGTAATGCCCTGGTCGAGGTGTTCGAGCAGATGAATGACCCCTATCTGCGCACCCGCCGCGATGATGTTGACCACGTCATCAACCGCATTCAACGCATCCTGGTCGCCAGCGGCCAGGGCGACAACCGTGCCGAGGACAGCCTGCAGGGCGCGATCGTTCTGACGGATGACCTGACGCCCGCGGAAACCGTGGTACTCGAACACCAGGGTATCAACGGTTTTGCCACTGAATCGGGCGGTCCTCTGTCGCATACCGCCATCCTCGCCCGCAGTGTGCAGATACCCGCAGTGGTCGGTGCACACGGCATACAGCAATACATCCGTGACGGGGAGCAGATCATTCTCGACGGCCAGCAGGGCATCCTGATCGCGGACCCGGACCAGAGAACCCTGGACCACTACCTCGAAAGAGAGGCACGCGAGCAACAGTATCGGGCCGAGCTTGCCAGCCTGGTCCAGACCCCGGCGGTGACCCTGGACCACGCAGGCGTCACCCTGATGGCGAACATCGAGCTTCCCGATGATATCGAGGCCGTGGCCAGGGAAAACACCAATGGGGTGGGCCTGTACCGGACCGAGTTCCTGTTCATGAACCGGGCCGAGCCGCCGGACGAGGAAGAGCAATATGACTGCTACAGGCGCGTGATCGACGCCATGAACGGCAGGTTACTGACCATACGCACCCTGGACATGGGGGCGGACAAGGAGGTTGACGGGTCCGGCAACCGTCGCACCAGCAACCCGGCCCTGGGTCTGCGCGCCATCCGCCTGTGTCTCAAGGACCCCGGCCTGTTTTTACCGCAGCTACGGGCCATCCTGCGTGCCTCCTCCCTGGGCCCGGTCCGCATGATGATCCCCATGCTGTCCAATACCCAGGAACTGCACCAGGTGCTCAACCTGATCCAGCAGACCAAGGACGCACTGGAACGCGAAGGCCTGGCCTACGACCCGAATATCCAGATCGGCGGCATGATCGAGGTACCGGCCGCCGCCCTGTCCGCTGCCGTATTTGCCCGACATCTGGACTTCCTGTCCATCGGCACCAATGACCTGATCCAGTACACGCTGGCGATCGACCGCGTGGACGATGAGGTCAACTATCTGTACGACCCGCTGCATCCGGCGGTCTTGCGGCTGATCAAAATGATCATCGACGCCGGACAGGCTGCCGGCACCCCGGTCGCCATGTGTGGCGAAATGGCCGGCGATCCGCGCTATACCCGCCTGTTACTGGGCATGGGGCTGACCGAATTCAGTATGCATCACACGGCGCTGCAGGAGGTCAAGCGCGTCATCAACCAGACCAGCATCGAGACCCTTGCACCGGATGTGGAGGCCTTGCTCCACGCCGATGATCCGGACAACATCGTTGCGCAAGTCGAGGCCATCAACAGCACGCTGACCTGAGGCCGGACTGTCCGGACCCGCGGCATTCGTGACCGTCTAACCACCCTTCCCTTACTGTCGACCGGACAGGCTGGTACACTGCCCACTGCCTTCACGGGCGGGAACTTCCGCCCCTGACCGCGACGGAACCGCAGCCATGACCGAAACCGCAGAAACACATAGCACAGAGAGCCGCCTGGAGCTGCTCACACAAGCGATGGATTCCGGCGCGGCCGGCCAGATCCGCAAGCTGCTGGTCAACCTGCACCCGGCGGAAATTGCCGAACTGCTGGAATCGTTCCCGCACGGGCCACGCGAGATATTCTGGGAACTGGTCGATCCGGATGACCGGGGTGAATCACTGGTCCATGTGAACGACGAGGTACGGGCCGGTCTCATCAGCGAAATGGAGACCCACGACCTGATCGCCGCCACCGATGGCCTGGATGCAGACGATCTCGCCGATCTGCTCAAGGACCTGCCCGGCGCGGTAATCCAGGAAGTGCTGCGCTCCATGGACAAGCAGAACCGCGAGCGACTGGTCGCGGTGCTGCATTACCCGGAAGACAGTGCCGGCGGCATCATGAACGTCGACACCGTGACCGTGCGGGCCGACGTAAGCATCGATGTCATCCTGCGCTACCTGCGGCTGCACAACGATATTCCTGCCACCACCGACACCCTGTTCGTGGTGGACCGCACAGGCCAGTACAAGGGCCTGCTGCCCCTGACCACGCTGCTGACCAACGACCCCGACCAACTGGTGGCCTCGGTCATGGACCGCGAGGTACAGCCGATACCTGCCACCATGCCGGATGACGAGGTTGCGCGGCTGTTCGAGAACCGCGACCTGGTATCTGCACCGGTGGTAGACGAGACCGGCAAACTGCTGGGCCGGATCACCATCGACGATGTGGTGGATGTGATACGCGAGGATGCCGACCATCACCTGCTGAGCATGGCTGGCCTCGATGAAGAGGATGACACCTTTGCACCGATCGTAATCAGCGCCCGGCGCCGAGCCCTGTGGCTGGGTATCAACCTGTTCACCGCGTTTCTCGCCTCCTGGGTCATCGGCCTGTTCCAGGCGACCCTGGAACAGGTCGTGGCCCTGGCCGTGCTCATGCCCATCGTCGCCAGCATGGGCGGCATTGCCGGCAGCCAGACCCTGATCATCGTGATCCGCGGCCTGGCACTGGGCAAGGTGGGAAAGACCAACGCACGCTGGCTGATGTACAAGGAACTGGCAGTCACGGTATTGAATGGAGTCGGCTGGTCACTGGTGGTCGCCGTGATCGCGACGTTGTGGTTTCACGACCAGGCCATCGGCCTCATCATAGCCGTGGCACTGATCATCAACCTGGTGTGCGCCGCAGTCTCCGGCCTGTCCATCCCCTTCATCCTCAAGCGCATGAACATCGATCCTGCGCATGCCGGCACCGTACTCCTGACGACCATTACGGACGTGGTTGGCTTCATGGTCTTTCTGGGCCTGGGAACGATCTTCCTGCTCTGAGCGGCAATAAGGGCGTCACCCCGGGTCCACGCCAGGTTTATGTATGTATCCGGCAAGAACTGCCGCAACTGCATGGACAAAAGGCGGGCCACTGCCGTTATCCGGGAACTGCGCGGAAAGGGGCGATGCGGTCCCGGCCGGGATCAGACCCCTGACTGGTTCCAGTTATTGAAGGCCAGTAGCCAGCTGGAAATATCGGGATTCGCATCGCCGCGCGCCTGCAGGAGATTGCCCAACTCAATCATGAGCTCGCGGAACTCGCGTATTTCCACCTGCCAGGCCTGTTCGACCATGCCCGGGTTGTCCGCCAGGGCCTCATTGGCGATGGAGCCGGCACCACCCCACATACGTTTCGAGTTCAGCTGCTGATAAAACCGGTTTTCATCACTTGCACGGAGCGCAATCACTGACTCCATCCAGGCAGCATTCTCACCGGAGTGGCTCAACAGGATCTCATGGATACGTGGCAGGAGGACATGCACAGCCATCTTGGAGTGGCCTTATTAACACACCGCAATTTCAACACTAATGCATCGCAAGTTCTGCGGTGATCATTGCTTTTAGCTTACTCCTGCAGGTGGTCACCTTGCAGCGTCCGCTATGCCGGCAACTGAGCCGAAGATCGCGCACCTGCTCATCCGCGATGTCCAGCATGCATACCAGCGCAATTTCTTCCTTTTCGCGTTGCGATCGCGCCTGCTCGAGCAAGGAGACGGTCTGAACACCCTCGACAAAGCGCTTGCGGGCATAATACGCGATCTGGTCGAAATCGTAGTTCCCGAGGCACCCGGGATTATGGCAGCTCATGATGTCATTCCCAATCCGCTTTAGCGGCCGCCAGCGACTTGGCTGACTGCCATTGATCAATATAACTCGTTTCATCACCAGATGCGTTGATATAGATCAAACAGGCGACCTGCACAGCTTTTAGATACACTGGCAGCAGGCCAGCACCGGGACGCACAACACATGCAATACCGCAAACTCGGCAACACCGATATCGATGTCAGTGTCATCTGCCTCGGCACCATGACCTGGGGTGAACAGAACACGCAAGCCGAGGCCTTCGAACAAATGGATATTGCGCTGGCAAACGGCGTGAACTTTTTTGACACGGCAGAACTGTATTCGATTCCGCCGAAAGCGGAGACCTATGGGCGCACCGAAGAGATCATCGGCAACTGGCTGCACCGGACCGGCAACCGCCACAAGGTCGTCCTTGCCAGCAAGATCGCTGGTCCGGGCGAGGACTGGGTCGATCACATCCGCAACGGACAGACATGCTTCAACCGGCAACAACTGCAGGTTGCACTCGACGCGAGTCTCGAGCGCCTGCAGACCGACTGTATCGATCTCTACCAGCTGCACTGGCCGGAACGCGACACGAATTTTTTTGGCAAGCTGGGCTTTACACCCGGTCGTCAGGATGATTTCACACCCGTCGCGGAGACCCTGCAGGCGCTGGATGATTTCGTGAAGGCCGGCAAGATCCGCCACCTCGGCCTGTCGAACGAAACCCCCTGGGGCATCATGCGATTCATCCAGGTATCCGAGCAACTGGGGCTGCCGCGCGTTGTCACGGTGCAGAATCCCTACAGCCTGCTGAACCGGTCTTATGAAGTCGGCGCCGCGGAAGTGTCCTGGCGTGAACACTGCGGTCTGCTAGCCTATTCCCCGCTGGGTTTCGGCATGCTGTCAGGCAAGTATCTGGATGGCGCCCGCCCCGCCGGGGCGCGCCTGAGCCTGTTCCCGGACTACACGCGCTACAGCAGCCCGGCCGCCGAACGGGCCACTGCAGAATACATTAGACTGGCGCGACATCACGGCCTGGAACCCTCGCAGATGGCGCTGGCCTTCGTCAACAGCCGGGCGTTTCTAACCAGCACCATCATCGGAGCGACCACCCTGGAACAGCTACGCAGCAATATCAGCAGCATTGAAGTGGAACTCTCCGGCGAAGTGCTGGAAGGAATAGAGGCCATTCATACCGCGCATCCCAACCCCAGTCCCTGATAAGGCGGCAAGTAACAATAAATGCCCACTCTGGCCCATTCCGGTCACTCAGTCTGGACTTAATATAACCAACGGCTTAAGGTCAAAGTACGACCCTAATCGGAAGTACAGGATTTTGGCTTAAAGGTCAGGAACGTACTGATTCCGGATATGGTTGGGTCAGCGGTGTGTAGGCGAGTGGCTCGCCAGTCACGTACAAATCGCACATTATTTGGTGGGGAATAGGGTATATTTTCTTTAGTCATATTTAATATGACAAATTATTGGTATTGATATTTTGATTAAAAATCAATTCGTTTTGTTTTTTATTAAACTGTAAGCAGGCGACTGGATAATATCTGTTCATGGGTCCAAGAAATTGTTGGCATATTTAGAAAATATAGAATCTAGATACTTGGCCTCTGGACTCGTGATGTTCCTATGCATAGTCATATTTCAGGGTATGGCCAAGGCCAAGCCGGATATTGATGCTTCTCAGCCGCCTGCTACACATATCCTTGTGTTTAAGGAAGGAGTTAATCCTGAATCTGTTACAGAAGATTTAGTCATTAAGCATGCTTTAGGAAGACGTTTTATATACAGACATGCATTACAGGGTGCTGCCGTTTTTGTACCATCTAATCGCCTTCAAGCGCTGACCAGGGATCCACGCATAGCCTACATTGAGGAAAACAGGGTTATGCAGCTGCACGTACAAACAGTACCTACCGGCATTGACAGGATTGATACTGAACAGAACGCAACGGCAAAGATTGATGGTGTCAATGATCTTATGGATGTTGATATTGCGGTTATTGATACTGGCATTGACATAGACCATCCTGACCTTAATGTTTACAAATATGCTTCCTGTACTGGT
>CAMYIX010000071.1:0-1713 GCA_947258615.1 uncultured Ectothiorhodospiraceae bacterium | reverse complement strand
GACTCTTCTGCCAATGATATTGAAGGACATGGCAGTCATGTAGCAGGTACCGCAGCAGCTATAGACAATACATCCGGTGTTGTAGGTGTCGCGCCTGGCGCTCGTCTATGGGCCGTGAAGGTTTTTCCCGACCAAGGCCAGGCATGGGCCAGCATTCTGATTGCAGGTATCGATTATGTCACTGCGAATGCCAGTGAGATAGAAGTTGCCAATATGAGTCTGGGCTTTGATGGAATAGTAACTTCTGTCAATACGGCAGTTAGCAATTCCGTTGCAGCGGGTATCGTCTATACGGTTTCTGCAGGCAATGAGGCACAGGATGTTGCCAATGTATCTCCAGCAGGCAACCCCGACGTCATTACCGTTTCTGCCCTTGCTGATTTTGATGGTCAGCCAGGTGGCCTAGGTAGCGGTGGTTGGTCCTATGGTGCGCCAGCCAGTTGTATCGAAAACGTTGATGACAGTTTTGCCTGCTTTAGTAATTATGGTACGGGAGTCGATATTATGGCACCAGGGGTGGATATTCTATCTACCTATAAAGATGGTGGAACGGCCTCGTTACATGGAACCAGCATGTCGAGCCCTCATGCGGCAGGTGCAGCAGCTATCTATCTTCTGGAAAACCCCGGCAGTACCCCGGCACAGGTTAAGGCAGGTCTGATGGCGGCAGGCGATACTGCCCCCTGTGATACCCCCAGTGGTATTTGTACGGATGATCCAGATGGTATCCAGGAGCCACTGCTCATGGTGGCCTGTGATGATGCTGATGGTGATGGTATCTGTGATGATTTGGATAACTGCTTGTTGACCGCCAATCCGAGCCAGGAGGATACAGACGGGGACGGGGTTGGTGATGCTTGTGATAATTGTGTAAATACCGCCAATGCAGACCAGTTGGATAGTGATGGTGACGGCATCGGGGATGTCTGTGATAGCTGCCCGACAGTAGATAATTTCAGTATGACTGATTCAGACGGGGATGGACTGACGGATTACGAAGAGTGTTTGCTGGGAACAAATGCACTGGAGAGTGATACCGATGGTGATGGTCTTTCTGATTATGATGAAGATCGGACATATGGCACGGATCCATTATCATCCGATACAGACGGCGATGGGCTATCCGACGGTGATGAAGTACTTATTTATGGGACGAATCCATTATTTACAAACAATCTTGGTGACCTTGCACCACGTGGTTCACCAGATGGTACGCTCAATGGAGCAGACGTACTTATACTGACTCAATTGGTCACAGGGCTAATCACGGCAACCCAAGGGGAGCTGTTGCTCGGAGATTTAAACTTCAATACAACACTTGATGTCGGAGATCTTGCATTGCTACAACGTGCTGTTCTTGGTCTCATTCCACCACCCTAACCACATAAAGCACTATTGTATTACCAAGGAAATAAATTGTGCCCAAGAGGTATGTACTAGCTTTTACAAACAACAAGACGGCGGCCTTCGGGCCGCGTTTTTTATCAACGTAAATGGTTACTTTTGCTGCAAATAAGACATACCCGGCTTTGCCGGGAATGACCGGTTGTGGCCGGGTACGGAAGTTCCTGGTCGAATACCTGATTAATTCACTCAAATATTCACTTCCGACCATTCGCGGTCATCCAAGTATTTTAAAAGCAAGCCATATATAACCCACTAGGCTATATAACATGACCCTATTAGTGATGATGCGATGGATGACGATCCCTA
>CAMYIX010000070.1 GCA_947258615.1 uncultured Ectothiorhodospiraceae bacterium | reverse complement strand
CCAGTTGAAAGACGCCTGAATAACGTCGTTACAGGTTTCTACTCGCCATGACGCTCAATACTATAAGCCCGACAACACGGCTGGAACCAGCCAAAATGATTGTATGCATGTTGCCGGACGACGGCACCGACATAAAGATCATGCATCAACTCAGAAAAGAGAAAGACTTAACCCGCGCCGAAAGTATCGCTTGCCGGGGGGTACATAATCTTCAAGCTGCAAAAACACGGCTGGGAAAACTGCCCGAACCCACACTATACCGGACTTTGACGATCATTGTGACGGACGCCGAGGCGGACGATGTGTTTGATTTTATCTATGAGAAAGCACAGATTGGCCAGCCAGGTCGTGGCGCAATGGTGCAAACCACACTGTTATGCGCTACTCGCCATGTTATGCCAGACGATGTACCGGAAGAAGAGTACAAGACTTAAATCTACCACCGAGAAATTCGACCAGGTACTGTTGCATGGACTCGACACCGAACAAGTGCTTGCATGAAATTCATGCTGATAACCGGCTGGAAGGGGACCATGTTTACCTCAGTTTCGCACTGGACTGGTAGCCACTGAACCATATTTTTTCCTATACTCACAGGAATCGTTAATCGCCCGCTGGTGAAGACTACAGGCACATATCACTATTACCGGTAACCGGCAACAGGAGTACGCCATGGCAGATGCATCGAAAGACACCGGACTCATTACGGTGCTGGCGCAGCGGCTGGAGACCCAGCGCCTGCCGCGCGCACTGACCCTCAAGGACAAGGTGGATCGGGGCGAGAAGCTGAACGACTTTGATATCGCCTTCCTGGAGGAGGTCTACGAGGATATACAGAAAGTTCGCCCCCTGGTGGATCGCCACCCGGAGTGGCAGACCATCGCGGCGAAGGTACTGCAGATTTACGCCGAGATCACCGCGAAGGCCCTGGAAAACGAAAAGTCCGGTTGATCAGCCCGGGCAAACCTGCCCTTTTTAAAAAACCATGATGACCGCCCGATCGGTCAGCATAGCGGTCATCACAACAATATTCAGGAGGATCCTCTCATGAACAGCAGTGGACTCGCCATCACCCGCGGCAACCGGCTGCGCCTGCTCCTGATCCCGGCCCTGTTTGCCGGCGTATTCCTCGCCTGCAGCGTCGTGCTGGCCGCCGAGGGTGCGAACGGCGGCATCGACTGGGCCCACATGGCCATGGGCCTGTTCGGCGGCCTGGCACTGTTCCTGTTCGGCATGGAGCAGATGTCGGATGCCCTCAAGTCGGCACTGGGTGACCAGATGAAGGAGCTGCTGGCTAAGCTCACGCGCAACCGCTTCACCGGTGCGCTGACCGGTGCCTTCGTCACCGCGGTGGTTCAGTCCTCCTCGGTCACGACCGTGCTGGTGGTCGGATTCGTGTCTGCCGGCATGATGAGTATGGCCCAGTCCATCGGCGTGATCATGGGCGCTAACGTCGGCACCACCGTCACCGCGCAGATCGTCGCCTTCAAGGTGGAGGAAGCCGCCCTGTGGATGATCGCCATCGGCTTTGTCATGCTGTTCACCAGCCGGCAGGAGAAGATCAAACACTACGGCAGTATGCTGATGGGGCTGGGCCTGATCTTCTACGGCATGGGGCTGATGGGCGATGCCATGAATCCGCTGCGCAGCTACGAACCCTTCGTGCAGCTCATGGTCGAGATGGACCGGCCGCTGCTGGCCATCATTGTCGGCGCCCTGTTCACGGCGCTGGTACAGTCCTCCTCCGCCACCACTGCCATCATCATCACCATGGCCGGCCAGGGCCTGATCAGCCTGGAAGCCGGTATCGCCATCGCCTTCGGCGCCAACATCGGCACCTGCATTACCGCACAACTGGCGGCACTGGGTAAATCCCGGGAGGCCCTGCGTGCAGCCATGGTACATCTGCTGTTCAACGTCGGCGGCGTGCTAATCTGGCTGCCGTTCATTTCAGTGCTGGCCGGCTGGGTGACCGGTTTCTCCCCGTCACATCCCGAACTGGAGGGCACGGCGCGCCTGGCCGCCGAGGTCCCGCGTCAGATCGCCAATGCGCACACGGTGTTCAATATCGCCAATACGATTATCTTCATCGGCTTCACCGGGTATCTGGCACGGCTGGTAGAACGGTTGGTCCCTGCCGTGGTGGAGGAAGAAAAGGTCATCATCCGACCCAAGTACCTGGACGACACCCTGATCGAGACCCCGGCGCTGGCGCTGCAGCGGGTGCAGATGGAGATCACCCGCATGGGTGAGATCGTCCAGCAGATGCTCGCCGGACTTCGCGAGGGCTGGCTGCAACGGGACCGCAGCAAGCTGGAAGACGTGCAGAAGATGGACGACCAGGTTGACGTGCTGGAGAGCGAGATCCTGCGTTACCTGGGTGAGATCCGCACGCAGTCACTGACCGAGCACGAGAGCGAGACGGTCGCGCTGGCCATGAAGGTGGCCGACGGCTTCGAGAGTGTGGGTGATGTCATCGAAACGGACCTGGTCAGTCTCGGCTACCGGGCACTGGATGAAGATATCCATGCCACCGAGGCAATGCGGTACCTGTTCCAGAAACTGGGTGACAAGCTGACCACTGCGCTGGAGGCCACCGTGCGTGCCGTGCGTGACCTGGATGAACGCGCTGCCGAGGAAGTCTTCACCATCAAGGCGGACATCGACCACCTGATCGGCAAGGCCCTCGAGCTGCAGTCTCAGACCCTTGCACAGGTCGGTCCTGAACAGATCGAGCAGATGCGCATGGAAATGACGGTACTGGAGAACCTCAAGCGGATTCACACCCTCCTGAAGCGTGTGGCGCGGGAGATCGTACCGGAGGCGGTCAGGGCCTGACGGCTCGTCCTGTCGCATATCGGATAGCCTGACCTGGCATAGTTAAGCGATAATCTCATGTGGCAGGAATATGCTTAAGATCATGCCGCAGGCGGTTCGGGGTTCGGCGTAGCGCTTCCTTGGCAGAATTATCATCGCTGCCAGTGCAGCCCTACAAAACACCCTCTACCTCCTACATCCATGTAGTCGTCCCGTAGCACCAATAAAACGGAGATAAAGGAGAAGGGACGTTTTATTCGCATTGTTGTGACATGATATTTATGTCCTGCAAGTAAGAATAATGTGTATCAATATTTACATATAAGTTGTTGATGACAAGTACAAACATGCTC
The DNA here is from genome assembly GCA_947258615.1 of uncultured Ectothiorhodospiraceae bacterium. GTDB lineage: Bacteria > Pseudomonadota > Gammaproteobacteria > UBA9214 > UBA9214 > CAMYJZ01. The sequence goes on along the minus strand of CAMYIX010000070.1, from coordinate 656 downwards.
AGCGGAAAGCCGCGTATCACAGCACAGCGCACTTTCCTGCCCTCGAGAGGAAACAGCCATGGGAAATAAAAAATCCAGGACTGAAGAAGAAACTACAGACACGCACAAGAAAAAGCTCTCAACAAAGGAATACGAGGCGGAGCTATTCAAGCTCCATGCCGAACTGGTCAAGCTCCAGTACTGGGTGAAGGAGAAGGGTTTCAGGGCTATCGTCGTTTTCGAGGGGCGGGACGCGGCCGGCAAGGGAGGCGTCATCAAGCGTATCACCGAGCGGGTAAGCCCCCGTGTCTTCCGGGTGGTGGCGCTGCCGGCACCAACCGAGCGCGAGAAAACCGAGTGGTACCCCCAGCGTTACATCCCGCATTTTCCAGCCGCAGGCGAGGTGGTGCTCTTCGACCGCAGCTGGTACAACCGCGCCGGTGTCGAACGCGTCATGAAATTCTGCACTAAAAAGCAGTATGAGCATTTCCTGAAATATGCTCCCATCTTCGAGCGTGCCATGACCGATGCAGGCATCCAGCTCATCAAGTACTGGTTCGACGTCAGCATGGAGGAACAGGAGCGCCGTTTTAAAAAACGCATAGATGACCCAAGAAAGACCTGGAAGCTGAGCCCAATGGACGTGCAGTCATTCAAGCGCTGGTATGACTACTCGC
>CAMYIX010000069.1 GCA_947258615.1 uncultured Ectothiorhodospiraceae bacterium | reverse complement strand
AATCCGTCAGGTCGATCATGCAGGTAGTCATGTCGGTCTCGCACATTTCACCAGGCGCCGTAAAGTCGAACATCAGGCGTTCGCCCTCTGCCGGCTGCAGCTCAACGCCGACAAAATTAACCACCACGCTTTCCGCCTCATCGATCGGGGCATCGGTCAACGACAGATTCAGCGTGCCGGTGGCAGACCCACCGCCACCGCCACACGCGGTCAGCATCAACGCCAGGCCCGACAGGGCGAGCATGGACATCACAAGGAAACTTTTTCTGATTTTCATGGCCTTTACCTCAAATACAAGCCGGGAGAGAATTATTGGAAATCGTTACTTGATGAGAGTTACTTTTATATATCTCGATGCACCTTTGCGTGCGGCGTCTCACAATATTACTAATCGGGCACATTATTCTTAGTAGATATCCCAATCCTGACGCATATTCGGCAGATATGCTATTGTCCCAAGGTAGCATGCACACCCGTCTGTAAAAACGCTTTATTTTATAATGATCTATTGCAGCACATGCGGCGCCCGGGTCACCGAGAAGGTACCGGAAGGCGACGACCGGTCCCGGTTTGTCTGCGAGGCCTGCCACACCATCCACTACCAGAACCCCAAGATCGTGGCCGGCTGCATCCCCGAGTGGAACGGCCGCCTGCTGCTGTGCCGGCGCGCCATCGAACCGCGCCACGGACTCTGGACCCTGCCGGCGGGCTTCATGGAAAACGGCGAGACCACCGAGCAGGCCGCCGCACGCGAGACCTGGGAGGAGGCCCGTGCACGGGTTGAAAACATGACCCTCTACGGCGTATTCAGCATCCCGCATATCAGCCAGGTCTACATGATGTTCCGCGCGCGCCTGCAGGTAGAGGAATATGCCCCGGGCCCGGAAAGCCTGGAGGTGCGCCTGTTCGAGGAACACGAAATACCCTGGGATGAACTCGCCTTCCCTGTCATGAAGCTGTCCCTGGAAAAGTATTACAGCGACGTTAAAAAGAAAGACTTTCCCGTGTATGTCGAGGACATCACCCGCCACCCGTCCAGACGCAGGTAGCAATCCCTGCCTCGATGCATGGCCCAATCACAACCGCAGCAACGGAGACAAGCGCATGCGCACACTGACCCTTCTTCTGATGTTCAGCCTGATGGCAACCGGCATGCCGGTCAGCGCCTACCAGTTTGGCGGCGTTGATATCCCCGACACGATCACACTGGCGGAGGACGGACCTCCACTGGTACTGAATGGCGCCGGCATCCGCAAGAAGTTATTTATGGACATCTATGTCGGCGCGCTCTACCTGCCGGCCAGGACGACAGATGCCGCGGCCATCCTCGCTGACACCGGTCCCGCCAGTGTGCTCATGCATTTTGTTTACAAGGAGGTCAGCAAGGAAAAGATCACCGGGGGATGGAATGATGGCTTTGCTGCCAATCACACGGCAGAGGAGATGGCCGCACTGCAGCCGCAGCTGGACGCCTTCAATGCCCTGTTCGAAACGGCACGCGAGGGGGATGTCATCCGGATCGATCACCTCCCCGGGTCCGGAACACGGGTCCTGATCAACGGGGCACTCAGCGGGACCGTTGCCGGAGACGGTTTCTACCCCGCCCTGCTCAAAATCTGGCTGGGTACGCACCCGGTCAGCAAGGGGTTGAAACAGGGCATGCTGGGCAGGGATTGAGCACGGCCATGCGCGGCGTCTTCCTGGATGTCGACACCATCGACCGGGGCGACCTGGACCTGGGGCCGCTGTTCGCGACGCTGCCTGAATGGACACCCTATCCGCGCACTGAAGCGGCCGAGGTCAACCGAAGGGTCCGGGATGCCGAGGTCGTCGTCAGCAACAAGGTCCCGCTCGACCGGGACACCCTGCTTGCGGCGCACCGCCTGAAGCTGGTCTGCATCGCCGCCACCGGCACCAATAATATCGACCTGGAGACGGCCTGCACCCGCAACATCAGCGTGTGCAATGCGACCGGCTACGCGACCCCGTCCGTGGTCGAGCACGTCTTTGCCCAGATCCTGATCCTCAACAGACAGCTCTACGCCTACCGCGATGCCGTGGCCCGGGGGCGCTGGCAGCAGACCGAGGGATTCTGCCTGCTGGATTTCCCCATTCGCGAACTCAAGGGGCTGACCCTGGGGATTATCGGTTATGGCGAACTGGGCCAGGCCGTTGCCCGCATGGGGGAGGCCTTCGGCATGCAGGTGCTGGTCGCCGAACGCGCGAATGCCACCCCGCGCCCGGGACGCGTCCCCCTGAAGTCACTGCTGGCCGGGTCCCACGTGGTCAGCCTGCATTGCCCCCTGACCGGGTCAACCCGCAACCTGATCGGGGCAGCGGAAATCGGGCTGATGCGCCGCGATGCCGTCCTCATCAACAGCGCACGTGGCGGCATCGTGGATGAAGCCGCCCTGCTCCATGCCCTGCAGACCGGCCGGCTGGCCGGGGCCGCCGTTGACGTGCTGGTTGAGGAACCGCCGCGTCAGGGCAATCCGCTGCTGGAGGTCTCGATGCCCAACCTGCTGGTCACGCCACACATCGCCTGGGCCAGCATCAATGCACGGCAACGGCTCATCGATGAAATAACCCGCAACATCCAGGCCTGGCTGGCCGGCTCGACGCGCAACCTTGTCTGTCCCTGAGTAACCATCAGCGCCAACCCGGTCAAATGACGACGGCCCTGCCCGACATCGAGCATAACCTGGAAATGGTGCGCGAACGCATCCGCCGTGCAGCGGCATGCGCCGACCGTGATCCAGACAGCATCCGGCTGATTGCCGTGTCCAAGTACATGACGCCAGCGCACATCAGCCGCGCCATGCAGGCAGGCCAACATGCATTCGGAGAGAACACCGTGCAGGACGCGCTGAACAAGCTGGCGCTGATCCAGGACCCGCTGAATGAATGGCACTTTATCGGCCACCTGCAGACCAACAAGGCACGGCACATCGCCGCCAACTTTGCCTGGTTTCACACCCTCGACAGCCTCAAGCTCGCTCGCACGCTTGCCCGCCATGCCGAGGCGGCGGGCAGGCAGGTCCGGGCGCTCCTGCAGGTGAACATCTCGGGCGACCCGGACAAGTTCGGGTTGGCCCCGGAGGCCGTTGCCGGGTTTGTCGAGGCATTCCTGGAGGCCGGGCTCAGCGCCATTTCCCTGCACGGACTGATGACCATCGGACGGCGCGGGCTCGACGAATCCGAGCGTCGCCGCGAATTCGCCGGACTGCGCGAACTCGGCGTTGCCTGCAGCACGCGTTTCGGCGCGCCCTACTTCGCCGAACTGTCCATGGGCATGAGCGACGACTACGAGATCGCCATCAGCGAGGGGGCCACCATGGTGCGCATCGGCAGCGCCATATTCGGCCCGCGACCGCAGTAGCGCCCGAGAATATTCTCAAGATATTTTATTAAGACTGTTTCGCTAGTTCCTGTTATTTATATATATTATGTTATATAAAACTTGGACATCCGAACGCCGCCGTACGCGCTGCCACCGGTGCCGCCATCCAGTACAATCAGCGCCCAAGGCGATGCAGGAGTCCCCACGGAACCAACCCTGTAACGCATGCGGTTATCGGGTAAGCTACAGCGACTGATCAATCTAACGGGAGAAGCCACACATGATTTCACTCGACGGGATAGCGTCAACCTGGGTATTCGGGGTACTGGTTTTTGCCATCGGCCTGGTACTCGGTTGCATGGCCACCTACCTGGTTGTCGCACGTTATGGCCGGACCCGCGAATTGCAGGAAGAGCTGAACCAGCTCAAGGAACGCTTCACCGATTACCGTGACCAGGTCACCCAGCATTTCATGCGCACCTCCGAACTGGTGCAGGAGATGACCCAGAGTTACCGCGCCGTCTATGAACACCTCGCCAGTGGCGCGCAACACCTGTGTACTGATGCAAACGACATCAACCGGCTGGAGTCTTCAGGGAAGGACCAGCTCACCGATGCCGGCCAGGACGCGGCCACCGGGAATGACGACCGACCGGACGGCACCGGTTCCGATTATCTGGTCGAGGAAATGGACCCGGAAGACCTGCTGGGAGACTCGCCGCGCATCTCCGACCTCGACATCAGCGCCCCGGCCGGGGCGCAGCAACCGCGTCAGCACTGAGCGCGAACACTAGTCCCCGTAGACCGTTACCGTCAGCCGGCGCTGAAACCCCGAACTGCGGTGTTCCCACAGGTAGAGACCCTGCCAGGTACCCATTTCGCAGCGCTGCCGATTCACCGGGATGGTGACGTCGGTGTTGGTCAGGATGTTCCTGACATGGGCAGGCATATCATCCGGCCCCTCCGCCGTGTGTTCAAACAGCGGATCCCCGTCCGGCACCAGCCGCTCCATATAGCGCTCCAGGTCCGAACGCACATCCGGGTCAGCATTCTCGCAGAGGATCAGTGAGGCACTGGTATGGTGGAGAAATACATGACACAGGCCCGTGGCGATGCCCGAATGACGCACCCTTTCATTCACTTCCTGCGTAATCAGGTAGGTACCGCGTCCGCGGGTGGCAACCTGGAAGCGTTCCTGGAACACCATCCCGTTAGCTGCTCCTAGATGTCACAAGCACCGTCATATACATCCATGATGGCGATGAGCTCCAGCAGCACCGCGCGGCGCTCCTGAATGCTGAGGTGGGCGACCTCGGGAAATTCCTCACCCATCTCGAGTGCCTTGATGTAGCCAGTCACCTGATTGCAACCTCGCTGACACAAGGCTTCGATGCAGGATTCGACCTTTTCTGTCTGTCCGGACATAACCCAGTTCCAGTAACCGCCGGCTGCGCGACCGGTAATGTGATTAAGGAAGCTCTGATTAATCCGTCATTGTGAGGAACAAAGTGACGCAGCAATCCCCAACCGATTGATTCCAAATCCTGAGATTGCCGCGCTGGCCGTTCCCGGCTTGGCCCAGGCCAGCCTCTCGACCGGTTCCCGGTCTCACCTTCTCCATGTACATCGCGCTCGCAATGACGCGTTTTCCTCAATTAATAAGAGCTTCCTTAACGCTTGCCATTCGACCCGGCTGGCAACACAGTATAAACACTATAATAGCAGTTCGGTGGCCCGAGCCGGACTGTCCACCCCGGTAAAATAGCGGGCCCGGAAGCTGACCGACTCACTGGTCGGGCACCGGTGTCCCGCTCAGCACCAGGTCCTTCAGGGTGCGGGTACCCAAAGTGTCCCGGCAAACATCCCCGATATCCGACATCACCCGGTCAACCGCCTCGATGGCCTCCAGTTGCTCAACATTCAGGAAACGGCTCTCCCCGGCCTTGCGGATATCCGCCAGCAGGTCCGCAATGTGCATGGTACCGATATCGTGCACCGGCAGGTAGACCGGCGGGTCTTCACCACCGACCTCGATCAGGTATCCGGCATCGATCAGGACGTCGATCGCCCGATGCACCGGTTCACCGGGCAGGTCCAGGCGCTCGACCAGGGCATCGAAGTTCCAGGGCGGCCTGTTGAAGTAGTGGTTGTAACCCACCAGATACATGACCTGCAGGGCCAACTGCTCACGCAGGCGGTTGCTCAGCGCAAAGCGCACCCGGTGCAGGGTCATGTATTTCGGGTACTGCACGAAGTAGGCAATCTGCGAACCGACCAGCAGGATAAGCCAGCTGATATACAGCCAGATGAGCAGCATGATCAGGATGGCAAAGCTGGAGTAGATTGCGGCGTACTTCGAGGAAGAGGCGATAAAGGTGGCAAAACCCCAGCCTGTTGTCTCCCACAGCACGCCGGCAATGACACCGCCCACCAGTGCCGCCCTGAACTGCACCCGGGTATTCGGAATGAAGATATAGACGAAAGTAAAGGCCATGCAGACCAGCAGGTAGGGAATGAGTTTGCCCGAATAGACCACCAGCGTACCCAACGGCTCGATGGTTATCAGCTTCTGGGCAAGCTCGGTGTGGAGAATGGTGGCGGTGAGTCCCAGCGCACTGAACACCAGCACCGGACCGATCAGTATGACGCTCAGGTAATTACTGAAACGCTGCGACAGGGAGCGCAGGTGATCGATTTGCCAAACGAAGTTGAAAGCCGCCTCGATCTTCTGCAGCAGTGCGATGACGGTGTAGATCAGCAACGCGAAGCCCACGGAGCCGAGCACGCCCACCTGGACATTCTCGACGAAACTGATGATCCTGTCCGCCACTTCGATACCCTTGGGCCCGAGGGGCATCATGAAATTGTAAAGCAGCGGCTCGATCTTGGTATGCACGCCGAAACCCTTCAACACCGAGAAGCTGACCGCCAGCAGCGGGACCAGTGACAGCAGCGTGGTATAGACCAGGCTCATGGCGCGGAGATTCAGCTGGCCGCCCAGCAACTCCCTCAGCAGCATGTGCAGGACCCGCAGGACAAACACCAGCACCTTGCGCAGCCCGCCCAGATGGCGCAGGTCGTCCTCCCACACATAGGCGGCGAACCATGTCCTCAGTTCCTGGAATTTCTGTCTCATTCCGACACCCCGTCGATTCACTCGCGGACCCGGGCCACCCCGGCACTGACTGCTGCCACCAGCGTCGGCGCCAGCCGCGCAGCACTGGTCGGAAACCGGGCCCTGTCGCATCCCCATCATAGCACCCCGCCCGCAAGCCCATGAATGTCCACGGGGCCTGCCGGGACCGGATGCTGACCTAAAGATCAGGCTGCGGAGGTCGATATCAGTGTGTGCACTGTAATCACCCGCTTGAGATCCAGGATGAGCAATAACCCCGAAACCAGACAGCGCCTGCTGATCGTCGATGATTCCAAGGTCATTCGCGTGACCGCCCGCAAAATACTGCGCGACCACTTTGAAACTATCGAAGCCGTCGATGGCGAGAATGCCTGGGAGATACTTTCCACTCAGGACCCGTTCTCGCTGGTGGTGTCCGATCTCACCATGCCGAACCTGGACGGCTATGGACTGCTGGGGCGCATCAGGAACTCGCCCCTGCCCCATATCAGCGAATTGCCTGTTATCGTCATCACCGGCGCCAATGACAGCGAAGGCACCATGAAGAAGGCGCGCGAAGCCGGTGCAACGGATTTTATCGGCAAGCCCTTCGACTCGGTCCTGTTACTGGCGCGTACACAGTCGCACGCCGATGCCCATGCCGCCACCAGCATCCTGAAGCAGGAGGTGACCGCACTGGAGGAGCACACAACGGTTGATGCGCTGACCGAACTGGCCAACGAGATCTCCTTCATGGAACGTGGCTATCAACAGCTTTCCTTCGCCATACGCCACAACAGCAGCCTGGCCATGTACCGACTCGAGATCGATGACTTTGGCCATCTGTTCAGGGAATACGGCGAGGCCTTTACCGAATCGGTCATACAGGCTACCGCCAATATCCTTGGCAAGGTAATCCGTCAGGAGGACACGGCCGCACGCATTGGTACGGCACGCTTTGCACTGCTCTCGCCCGGCGTCAACAGAACCGCGGTGCGCAATCTTGCCGAACGCATCCGCCGGGAGATCAATGCCCGTATTTTCAAGCACGACAGCAGCATCGTACGCGTGAGCATTAGTGTCGGCATTGCCGCGCCTGACATCCGCAGGAACACACGACTCGACGAGTTGATTTCACTGGCCGACCAGCGCCTGGCACGTGCGATCACCCAGGGCGGCAACCAGGTCGTCTGCGAGGGCAGCGGCCCGACCCTAAGTGAGGAGGGGGTATTCGACCGGGTCACGGAGCCGGTCGTGGAAGAGGCGCTGACGGCCGTTCCTGTCGCTGACGAACCCGGGCCCGGCGCGGCCCACATGAGCCTGGCCCTGGACGAGACCGGGGATGTCGAGGAAATCGAACTGTTCACCCCGACCACTCCTCAGGAGCCGGGGAATATCGGCAACCCGACCGCTGTCGAGGCACTTGTCGCCAGCCCGCGCGAGCCGCTGCCGGATACCTTTGCAGGACCGGTACCGGATAATGACCTCACCGGTATCACTAAAGAAAATGCGACCACGGATTCGGTTCCTGCCAGTGAAATACCCACGCTCTCGATAGCCATCACAACGGATGCACCGACCAGCGTGCCGTCCGCAGACTGGTTCGAAGAGCCGCCGCAGCATGCGGCTGCGGATAATGGCATGATCGCGGATCTCTGTCCCCTGGATCCGTCCGGCCTACCCGGAAACACGGATGGGGCGAACAGCCATGACGAACCAGGCCCAGGTCCGGCACCCGCCGAAATCGACCGTTCGCAATGGCAAACGCCCGAGGAAACGCTGGAACCAGCGGCACCCGCCGAACGCCGCGGCATCTTCACCCGGATGCTGGCTGCATTGTTTGGTCGCGCAGGTTAACAGTACCTGTCTCCCCAGCCTCAGCTGAACCAATCCCGGAGTCCTGCCGCCATGGAGTAGTGGGGTTCTCCGTCAACGGGTGGACGACTATAATGGCGTCCCCTGTCCACACCGCCCCGCACCAGGGCCACCGGGAGTCTCCATGCCCTCATTCGATATCGTTTCAGAAGTCGACACCCACGAGGTCAGCAACGCGGTCGACCAGACCAATCGCGAGATAGGCAACCGATTCGATTTCAAGGGGACCGGTGCCACCGTTGAACAGGGCGATTCCACGCTCACCCTGAAGAGTGAGAACGATTTCCAGATAAAGCAGATACTCGATATCCTGTACAAGAAAATGGCCAAGCGCGGTATCGACATCGCCGCCCTGGCGGAAGCCGAGATCGAATCCAGCGGCAACAAGGCCTCTCTGGTGATAACCGTACGCCAGGGCATCGACCAGGATAGCGCCAGAAAGATCATCAAGCTGATCAAGGAAACCAGGCTCAAGGTGCAGGCCAGCATCCAGGGCGAGAAGGTACGGGTCACAGGCAAGAAGCGCGATGACCTGCAGGCAGTCATTGCCATGCTGCGCGAATCCAGTATCGACCTGCCCCTGCAGCATATCAATTTCCGCGACTGAGCTGGACTCTATCCAGAGGGGGTTAGCGGCAATGCTTGCAGACAGGCATCCAGGGGGGGCCGCAGATCGCGTGGCCACGGGGCCTGTCGCAATACAGGGTGCGCCCCCTGTCGTCAAGCGGGCCGGGATAATGTCAGCTATTCAGACTGGTCGCAAAGTAGACTAGAATAGCTGCCTTCACCCATATACGGGGCATACGCCGCAGGCATGACACAACCCACCCAGACACCGGTACAACCATCCCGCCCCCAGCAGGGCAGTTATAACCACGAGGAACTGCTGGAATGCGGACGCGGCGAGATGTTTGGCGCGGGCAATGCCCAGCTGCCGCTGCCTCCCATGCTGATGTTCGACAGGATCACCCATATCAGCGACCGGGGCGGCGCCCACAACAAGGGCGAGATCATCGCCGAACTGGACATCAAACCGGAGCTGTGGTTCTTCCAGTGCCATTTCGAAGGCGACCCCGTCATGCCGGGCTGCCTGGGACTGGATGCCATGTGGCAACTCGTGGGTTTCTACCTGGGCTGGAACGGCGCCCCGGGCCGCGGACGTGCGCTGGGCGCGGGTGAAGTGAAGTTCACCGGCCAGGTCACACCCAAGAACAAACTCGTGACCTACCGGATTGACATGAAGCGCGTCATCCAGCGCAAGCTCAACATGGGCATTGCGGATGGCGTCGTGTCCGTCGATGGCCGCGAAATATACGTGGCCAATGGCCTGCGTGTCGGCCTGTTCACATCCACAGATAATTTCTAGGAAACTTGTCATGCGTCGTGTTGTAGTTACCGGACTGGGCATCGTCTCGAGTATTGGCACCAACAAACAGGAAGTCACCGACTCACTGAGGGAAGGACGTTCCGGTATCGAGTTCATACCGGAATACGAGGAACTCGGGTTTCGCAGCCATGTTGCAGGTACCGTTGACGTGGACCTGGCAGCGAACATCGACCGCAAGCTGCGGCGCTTCATGGGCAACAGCGCGGCCTATAACTATATTGCCATGAAGGAGGCCGTGGAGGATTCCGGCCTCGGTGAAGACATGATATCCAACCCGCGCACCGGCCTGATAGCCGGTTCCGGCGGGGCCTCTACAGAGAATGTCGCGCTGGCGGTAGACCTGCTCAGAAAGAAGGGCATTCGCCGCGTCGGCCCCTACATGGTGCCCCGTACCATGTCCAGCACCAACTCGGCCTGCCTGGCCACCCCTTTCAAAATCCATGGTGTGAACTATTCCATCAGCTCCGCCTGCTCGACCAGCGCCCACTGCATCGGTAACGGCTATGAACTGATCCAGTTCGGCAAACAGGACATCGTGTTCGCCGGTGGCGGCGAGGAACTGCACTGGACACTCACGCTGATGTTCGACGCCATGGGCGCCCTGTCCTCCAAGTACAACGACGCCCCGACAACGGCATCACGGCCCTACGATGCGACCCGCGACGGCTTTGTCATCGCCGGCGGCGGAGGCATGGTGGTGCTTGAAGAGCTCGAGCACGCCCGCAAGCGCGGCGCAAGGATCTACGCCGAACTGGTCGGCTACGGTGCGACCTCCGATGGTTATGACATGGTGCAGCCTTCCGGCGAAGGTGCCGTGCGCTGCATGCAGCAGGCCATGGCGACTGTGGATGCGCCGATCGACTACATCAATGCCCACGGCACCAGCACGCCGGTCGGTGACATGCGCGAACTGGAAGCCGTACGTACGGTGTTTGGAGAGGACATACCCCTGATCAGCTCCACCAAGTCCCTGTCGGGCCACTCCCTGGGCGCCGCCGGTGTCCACGAGGCCATCTTCTCGCTGCTGATGATGAACGAGGATTTCATCAGCGCCTCGGCCAACATCACCGAACCGGACCCGGCCGGTGCCGATTTCCCCATCGTGCGCGAACTCACGACCGGTGCCACACTGAACACCATCATGTCCAACAGCTTCGGATTCGGTGGCACCAATGCCACCCTGGTTTTCAGGCGCTGGCAGGACGACTGATAGCGCCGCCCCCGGGCGCGAACTATTTCAGGTACATCCTCGGACTGCGCGAGGCTCGCCAGCTCTGGAACGTGGGAAAGTCCCGGTAGCCTTCCGTCAACACAAAATCGAGAATATTGCGCAGGCGGTAGAACTGCACCACCGAGTCGATGCGAATAATCTCGAGGCCCCGGTCATCGAAGATAATCAGGGTCGGGGTATAGAACAGACCCAGTGATTCGGCCCATCTCTTCGCGCTGGTGCGTTCCCCCGCAGGGGTGATCACGGGCGTATCTTCCCAATAGGACAGCTGCACACTTTCGAGACGGGCGATGCGCTGGCGAATCTCGGGGTCAGCGAGCGGGCCACTGTGCAGGACATCACAGGCATGGCAATTGCCCTGCTCGAAGAACACCACCAGCGGCCGCTCGCCCGGTATCCGGCTCCGGTCCAGCATCATCGGACCCGGCATAAAGAAGGGCTGTTCGTTCAGGTCGCCCGGCTCGAATACCAGCGGCACGTCCGCCCGTGCCAGGTACTCCCTGAATGTCTCGTTCCTGTAGTGGCCATCCGCGGCAAATTCCAGCGCCGCTCGGAACCGGTATGGCGGATAATAACCGCGCAGGCGCAGGACCTCTTTACCCTCGCCGTTATAGAACACCACCGCCGGGGTGAAGTTGGTCTCTTCCCGTATGGCGAGCTCGCGCTCGCTCAGTTCATTGCCTGCCAGGTCGACGACGGTTCGATCACCGTGAATATCGATTCCGATGACATCGAAACGCTCCAGCGTGTAGGCATGGATGTCCTCTCTGGCGAGGTCCATCTCCAGGAATTGCTTGCAGTAGGGGCAATATTTCTGGCCGTAATAGACCAGCAGGCCATCCTTGCCCGACTCCAGCGCCTCTTTCAGGTCCTCCTGGAAGTCGAGAAAGCTGAGCTTGAACCATTCAGGGAAGGTCAGTGGTTCCTGTAACGGCTGGTCATCGAAGTTCAGGAAATCGTCCCCGGCGGCGGCGAATGCGCGCGCCGACAACAGCGCGCACAGTGAAAAACACAAGACCCCTGTTAACGAGAATCGGCGCAGCGACATCGACCCGCCCCCAATCATTATTGATGTTGTCCCCGGAATCCTGTCGCCTGTACGGCGGTTTGCATCAATTCGCCCATGCATCGGAAAATCGCAGCGTACCGACAAACCGGATTCTGTCCCTCTGACTATTGTAGAAAGACTACCCAACTATGGCTATACAGGACAGTGGCAAAGTCATTAGAATCCCCTAATGCACATCCATTGTGAAACCCCGGAGCGGTGTTGATGTCCGGCATGCCCACCTGGACCATCCTCGGTGGTGGTTACCAGTCCTATCTGAAAGGCGACTACCAGACCGCCTATAACGAGTGGCTGCCCTTGGCGGAACTGGGTGATGCCGAGGCCCAGTACAACATCGGCGTCCTGTTTGATGAAGGCGCGGGCGTCGACCAGGACCTGGCCCTTGCCGCCGACTGGTACCGCAGGGCCGGCGAGCAGGGCTTCCTGGATGCCCAGACCAACCTGGGCATGATGTACTACCACGGACAGGGCGTAGACCATGACCTCCAGGAGGCCGCGAAGTGGTTTCGGATGGCCGCCGACCAGGGGGATGCAGAGGCCGAACGCTACCTGGGCCTGATCGCGGACTGAGCCCCGCCCACACCCCGCCCTGCCCCGGACACTACCCGCAGGTCCGGCGTAACTCCCGCGTCCCGCAGGCTATATTTAGATAAAACAGGAAGTTGTATAATTACTGGCCACGAACGCCGTAATCCCGGGTAACCACTGTAATGAAACAGACAGACGCAGAGCCTCTCGCACCGATCCCGCTGCATCCGTCCTACCCCTTGCCGGGGAGTATTGCCCAGCCGGAATATGGACCCGGCGAGCGCGCGGCCCTGATCGAGGAAATCAGGCAGCTGCTCAGGGAAAAGGACGCGGTCCTGGTCGCGCACTACTACACCGACGAGGACCTGCAGATGATCGCCGACGAGACCGGCGGCACTGTCGCCGACTCGCTCGAAATGGCACGCTTCGGCAACCGCCACCCGGCCAGCACCCTGGTGGTGGCCGGGGTCCGTTTCATGGGCGAGACCGCCAAGATCCTCAACCCGGAGAAGCGGGTGCTGATGCCCACGCTGGAGGCCGAATGCTCGCTGGACCTGGGCTGCCCTCCGGAGAAATTCATCCCCTTCTGTGATGCCCACCCGGAGCGCACGGTCGTGGTCTATGCCAACACCTGTGCCGCGGTGAAGGCCCGCGCAGACTGGGTCGTCACCTCGAGCATCGCCGTCGACGTGGTCAATCACCTCAAGGACAAGGGCGAGAAGATCCTCTGGGCGCCGGACCGCTACCTCGGCAACTATGTCCAGCGGGTGACCGGTGCCGACATGCTGCTATGGCAGGCCAGTTGCATTGTGCATGAACGCTTCAAGGCCGAGGCCCTGCAGGGACTGGCACAGCATTACCCGGATGCCGCGATCCTGGTGCATCCGGAATCACCGGAGGCGGTCATCGAAATGGCGGACGTGGTGGGCTCCACCACCCAGCTGATCAAGGCCGCCCAGCGCCTGCCCAACCGGCGTTTCATCGTCGCCACCGACAACGGCATCTTCTACAAGATGAAACAGGCGGCCCCCGACAAGATCTTCATGGAGGCACCCTCCGCCGGTGAAGGCGCCACCTGCGAAAGCTGCGCGCACTGTCCGTGGATGGCCATGAACCACCTGCGCAACCTTGCCGAGGTGCTCAAGAACGGCAGCAACGAAATCCACGTCCCGGAAGACATCCGCAAGAAGGCCCTCAAGGCCACCCAGCGCATGGTGGACTTTGTTGCCACGCGGGGCTAGCACCCGCCCCCCGACGGTCCGGACCGGACACCCGCTGCAGGCCCATCGACACCGACTGATGACCGGCACAGACCGCCCCGCCCGGACCTGGCATACCTTACCTGTGCGAATACGCTGGCTGGCCTGCCTGTTGTCCCTGGCACAGTTGTCCGCCTGCAACGCCACGCCGGGATCCGCAGACCAGCCCGGTTCCACGGCTGAGCCGCTGGGCCCGGAACAGCTGGCCATCGTGGTCAACGATGCCGACCCGGTGAGTGTGCGGGTAGCGGACTATTACCGTAGCGCGCGCCGGATCCCGGCAGAAAACATGATCCACGTCCGTTTCACCCCGGGGCGGGCGCTGATGCCGCAGGGCGAGTTCAGGCAGGTCATGGCGGCCGTGAATCGCCAGGTCCCGTCCACGGTCCAGGCCTATGCCCTGGCGTGGACCCTGCCCTACCGCGTCGGCTGCATGTCCATCACCACGGCCTTCGCGGCCGGCTTCGACGCGGACTTCTGTGCCCAGGGCTGCAAGGCCACGCGCGCCAGTCCCTATTTCGACAGCGCCACCCGGCGTCCCCACGACGATCACGGCTGGCGCCCGGCAATACTGCTGGCCGGAACGGACTTCGCCGCCGTGCAATCACTCATCGACCGGGGAGTCTCTGCGGACGGATCCAGGCCGCGCGGCAGCGGCTATCTCCTCAGCACACGGGACCGGGCCCGCAACGTGCGTGCCCGTTTCTTTCCCGGTATCGCCCTGCTGCAGTCCGACCGTTTTCGCTTCGAGATTATCGAGGCCGATGTGCTACGCCACCGCACCGACGTGCTGTTCTACTTCACCGGCCGCGCCCGGGTGGCGGACATCGACACCAACCGCTACCGGCCCGGTGCCCTGGCCGACCACCTGACCTCCGCCGGCGGCAAGCTCGACGGCAGCCGCCAGATGAGCAGCCTGCGCTGGCTGGAGGCCGGTGCCACCGGGAGCTATGGCAGCGTGGTCGAGCCCTGCGCCTTCGTGCAGAAATTCCCGCGCCCCGACATCGCCATCGACCGCTACCTGGACGGGGAGACACTGATCGAGGCCTACTGGAAGAGCGTGGAATGGCCCGGGCAGGGCCTGTTCATCGGCGAGCCCCTGGCGGCCCCGTTTGCAGACCACAGCGTACCGGCATTCGAAAATCAAACGGCGCAATGGTAAAAATAAACTGCTGTGCGCATGACACCGTGGCCTGGTTCAGGCCGCCACCAACAATGGACCCTGTATGGAACCCTACGACTATGACCTGCTGATCATCGGCTCCGGACCCGGCGGCCAGAGTGCCGCCCTCCAGGCCGCCGCCCTGGGCAAACGTGTCGGCCTGGTTGAACGCAAGCCTTACCTCGGTGGCGTCAGCCTGCAGACCGGCACCATCCCGAGCAAGGCGCTGCGCGAGGCCGCCTACCTGGCCTCGCGGTTTGCGGGACGCGGCATGCGCGAGGCCGTGCAGGCGCGCGGTCGCTTGCCGAGCGGTTTTCTGAGCGAGGCACTCGCCTGCGAGAAACGCGTCATCGAAAGCCAGGAAAGCCTGCTGCTCAGCCAGTTGATGGCTGCGGGCGTGACCCTGATACCGGGCGAGGCCGCGTTCCACGACTCCCATACCCTGACCCTGCGCCATCCCGACGGTGACGCAAGCCGGTTGCGTGCCGGGGTCATCATCCTCGCCACCGGTTCACGACCACGCCGTCCGGCCGATGTACCGTTCGACCGGGAACGGGTACTGGATTCCACCGCCATCCTCAAGCTGAAGCGGCTGCCGCAACAACTGCTGGTGGTCGGCGGCGGCGTGATCGCCTGTGAATTCGCCACCCTGTTCGCACCGCTGGGCGTGCAGGTGGAAGTGGTGGACTCGCATGCACACGTGCTGGCCTACCTGGACGCGGACATCCAGCACGAGCTGGAGGAACAGCTGCTGGACATGGGGATACAGCTGCACATGCAGACCCGGGTGCAGGGCATCCGCCGCGAGGGGGACCGGGTACTGGCCAGCCTGGACAATGGCGAAGTCCTGGAGTCGGATGTACTGCTCTATGCCCTGGGGCGCGAACCCAACTACGCCGGCCTGGACCTGGATGCGGCCGGACTGGTGGCCGATGACCACGGCTGGGTGCGCATCAATGAGAACTTCCAGACCGCCCGCCACCACATCTACATTATCGGCGACCTCGCCGGCCGGCCGTCGCTGGCCTCCACGGCCATGGAACAGGGGCGGGTCGCCGTCAACCATGCCTTTGCCCATGAAAACGCCCACACCGCGGGGCTGCTGCCGATGGCCATCTACACCATCCCCGAGCTGTCCTATGTGGGCGAGACGGAACGCGAGCTGCAGGAGCGCGGGGCCATCTACGTCACGGGTCGTGCGCACTTCGCGGAGACCGCCCGCGGCCAGATCATCGGTGCCGAGCGTGGTTTCATGAAACTCCTGGTGGAACGCGGCAGCCGGACGATCCTCGGTGTGCACATCATCGGCGAGTCGGCCAGCGAACTGGTTCACGTCGGACAGATGGCCATGAACTGCCACGCCAGCGTGGATGTGCTGGCGAACAGCGTCTTCAACTACCCGACTCTGGCCCAGTGCTACAAGAGCGCGGCCCTGGACTGCCTGCGCCAGCTATAGCCCGCATTTCTCGCCGGGCCAGCCGACTCAGTCCGCGCGGGGCACGACGCCCAGCCACGCACACCACTCCCGGAACAGGCCGGCGTCAAGGGCGGCGGCGGTCGATCGCGGCTCCAGGTCCAGGGTCGGGTGAGACACACCTTGCAGCGTGATCGAGTCGCCACCGGCCTCGTGCAGGATGGTCAGCCCGGCCGCGTAGTCCCACAGATTGTGGCGGCCGTGCAGGTAGACGTGCACCCGCCCGGCTGCCAGCCAGCAAAAGTCCAGGGCCACCGAACCGAAGCTGCGCTGGGAACTGTAGGGCGGTGCGTCCACCAGGCGCCGCGCCAGCGGCGGCGGTAAGCGCTTGTAATCGACCAGCCCGATACCGTGCTGCAATGGCGTCAGGGGCAGACGACGCCCCAGCGGCTTCCCGTTCAGCTGGGCGCCCGCCCCGGCCCGCGCCTGAAACAGCTCGCGGCGCACCGGATCGTAGACCAGCGCCAGCTGCACCGCACCGCGTACCAAGAGCGCCAGCGATACACAGAAATAGGGAATCCCGCTGGCAAAGTTGCTGGTGCCATCCAAGGGATCCAGCACCCACAAACCGTGTTCGGCACCGGCCAGCCGCTCACGCTGTTCATCGGCATCCATTTCTTCCCCCAGCAGGGACGTATCCGGGAACAAGGCGTTCAGTTCATGCTGCAGGCGCGACTGCATGGCATGATCCGCCTCGGTCAGCAGCGAGCCATCCGCCTTGAGCTCGACATCAACGCGGTTAAAACGGGGCAGCAGCTCCGCCTCGGCCGCCGCACACAGACTACGTTCCAGTTCGAGTAATGCATCCTGCTTCATGGACTCAACCCCGTCATCAGTGTTCAACTTAAAAGTAGATACCAGACACCGGCTGTTGCATGCAAATCGTGCCACACCCGGCTGGTCATCGACAGCTACAACGTTTTAAACTGGCAGCGTGCACACATCCAATCCCGTTTGTCTACTGATACTGCTGGCGTCCCTGGCGGGATGTTCGACCGAGCCGCCAAGGGACCTCAGCAATAGCTGCGATATCTTTGCGGAAAAGAGCGGCTGGTACCGTGATGCCCTGGAGGCCAGTGAGCGCTGGGGTCTACCGGTACATATCCAGCTGGCCATCATCTACCAGGAATCGCGCTTCGTGCACGATGCCAAGCCGCCTCGCGACCATGTGTTGTGGGTGATCCCCTGGGGACGCATCTCCTCCGCCTACGGCTACGCCCAGGCCAAGGACTCGACCTGGGACTGGTACATCAAGGAATCCGGCAATCGCGGCGCGGACCGGGATGACTTTGCCGACGCCGTGGACTTTATCGCCTGGTACGGCAACATGAGCCACAAGCTGGCGGGCATCTCCAAGTGGGATGCCTATAACCAGTACCTGGCCTACCACGAGGGGCATGGCGGCTACAAACGCAAGACCTATAACGCCAAACCATGGCTGAAGCAGGTGGCGAAGAAGGTGGCCGCGCGCGCGCAGGACTACCACACCCAGCTGTCCCGCTGCGCCGACGATCTGGACACGGGCTGGGACCTCTGGCCGTTCTGAGCCCTAAACGGGGTACTTACTAGCAACCTATACTCCAAGGGTCGGTATCCCGGCCATTCTGGCACGGCCTGAACAGTTTTCTTGCCCTACCGGGCACTTACAGCGTCCCCGCGTGGCACCGGGCAGCAGTCCTGGAACCATTCCATGCCGCTGTTAATTATATATTTTTTACATTTCAGGGCATAAAAACCGGGGTATTTTGGTCTAAAACGCAACACAATAGGATCACCCTTTTCATTTTGCAGCAGCTGCGCATGAATACCGCGTGGCCGGCTGACAACAGGGGTAGCGCCAACCGGGCTGAAGAAGGTGCGAAAACTGCCGGCCAATAAATAAGGCCGCAGCCCCGGGGCGGACGCGTGGCCGATCAAGCGGGACAGTGGCTCAACAGGGAAACGCTATGTTGACACAACACGAAACAGAGAGGCAGGCATAATCATGGAAGTCGCGATCGCATCCCGGCCATCCAGGCGGGGGGCGCGCATCCTGCTGGCCTTGGGAGAAAACGCTACGGAAACCCGCGGCCTGCTCGCCATGCTCGAGGACCGCGGCCATCACGTCGACACGATGGCGAACGGGCCGGCCGCGGTAGAAGCCGCAAAGAACTGTATCTATCAACTGGTGATAATGGCGACCGGCCTGCAGGAACTGGACACGACACAGACCAGCGGCGCCATCCGCGAACTGCCCGGCGACAGGGGTCGCATGCCCATTATCGCCATCACGAGCGGGCACCAGGCTGACTGCGAGGAAGCCTGCCTGGCAGCCGGTATGGATGTATGCCTTGCCGGTCCGCTCGGACGCCAACCACTGCTCGAGGTGCTCGACCAGTGGCTGCCCGACGCGGCGGCAGCACCGCAGGCGACACTCGATAACCGCCAGCTGGAACAACTCGAACGCGACACCAGTGTGGCGGCCATGCCGCGCTTGCTGGCTGCATTCCGCAGGGAAACCGCGCGACGTGTGGGTGCGATAAACCGCCTGTTGTCGCCGCTGGACCTGGAGACACTGCAACGCGAGGCCCACAGCCTGAAGTCCGGCGCCGCGACCTTCGGCGCCACCAGCCTGCAGCAACTCGCCTGGCGGCTGGAGCTGGCCTGCCGCTGTACCCGCTCTTAGTCATTCCGACGTAAGCCGGAAACCAGTAACGATCAGTCAGCACTTTCCGGTATATCTGCGTGTTAGACCTTGCAGGGGTGCAAGAGCGGATAATCGAGTCAGCATGCCCGCAGGGGCATGCTGCCTGAACAGTGGAGAGCCTGATAGACGGGAAGGCCGTGGGTCAGCACCCCGCAACCGTCGGGTACTGACCCCTCCACTCTAGGCGGCGAAGGTACCGGATTCGTTACCCGTGACGCTGGCCTCGAAATTGTAGTCGAGGTTCCTGCTCGGTATCTGGACGAAGTTTCCCTGAACAAACTGGACACCGTACTGCCATAGCAGCGCAAGGACGGCGGTATCCTCTACCTTTTCGGCAACACATTCCATGCCGAGATTGCGCGCCAGTTCTATAATGGTTTTTACCGTGACCTGGTCTTCCTTGTTCACCGCCATGCCACTAATCAAGCCGCCATTCACCTTCAGGACATCCACCGGAAGACGCTTGAGGACCTGCGGTGGACTGGACGCACCATAGTGTTCCAGCGCCACCTTACACCCCAGCTCATGCAGGGCGCCCACGAACGCCATGCTGTTCTCCATATCATCGAGCACGGCCTCTTCCGCAACCTCGATAATTACGTTTTCTCTCTGTAACCGGTATTCCTTCAGTTTCGCATCCAGCCAAGGAATCATCCCCTGATCGGCAATTGTCTTTTCCGAGACCTTGATATAGAAAGTGGCGTCTGCATCCTGACGCTGCATGTCAGCAAGCCTTGCAAAGGCATTGTCGATCACCCATTTATCTATCTCACCACCAAGTCCTATGGATTTTGCCACATCGAGGAACTGGCTCGGCAGGACAACCTCGCCTTCCTCATCAAGAATTCTCAATAACACCTCGTAACGCTGTCGCTTGTCTTCAGACAGGCTGACTATCGGCTGATACACCAGGTAGAAGCGCTCATCCTGCAGCGTCTTCTTCACCATCAGGTGCGATTCCGCCTCATGCTCCGGCGCCAGCTGTTCCTCTACCGCGGCATTGTGGGTGTAGATCCTGGCGTCACTGGACGAGCGGGCCACCTCGCAGGCAAGGTCGGCGCGCAGGATCAGGCCCTCGGCATTATGCTCGCCACCGATGACAGTACTGATCCCGATACTTGCCCTTACCCTGACGCTGTTATCACCAACACTGAAGGTATGTTCCTCCAGGTTACGCAATATTCTTGCGGCAAACTCGTGGGTAGTCATTGCATCATTATTGTAGTGCAGGACCGTAAAGACATAGTAGCCAAAGCGTGACACGATATCTCGCTCGCCAATACCGGACTGGATGATACTGGCGGCATTGCGCAGGACCACATCACTGTCAGACACCCCGACCTCGTCACGGATTTCCCTGAAATTATCCAGCAGGATATAGAATACCGACCGCTCAGATTCGTCATCACTCCTAGTGCTGACTGATTCATCCAGGACCTTCATGAAAAACTGTCGGTTCATCATCCCGGTCAGCATGTCCAGGGTACTCAATTTCTTCAGCTTGTCTTCCATCAGGGTCTTGATGGTGTTGGTTACCGGCTCAGGATCTCCTTCATTTTCCTGTTTTTTCGATCGCATACGCTCGGCCTTCTCGCTCAAAGCGATCTTCAGCTCCTGAATATGTTGCTGCAGGCGGGCGACCTCCTTACCTTGAAACCTGGCGACTTCCTGCTCTTTCTGACTTGATGCTGAATCACTCCTGTCACGGCTCTCCGCCGGGCTGACCTCATCCTGCTCAGTGGAATCTGTACGCCCGGGTTTTTCAAGCTGTCCTTGTGGCCGGCCGGCCTCCTGCTTCAGCTGCTCTGCCGTCTCTGTGGCTGAGTGCACAGCCACCTCCAGGTCCCGGACCTGATCCTCGAGCTGGCCAATCAGCTGCGCCTTGTCCTTGATGACCCTGTCCTTCTCTTTCAGCTGCTGCGCTGCAAGCCTGGCACTGTCCCGCGTTTCAACTGTTTTCTGCTTGAGTTGCGCCTTGAGTTGACTTACCTCACTGGAATGCTTCCTGGCCTCATCGGCGACGCGCGCCCCGCCTTCTTCCAGCCTTGCGTTCAGGTCTTCCAGGGTGGAATTCAGCTTGCCTATCTCATCGTCCTTTTCTTTCAGCTGCTCATCGAGTTGCTTGATGATCTCCTGCTGCTCTTCGAGCTCGTGGGCAATTATTCCGGCGTCGCCGTTGCTGGCTTCTGTCTGCTGCTTGAGCTTTTCTTCAAGCTCGCAGATCGCTTGCGCCTGTTCTTCCTGATTTTGCCTGGCATGTTCAGCCAGACTCTGCAGCTCGAATGACTGCTGATTGACCTTGTCTTTGAACTGGCGCGCTTCCTGTTCATGCTCCTTCACCAGCGCGGCCCTGTTTGCCTGTCTGGCCTCAAGTTCCGCACCGATATCTCGGATCGTGCCATGCAGACCGGTGAGTTCCTCGGCCTGTTCTTCTAGTTGCGCGGTCAGTTCGCCGATCGTCCGGTCCTTGAGCTGCAGTTCCCGGTTCTCGTTCTCGACGCGGGCACTCATGCTTGCCTCCTGCGCCTCAAGCTGCTGCTCCAGCCCGCTGATCGTCTGGATCTTGTCCTCGAGCTTCCGCGTCATCTCTGCCAGCTGTTCTGCTGCGCCTTGCTTGCTGTCATGCAGGGCCTTGTTCAGGTGTTCCTCCCTGGCCTGCAGCTGGCTGACAAGTTTACGTTTCTCCTGTAACTCCTGACCGGACTGCTCGGCGCTCTCGCGCTGCTCCTGCTGTAGCAGCTGAATACGGTTTTCCAGCTGCTCCATGTCCCGTGATTTCGCTTCCAGTTGCTCTTCGGCCTGGTCCTGGCTGGCGCTCAACTCGGCACTCAGATCACGGATATTGCCATGCAGCTCGCTGATTTCAGAATTCTTGTCCTTGACACTCCATTCCAGTTCGGTGACTTCCTGCTGCTTGCTTTCGAGTTCCCGTGCGGCCTGCTCTTCGACAGTACGCATGCTCATGTTCAATTGCTGAATACTCTCTTCCAGCCCGTCGATCACCTCGTCTTTCGCTGCGGCACTGGCATGCAACCGGGCCAGCACCTGATCTTTCTCTTCCAGATCCGCAACCAGTCGGGTAATTTCATCGCCCTTCTCCGCAAGTTGCCGGGCGGCCTGCTCTTCGCTGACATGCAGGGCCGCATTCAGCTCCTCGATCTGCTCATGCAGGCCGGCGATTTCACGCTGCTTCTCTTCCAGCCGCTGTTCGGCCTGCTCCTCGACAAAACGCAGGCTGTTTTGCAAATCCACGATCTGTTGCTCCAGACCGGTGATGGTCTGCGCCTGCTCATCCAACTGTCCGGTCAGATTGGCGATTTGCTCTGCCATATCGCCGTTACGCTGGTTCAGTCCTGCGATCTCCTGCTCTTTTTCTGATATCCGTCCCTCCAGTTCATCAGTGACCCGCCCCTTTTCCTCCTGCAGTTGTTCGGCACGTTCCTCGCTGTAACGCAGTTCATCACCCAGATCATGAACCTTGCCATGCAGCTGGGTGATCTCCTTGTATTTCTCCTTGACCTTCCACTCCAGTCGAGTGATCAGCTCCTGCTTCTCTTCCAGTAGCGTATCACTGCGTTCCTTGCCTTGCTTCAGACAGGTATCCAGTTCACCGAGCTCACCCTCCATGCGGACAATCGTTTGCTGCCTGTCCTCAATATCGCCATGCAGACCGGTGACCTCCTGATTCCTCTGATCCAGCTGCTCAGTCAGCTGATTGATGACCAGCCCCTTTTCCTCTACATGCCCATGCAGACGACTAATTTCCTGCTCACGTTCCGATACCTTTTCTTCCAGTTCACCAATCTCCGCCTGCTTGTCTTTCAGTTGTTCCTTGAACTGCTGCGCATGGTCGTGCAAAGAACCCTGCAGGCCATCGATATTGTTTTGCAGACGATCGATTTCTCTGTTTTTTTCTTCAATCTGGCCTTGTAGTTCGGCAATGGCCTCGCGCTTCTCTTCAATCTGCCGGGCGCGGTCATCACTTTCACGCAGTGCCGCATCCAGGCCATGCATCTTTCCATACAGTCGATTGATCTCTTCGTTCAGCTCAGCCACCCTGGGTACAAATCCTGCATCCCCCTCTCCGGGTGCGGCCGGGTTTGCCTGCGCCGGCCCCGCCACAGCATTTCCCGCGTCTGGCGTTTCACCGGAATGCGGATTGCTCAGTTCGTTTTCTTGAGATGTCTCGCTGCTTTTGCTCATTGTATGTTCCCTGTAATGCAGGTCTAACACTATGGTTAAGTTGATTTTTTACCCAGTAACACCCATCTGCCGCGGGTCGCGCAGCGACCGCGTAGCGTTCAGGGAACGGGTGCCGACGAGAGGAAACCCGCTCCTGCTAACCGCCGTTTTAATCCATAACGACAAAACTCCCGAAAACCTGAGCATTTCCGCTATCTTTTGAAAACCGGGAACAGGGGCCGGC
Source organism: uncultured Ectothiorhodospiraceae bacterium (assembly GCA_947258615.1). Taxonomy (GTDB): domain Bacteria; phylum Pseudomonadota; class Gammaproteobacteria; order UBA9214; family UBA9214; genus CAMYJZ01. The sequence goes on along the minus strand of CAMYIX010000069.1, from coordinate 30,335 downwards.
AAGCAGGTGTTTCCATGGCAGAGGGAATGCATCCCGTCCCGGTTTCATGGCCTCTCGCTGCACCCGGTGCAATGCCACCGGGCATCGGCTAGAGTCCGCAGCCGAATCCATCCCAAACTCTGGAATTACCATGGAACGCACACTGGAATCCCTGCTCTATGCCAGCCGCTGGCTGCTGGCGCCCATCTATCTCGGACTCAGCATTGCCCTGCTGTTGCTGGGTATAAAATTCTTCCAGGAGGCCGTGCACACACTGCCGCTGGTGCTGGACATGAAGGAAGCGGACCTGGTGCTGGTGACCCTGTCGCTGGTGGACATGGCACTGGTCGGCGGGCTGATGATCATGGTTATGCTGAGCGGCTACGAAAACTTCGTCTCGCGCATCGATATCGCCGACGGCAGGGAAAAACTTTCGTGGCTCGGAAAACTCGATTCCGGCTCGCTTAAGCAGAAGGTCGCGGCCTCCATCGTGGCGATCTCCTCGATCCACCTGCTCAAGGCCTTCATGAACGTACAGCAGATCAGCAATGACAAACTCGTCTGGTATGTCGTCATCCACCTGACCTTCGTGCTTTCCGCGCTGGGCATGGCCGTCGTGGACCGGATGAACAGCAAATAGTCAGACTGACCCGCCCCGGGCATCAGCTGGTGCCCCGGCACTCCTGCCGAGACTGAAGAACAAACGGCGACCGGGGCGTTGACGCCTTGCGGGATGGGAGCCGGCGCCAGTGTGTGGAGAAAAAACAGGAAGGACTTTTAACTCATTGAAAGTATGGTAGCTACGGGTGGACTTGAACCACCGACCCCGGCATTATGAGTGGTATTGCTGGTTTTTAGCCATTTGTTTTCGTTAATCGAATCCGGGACGCCGGTTGCCTGTTTTACTGGACAATGCTTAACGATCCCTGACCTAATCCCGGAAAACTACCGAAAATATTCCCGTCATTGCGACGACTGCATCCATGCAGTCGTCGCAATGACGGATTAATCAGAGTTTCCTTAGCTCATGGTTTGTCATTCCGGTGAACGCCGGAACCCAGTAACCACCTGACAGGCAATACCCGGATCCCGGGTCACTACAGCGTTCCGCCCGGAATGACGGGCTGATCAGACGTACCCTGGGTTGTGTACCTGGACCTTGCCACCGTTATTTCGGCATCAGGTAGGGTGGTGGTGCCCAGTTCTTGAGTTCGTACTCCGCCTGCGCGTGGGCCAGCTCCGCTTCCTTCTGGGCTTTCTTTGCCAGCTTCAGGGCTTTGTCCCCGTCGCCCTTGGCGCTGGCCTCTTCTGCCTTCTTGATGAGTTTGTCGGTGCTCACCCAGCCGCCCTGCAGGGAATCCGCCTTCTTGTGGGCTGCCTTGGCGGCATCGATGGCCTGCTGCGCATCGGTATCCGCGGCCTGCACGCCGGTGTGAACAGACAGCACCACGGTTGCAATCAATGCCATTAGGATTTTCATAATGCTATCTCCCTTATCCAGTGTTCAGAACCGGTTGTTCGGCGCACTCGAGGGCAGGCCGTTGCTGAGGAAACGATGGAAGTACTCCAGGTTGTTCATGGCGTCACTGCCCGCCTTCAGCGGCTTGGCACCGATGTTCTTCATGCAGCCCTTGTAGCGGCGCTGGATCGGGCCCATCGCGCCCCACTTGGAGCGGTAGGCCGGGAAGTTGGTCGCCTGGCCGATGGCGGGACTGAGTTCATTACCGCGGATACGGCCGCCTGCCGCATCCCAGTGGCAGTTGTAGCAGGCAAAGCCACGCGGGCCTCGGCGCGTGAAATAGATGCGTTTCCCGTCCTCGTAGGCGGCCAGTGCGCGCGGATCGTCGGGCACCTGGATATCGAGTGCCTTGCCGCGGGAGGTCTCGGCCATGTAGGCCAGCAGGGTCGGCAGGTCACCCTTGAGCAGATTGAGCGGCTTCTCGCCATTGCTTTCCCGGCAGTCGTTGATTTCCATCGACAGGGTCCTGATCTTGCCAGACCCGGCATCAAAGCGGGGGTAGGTGTGGCTGATGCCGATGCCACCGTTTTCCAGGCAGTCCGCATAGGTCTTGCCATTCTTGAACGGGGTATTGAACAGTTTCTCACCCTTGTCCACCACGGTTTCGTAGGGCGGGAATTCCATGATTGCTTCCCACTGACTGCGCTTGTCTTCATTGAAGTTGTACATGCCGAGACTGTAGTTCTCTTCTGTGAAATCCGGGAACTTCTTCTTGAAGTATTCCTGGTAGATCTTGAGGTCGGCATCGGGGGAAGAGGCTGCAAGTGCGGTTATCGCTCCCGTGCCCAGTAACGCCAGGCAGATCGCCGGTACCATATAAGTCTTCATCGTGTCATCCTCCGTAGAGTTTTAGAGTCCTTGCTGCCAGCAAACGCCTGCTTGCCCCCGGACAGAAAGACCTCGGATAGCTGTTGTGTGTATATGCGGCCCTGTTACCTACAGCGTGTAGAGGTAATCGATAATCAGCCCGATCTCCTTGTCATCAAGGAGCCCGTTGCGACCAAATGGCGGCATCATGGTGTCCGACTTGATGGCGACATGGGGGTCGTAGATGATGTCGTAGAGTCTTTTCTTTTCAGGGAAGCGGGCCTTCATTGCCACGATGGGTGGCCCGAGCGTACCGGCCTGGTCCGTTCCCTCGAAATGGTGGCACGCCTGGCACATGGTAATGGTCAGATCCCTGCCTTTTTCCAGCGGGGTCTTGGGTTTCTCCTGTTTCTCCGCCGCGGCTGCGCCGGTTGATATGGCGAGTCCCCCGATGACCAGGGCGCTGGCGACAGAAGTGAACAACTTCGTTTTGATGTGTTTCATGGCTCCCCCTCCATGATGTTTGTTTGTGTTGATGCAGTATAGGTAATTTCCTGTTTTATGCCAGCAATTTAGGTGAACTGGCCTGGGCAGGGGTGGTCTGTGGAAGGCGCTGGCTGCGTTGTTACGCTCCGCTGGCAGGCGGATGCGGAGTTTGTCTGCGGGGAAATCAGGGGGAACGCTACGATAGATCGCGTCGTGAAGCCGAGATTATCTAATGAAAATCAGTAAAATGATTTTATGAAAATATTTTAATATTCTGTGTATAGGAAACATAACCCACGCATTCCGGGAGAATCCAGCCAGGAAACGGCCGTCACACCGGCATCCTGCCGCCTGAATTCTTGCGAGCCAGCATCCTTGCCGGTCATATGAATTCACAGGTCCCCGCGCGCCCCGGTAACGTCTCTAATGCGTTAGGTCGTTTCCAGCCCTTAAGGATTGGCAGGTATAAATATCAAATGTGTCCTGAAGACCACCACACCTGATTCATTCATACTGATACCGCACCCTTGTGACCTGGGCCACAAGGGTAAGACTGTCTGCGATCTGGTATTGCAGGGATAGGGTGCAGCCCGACCTCGTGCCGAGCTCCTTCATGCCCGAAATTCTGTATGGCCGGGGCGTGACTTCATGATTTAATTTTTATTTATTGCCAGTTTATGATTGATTCAGCTTTTTGAAATAATGGTGGCTACGGGTGGACTTGAACCACCGACCCCAGCATTATGAGTGCTGTGCTCTAACCAGCTGAGCTACGTAGCCAAAGGGGCTGCAAAGGGTACCTGAAAACGCGGTGCAGGGACAAGCACCCGATCGCGCCCGCGGGGTACGCCTACACGTTGAAGCGGAAGTGCATGACATCACCATCGTGCACCACGTAGTCCTTGCCCTCGAGGCGCAGCTTGCCCGCCTCGCGCGCGCCGTGTTCCCCCCCACAGGCGACGAAATCGTCATAGGAGACCACCTCGGCGCGGATAAAGCCCTTCTCGAAGTCGGTGTGAATCACACCGGCCGCCTGCGGGGCGCTGGCACCGATCTTCACAGTCCAGGCCCGCACCTCCTTCTCGCCGGCGGTGAAGTAGGTCTGCAGGCCCAGCAGCTTGTAACCGGCACGGATGACACGATTCAGTCCCGGCTCATCCAGGCCCAGTTCATCCAGGTAGTCGCCGCGCTCGGCCGCATCCAGGTCAACCAGTTCAGCCTCAATGGCAGCACAAACAGCGACCGTCTCGGCCCCCTCTTCCTCGGCGCGCTGCCTGACCGCATCCAGGTAGGGGTTATTCTCGAAGCCGTCCTCCATGACGTTGGCCACGTACATGACCGGCTTGGCGGTCAGCAGGTGCAATTCGTAGACCGCCTCACGCTGCTCCTCGTCCAGGCCCATGCTGATAACCAGCCGACCTGAATCGAGATGCTCGCGCACTGCCTCGAATACCGCCAGTTGCACCCTGGCCTCCTTGTCACCGCTCTTGGCAACCCGGGAAACACGCTGGATGCCCTTCTCTACGGTCTCCAGGTCGGCCAGTGCCAGTTCGGTATTGATGACATCAATATCACGTACCGGGTCGACGCTGCCGCTGACGTGTACGACGTTGTCATCGTCGAAGCAGCGCACCACCTGGCAGATGGCATCGGTCTCGCGGATATTGGCCAGGAACTTGTTGCCCAGCCCCTCGCCCTTGGAGGCGCCCGCCACCAGTCCGGCGATATCCAGGAACTCCATGGTGGTGTGAATGACCTTCTGCGGCTTGACTATCTCTGCCAGCCTGTCGAGGCGCGGATCCGGCACGGGCACCACGCCGATATTCGGGTCGATGGTACAGAAGGGGTAGTTCTCGGCCTGAATACCCGCCTCGGTGAGGGCATTGAACAGGGTGGACTTGCCGACGTTGGGCAGACCGACGATACCGCATTTGACGCTCATGTGATCCTGGTTTCCATTGTGTCAGTCGTGGCCCGGATGGCGCGCATGGGGATACGGGCGTTCTGGCCAGGCCTGAAAAATTACTTTGTGGTGTGCAGTTCCTTCATGGCCTTGTCGAGCCTGCCTGCAACGATATCCGGCAGCACCCCAAGCGCCGCATCGATGGCGGCATCGATGGCGGCCTGCTCGTCATGGGGCGCAGGTTTCAGCACATAGCCGACCACGTCGTCACGGTGGCCCGGATGCCCGATACCGATGCGCAGGCGCAGGAAGTCATTGCCGCCCAGCTTGGGAATCAGGTCGCGCAGGCCGTTATGACCGCCGTGGCCGCCACCGCGCTTGAGCCGCACGGTCCCGGGTGGCAGGTCGAGATCATCATGCACCACCAGGATGCAGCTGCGTGCAATTCGGTAGAAAGCCGCCAGGGAGGCAACCGCATCCACAAACCAGAACCCGGCATTATGCCGGGTCTGTTCGTACTTTGCTCCGGGATTACCCAGCCCGGCAACGAGCTGTATGGCAGTCAACGGTCAGACGCCAACCGCTCAGTCGGCGCCTTCACCTTCACCGGCCTCCTTGGCCTCTTCACCACCCTCGGCCGCCGCCTCCGGCGCCTCCTCTTCCTCCTCGGCGCCGCCGCGGCGGACATGTATGCTGACCATGGCCAGGTCATGACCTTCACCGCGCGCCAGTTCGAGCAGGGTAACGCCCTTGGGAACCACAAGCTCACTCAGGTGGATCGACTCGCCGAGTTCCAGCGTGGAAACGTCGATCTCGAGGTACTCCGGCAGGTCCCTGGGCAGGCACTCGATCTCGACTTCAACGAGTTCGTGCGAGACCAGGCCGCCCTCCTTGACGCCCGGCGCGACATCTTCACCGGCGAAGTGCAGCGGCACATTCATCTTGATTTTTTCCGATTCGCTGACGCGCTGCAGGTCCATGTGCATGACTACCGGCCGACTGGGATGACGCTGCAAATCACGCAGCACGGCACGCGTCGTCGCACCGCCGACCTTCACGTTCAGGATGTGCGAATAGAAGGCCTCGTGTTCCAGGTTACGTATGACTTCGTTGTGGGACAGTGTCAGCGACTCCGGGTCCTTGTCCCCGCCATACATGATGGCTGGTACCTTGCCCGCGTGACGCAGGCGGCGGCTCGCACCCTTACCCGTATCACTGCGTGGCTCTGCATTAAGTTCAAAGCTGATAGCCATTTCTTTCTCTCCAGACATCCGCCTTGCGGCGGCCAAATGTACCGTCCCCGCGACCAGGGTCGGCATGAATGCGCGCCTGCCCCGTCATGGAAACAGGCCCGCGGTTTAAAGCGTATCAATCCATATACATGGAACTGACGGACTCTTCCATGCTGATCCGCCGCATGGTTTCCGCCAGCATGGCGGCAATGCTCAACTGGCGTATGCGTTTGCAGGAGCGCGCGTCTTCGCGCAGCGGGATAGTGTCCGTCACCACCAGCTCGTCGAGCACTGACGCCTCGATGTTCGCGACCGCATTGCCGGACAGGACCGGGTGGGTACAGTAGGCCAGTACCCTGGCGGCACCCTCGGCCTTCAGGGCCGCGGCCGCCTGGCACAGGGTGCCGGCGGTGTCGACCAGGTCGTCGATCAGGACACAGGAGCGTCCCTTGACCTCGCCGATGATGTTCATCACCTTGGCCTCGTTTGGTTGCGGCCGGCGCTTGTCGATAATTGCCAGGTCGGCATCATCGAGACGCTTGGCCAGCGCCCGCGCCCTGACCACACCACCCACATCGGGTGAAACCACGATGAGGTCCGGGTACTTCTGCCGCCAGATATCCCCGAGCAGGATCGGCGACGCATACACATTGTCCACCGGGATGTCGAAGAATCCCTGGATCTGGTCGGCATGCAGATCGACCGTAAGTACTCTGTCGGCCTTGACGCTGCCGATCATCTTCGCCACGACCTTGGCGGTGATCGGCACGCGCGCGGCACGCGGCCGGCGATCCTGACGGGCATACCCAAAGTATGGGATTACCGCCGTGATACGACAGGCCGATGAGCGGCGCAGCGCGTCGATCATGACCAGCAGTTCCATCAAGTTGTCATTGGTGGGTGCACAGGTCGGCTGTACCACGAAAACATCCTTGCCGCGGACGTTTTCCATGATCTCGGCCTGTACCTCACCATCACTGAAGCAGGTGATAATCGCGTTGCCGAGTTGCAGGCGCAGCTGGTCGACGATGTCCCGCGCCAGTTTCGGGTTGGCATTACCGCTGAACACCATCATGTGGGCGTCGGAATCGGATGCAGGCAAACCGTTCATATCGGGTTCGAATCTGTTACTTGATGTATATGCCATCTGTTAGCTGCACTCTGTAGATCAGCAGCATCCTGCCGCGCTCGGGTCGAACCTTGAGGTTCTCATCCTGCCGCCCGTCTGTCTGTTGCCGGCGCCTGCGGCACTGGCCTGAATATGGCTGGGACGGCAGGATTCGAACCTGCGAATGCGGGGATCAAAACCCCGTGCCTTACCACTTGGCGACGTCCCAATGACTCATCAAAGCGACGTGAATTAACCGTCTTCCGAAATACTGCCGGGGGCTCGCCTGATGGCCGCCAGCAGGGGTGACTGATTGACGCCCCGGGCAACAAAACAGGACCACGCCGCCGGGACCTGGCGTTCAACGGCCCGTGCCCCGTCCTCTGAATCGAAGGACGCAAACACGCACCCGCCGGTCCCGGTCATCCGTGCCGCGGAGAATCCGTTTAACCAGTCAAGCAGCGCTCCGACCTCGGGATACCTGCGCCGCACCACGGCCTCGCAGTCATTATGACCGCCGTCCGAACGAAAGGCGCGTATTGTCATACCGGGCGTGTCCCGTGTCAATTCGACGTCGGAGAAAATATCGGCTGTTGATACGCTTACCGCGGGATTAACCACCAGGTACCACGGTTCCGGCAACTCCACCGGCGTCAATACCTCCCCCACGCCCTCCGCCCAGGCCGCCTGGCCGTGGATAAAGACCGGCACGTCGGCACCCAGCTGCAATCCCAGCCTGGCGAGTTCGCCGCTGTCCAGGCCCAGGCCCCAGAGGCGGTTGAGCACCACCAGGCTGGTCGCCGCATCGGAACTGCCACCGCCCAGCCCACCCCCAGTGGGCAGGCATTTTTCATTATATATATCAACACCTTTCTCATATCCCGCGTACAGCTGCAGGAGCTGCGCCGCACGCACGCACAGGTCGGATTCCGGGGCCAGCCCTGGGGGACCGCCATGGGCATGGACAGCGGTATCCGCGCGGGGAGCGAAGTAGAGCCGGTCGCTGTAATCCAGGAACTGGAAGACGGTCTGCAGGTTGTGGTAGCCATCGGCACGCCGCCCGGTGATGTGCAGGAACAGGTTCAGCTTGGCCGGCGCCGGCCAGGGCCCCTGCGCGCCGGCAGGGATCCGCAGCCCCGTCATGGGGCCGGGCTGGCAGATGCAGCGCCCGTGGCCCCTGTCGCGCCCCCGCCGGCCGACAACCGCCACTCATCGATCACCAGGCGAACCGAGATATCTCCCGCCACCAGCCGCATGCGGGTCGGCCAGTCCCGACCCTCGACCTGCTGGAAGCGGCTGTAGCGGATGTCCCAGCCGGACTGCAACAGGCGCGCCGGGCGACCGCTTGCGTCGGTAAAGACCTGCGCCTCGGCAACGGGTGCCGGCACGCCCCGCACCCAGTAGCGGATCCCGGTCACGGGAAATTGCCAGCCGGTCACCGATTCGACCAGGGCATCGGCATCCCCTGCCGCGAGTTCCTCGCCGTTGGCGGTCCGCAACCTGACACCGCTAGCATCGCCATCCAGCTGCACGGCCGCCTGACCCATGGGACCGGCCAGATTCAGGCGGTAGAGACCGGAAGCCTCACGCCAGTTAAGACTGGCATGCCAGCCCTGTTCGCCCTGGATCAGCGACACGCGCCCCCGGAATTGCCAGACCGGGTAGTCGTCGATGCCCGGTCCCGGCAGCAAGGCGCCTTTGCCAGTGTCGACCGGTGCCGTTGCGCACCCCGCCAGGTAGAGCGCCAGGATCAAAACGGGTAACAGTCTCACGGCATGAAGCGGTCGAGCACTTTTTTCAGGACGGGATTGTCCGGTGAGTTTTTGCGGGACTCTTCCCAGATGCGACGCGCCTCGTCATGTTCACCCTGGGTCCACAGGACCTCTCCCAGGTGGGCGCCGATTTCACCATCACCGGTCATGTCCCACGCCTGCTGCAGATAGAGCCTGGCCTCGTTCAGCTTGCCCAGCCGGAAATGTACCCAGCCCATGCTGTCGATGATGGCCGGGTCGTCCGGCTTCTGCGCATAGGCCTTCTGTATATACTGCAAGGCCTCCTGATAGCGCTCGGTGCGGTCGGCCAGGGTGTAGCCGAGCGCGTTCAGGGTCCTGACATTGTCCGGGTCATTCGCCAGGATGCGCCGCATGTCCTCCTCGGCAAGATCGATGCGATCGATCTTTTCCGCAACCAGGGCGCGCGAATAAAGCAGGTCCTCATTCGCCGGGGCATCCACCAGGGCCTGCTCATACAGTGCATAGGCATCCTCATGGAGGCCGAGGTCCGACAACACCTGTCCTTCGACCAGGTAGATGGCAATGGCATTTTCCGGACTGCCGCGGCGCAGGGCCTGCATTTCTGCGCGCATTTCCTCCAGCCGACCCTGCCCGGCCATGAGCTTGCCGATGCGCAGGCGTGACTGCGTCCAGTATTCGCCGGCCTCCACCTTGCGGTACCACTCGATGGCGCTAGCAGCGTCGCCCCGCTCCTGCGCGGCATAACCCAGGTAGTAATAGGCACTCTGCTGCTTCTCTTCCAGTTCCAGCAGTTGCTTCAGGTGCCGTTCAGCGGCCTTGAATTGCTTGGCCTCCAGTTCCAGCAGGGCAAGCGAATAGAGCGCATTTGTATTGGCCGGATCCAGTTCGACGACGCTGCGCAACTGCTGCCTGGCACCCTCCTGGTCACCCGCATCGAGCAGCAGGTGGCCGTAGGCAAAGCGCAGCTCCGCGTCCTGCGGGTTGCGCCTGACCGCCTGCTCCAGCGCCTGCAGTGCCTCGGGCTTCCTGTCCTGCTCGATCAGGATCTGCGCCCTGAGGATCTCCGCCCCGGACATACCCGGGCGCATCCCGAGGGCCTGTTCAACGGCCTGCAGGGCACGCGTCAGATCCTCGCCGAGGATGGCAAGCCGGCTGACGCCGAGCAGCCCCTCGGGACTCTCAGGATAGCGTGCGGCCAGGCGCTCCATGGCCTGCAGCGCGGCCTGCTTGTCAGCGTGCCGGGCCAGGATGGCCGTGGCAAGACCGAAGCCCTCTTCGAGGTCCGCAGAGGCATTTACGAGGTATTCCAGCTGCGTAACCACCTCATCCGTTGACCCCGTTCGCAGGGCCAGCGCGGTCAGCACCTTGCGTGCCTCGAGGTTGTCCGGATCCAGCGCTATCCAGCGCCGTGCGGCCCGCGCGGCCACGTCGAAATCCTTGGCAAACGTGGCGATGGTGACCGCCCGCTCGGCGACCCGGGGATCATTGGAGTCCATGGTGGCCTGCAGATAATGGGGTACAGACACATCGAAGCGCCCGCGCTGACCGGAGATTTCGCCCAGCAGGATATCGTAGAGCAATTGCCGGGTCAGCGGCTCCACCGGCCCGGCAGGCACGGGCGCAGCCGCCTTCTCCGGCGCCTCGGCCTCGCTCGTCTGTCCAGCGCGGGTTTGCACAACGCCCGGCACCGCGCAGGCGGACAACACCCCGACCAAGGCAATAATCATGCCTGCCCTGGACAGGAAAGTGGATGTGGATAACGGCTGCGCACACATGCCCGACATTCTAGCAGTTTGCCCGTGGGATAGTTTGTTAAATCAGCTAACATCACGGGCAGCCGCCGTTTTTATACCCGTATCACCGCTGGCACGCTGAAATGAAACTTGTATTAAAGTACTTCACCATGCAGAATTTTGGGTTTGTTTCAGGGTTGCTCCAATTCCGACATGCGCCTGACGGTTCTCGGCATCAATCATCGCACAGCCCCCGTGGAAGTTCGCGGGCAGGTTGCGTTCCCGCCTGAGCAACTGCCGCGGGCGCTGGGCGAACTGACCTCGCTGGACGGCATCCAGGCGGCGGCCATCCTCTCCACCTGCAACCGCACCGAACTCTACTGCACGGAGCAGGGACAGGGGCTCGACACCATCGCCGACTGGCTATGCCGCTTTCACGACCTGGAGCGGGACAAGCTGGAACCGCACTTCTACAGCTATGAAGATGCCGCCGCGGTGCGTCACATCCTGCGCGTCGCCGCCGGTCTCGATTCCATGATACTTGGTGAACCCCAGATCCTTGGCCAGATGAAGGCAAGCTACCAGCAGGCGACCCGCGCCGGCACCCTGGATACCGTGGAAAGCCGCCTGTTCCAGCACACCTTCTCGGTTGCCAAGCAGATCCGCACGGACACGGCCATTGGCGCCAGCCCGGTGTCGGTGGCCTTTGCCGCCGTCAGCCTGGCCCGCCAGATATTCGGTAGCTTCGAGGAAAATACCGCCCTGCTGGTCGGCGCCGGCGAGACCATCGAACTGGCCACACGCCACCTGCACGATCACGGCATCGGCAAGATCATTATCGCCAACCGCACCATCGAACGCGCCCATGAACTCGCCGACCAGTTCAGCGGCTACGGGATCGCGCTGGACCAGATCCCGGCGCACCTGGTGGAGGCCGATATCGTGATCTCATCGACCGGGAGCCCGACCCACATTCTCGACAAGGAAATGGTCAGCGCGGCGCTGGGCAAGCGCAAGCACCGTCCCGTGTTCATGGTGGATATCGCGGTCCCCGGCGACATCGCACGGGATGTCGCCGAACTCGATGACATCTATCTCTATACCGTGGATGACCTGCAGGAAGTGATCGAGGAAAACCTGAAATCACGCCAGGATGCGGCCGAACAGGCCGAAGAGATCATCGACGTCCAGGTTGAACACTTCATGTCCTGGGTGCGCTCGCTGGATGCCGTACCGGCCGTGCGCGCCTACCGCGAACATGCCGAGCACATCGGTACGCAGGAACTTGAAAAGGCCAAGCGGCAACTCGCCAGCGGCAAGGATCCCCGGGAGGTCATGGAGGCGCTGACGCACAACCTGATCAACAAGCTGGCACATGAACCCAGCGTCAACCTGCGCCAGGCCACCGTGGATGGCCAGACCGGCATGCTCGATGCCGTGCGTTCCCTGTTCCGGCTGAAGAACAGCTGACCCCCCCGTCACCCGCAGCATGAAAACCTCCATTCTCGGAAAGCTTGAGAGTATCGAAGAGCGCCACCACGAAATCAGTGCCCTGCTCGCCGATGCCGAGACCATTGCGGACCAGGACCGTTACCGGCAATTGTCCATGGAATATGCCCAGCTGACGCCGCTGGTGAATAATTTCCGCGCCTACCGTGAGGCACGTGAGGACCTGTCATCCGCAAGGGAAATGCTCGCCGACCCCGACCCCGACATGCAGCACATGGCCGAGGAGGAACTCAAGGGGATCAATGAACGCATCGCCGGGCTGGAGACTGAACTGCAACTGCTGCTGCTGCCGAAAGACCCGCACGACAACAGCAATATCTTCCTGGAGATTCGCGCCGGTACCGGCGGTGACGAGGCTGCCCTGTTTGCCGGTGACCTGTTCCGCATGTATTCCCGTTACGCGGAACTCCGCGGCTGGACGGTGGAAACCCTCAACGAGAGCCCCGGCGAGCACGGTGGCTACAAGGAAATCATTGCGCGCATCATCGGACAGGGTGCCTATTCACGCCTGAAATTCGAATCCGGGGCGCACCGGGTGCAGCGGGTACCCGAGACCGAGTCCCAGGGCCGTATCCACACCTCCGCGGCCACGGTCGCCGTGCTCCCCGAGGCCGATGAAATCGAAGCCATCGAGGTCAACCCCGCGGACCTGAAGGTCGACACCTTCCGCGCCTCCGGGGCTGGCGGGCAGCATGTCAACAAGACCGACTCGGCGATTCGCCTGACCCACCTGCCGACCGGGATCGTGGTGGAATGCCAGGACGAGCGTTCCCAGCACAAGAACCGGGCGCGCGCCATGTCCCTGCTGGCGGCCCGCCTGCTGGATACGGAGCTGGAGAAACAAAAGACCGAGGAAACCGAAACCCGTCGCTCCCTGGTAGGCAGCGGCGACCGCTCGGAGCGCATCCGCACCTACAATTTCCCCCAGGGGCGCCTGACCGATCATCGCATCAACCTGACACTCTACAAGCTGGACGAAATCATGGCCGGCAACCTCGACCAGGTCATCGACCCGCTGGTCAGCGAAAACCAGGCCGACCAGCTCGCCGCACTGGATGCGCAGGGCAGCTAGACAGCAAAGCCGCAGCACCCACCCGCAGTGAACGATATACCCTCGATCAAGGCGCTGCTGGAACAGGCCAGCCGCGAACTCGGTACCGAATCGGCACGACTGGATGCGGAGGTACTGCTTGCCACCTGCCTCGGCAAACCACGCAGCTACCTGCATACCTGGCCGGAGCGCGGAATCGATCAAGGTGAACTGGAATGTTTCCAACGGCTGATCGGACGCCGCGCCCGCGGTGAACCCGTGGCCCACCTCACCGGTCAGCGTGAATTCTGGTCACTGTCACTGGAAGTCACGCCCGACACCCTGATCCCGCGGCCGGAGACCGAGACCCTGGTGGAACTGGCCCTGGACAGGCTGCCCCCTGAAACGCCGCTGCGGGTCGCCGACCTGGGTACCGGCAGTGGCGCCATTGCACTGGCCATCGCCAGCGAGCGACCGCGCTGTCAGGTCATTGGCACGGACATATCGGAACCGGCCCTCGCCGTCGCCAGGCGCAACGCACAGCGACTTGGCCTGGAAAATGTCCGTTTCATCGCGGGTGACTGGTGCGAATCCCTGCCGGCCGGTTACTTCGACGCCATCCTCAGCAACCCCCCCTACGTGGCCGAGCAGGATCCGCACCTGGAGTCGGGTGACGTGCGCTTTGAACCACGCCGGGCTCTGGCAGCCGGTTCCGAGGGCATGGATGCACTGCGGCTGATTGCGCGCTGCGCAAACGACCACCTGCACCGGGGCGGCTGGCTGATCGTGGAACATGGTTACGACCAGGGCGGGAAGGTCATGCGGGTGCTGCAGGACGAAGGCTACGACGATATCAGCAGCCATAAAGACACTGCCGGACTCGCCCGGGTCACCCTGGGCAGGCGCGGCCGGCGAAGCTGACCTGCTGCCCGCCTGCCGGCTTTGGCGTTATACTCAGAGTGTGACCGAGAAACTCAAACGGCGGACAATCCGGCTCGGTGGCGCGGACGCCAACCCGGAGCGGGTGCGTTCCGCGGCCCGTCTACTGCGTGACGTCAAGGGCGTCAGCGAGGTCCATATCGTATCCCGTAACCGGCTGGTGGTACGTTACAACGTGCGCCAGATCACCCTGCAGGTCATCGAGGCACTGCTCAGGGAATTCGGCTACCAGCTGGAAACCGGCCTGCTGTGTCGCTGCATGCGTGCCGTGTTCTACTACCTCGAAGATATCGAATGCAGCGATCCAATTCATGACCAGGCGGAATGCACCCGCGATGTATTCATTACGCGCTACCTGCGCCGGGAGCACGGCTGCCGCGACCAGCGGCCTGACTACCTACGGCGCTACCTGTAGTCAAACACGCCGCGATCCGCATGCCGTTATTCCCGGACTGCGCCCGGCAAAGCGACCTGAACACCGGCCATGAACGATGACCAGCTGCTGCGCTACAGCCGCCAGATCCTGCTTCCCCAGGTGGGGATCGCGGGCCAGGAAAGGCTGCTCGCCACACGCGCCCTGATCGTGGGCGCCGGCGGACTGGGATCGCCGGCTGCCATCTACCTGGCAGCCGCCGGCGTGGGCCGGCTGGTCATTGCCGATGACGACACGGTCGAACTGTCCAACCTGCAACGCCAGATCCTCCACCACCAGAGCGACATCGGCCGTGACAAGGTCGCCTCGGCGCAGGACACGCTGACCGCCATCAACCCGGAGGTCGAAGTCACTCCGGTTGCCGAACGTCTGCAGGGCAGCCGGCTGGAACGGGCAGTGAATGAGGCCGATGTGGTGCTCGACTGCAGCGACAATTTCGCCACTCGCTTTGCCGTCAACCAGGCCTGCATCAACCAGCGCACACCGCTGGTGTCGGGTGCCGCGGTACGCCTGGAGGGACAGGTGGCCGTCTTCATCCCGGGGCGCCCGGACAGCCCCTGTTACGGCTGCCTGTACCGTGAAGGTGAAGAACCGGACCAGACCTGTTCGGAGAACGGCGTGCTGTCACCCCTGGTCGGCATTATCGGCAGCCTGCAGGCGCTGGAGGCCGTGAAGGTGGTGCTATCGCTGGGGGAAGACCTGTGCGGGCGCCTGATCGTATTCGACGCCTTTCACCACGAGTGGCGCAGCCTGAAGGTGCCGCGTGACCCGGGTTGCCCGGTGTGTGGCCAGCAATAATAAAGGTGTCAGGAACCTTTTCTTTATGCCTGGCTTGCGCTATCCATTACGTCACTAGAAAAGGTTCCTGACACCTTTATTTGGCGGCATCACGGACCTTGAAACCCAGCCCTTCGAGCACTGGTCGCAGTGCGGCCTGTGACCCGCCCAGGCTGACCGGGGTCTCGGAAAACTCGCGGCGCACCGGGTACTCCCTGCGCAGCCGGTCGAAGTAGCCGGGACGTTCCGCCGGCGCCATTGCCAGTGATGCCCGCAGCAGCCGGTCATCGTTGCGGACATCGTAGCAATGGAACACGGCCTCGCGCAGGCACGCGGCCAGGTCGGTTTCATCAAGCGCTGCCAGGTCGAGCGGCTGGCTGGCCGGCAGGTGATCGGCCGCCTGCCATTGCTGCGCCAGGCCGAAATGCTCGCACACCGCCTGGTAGATCATCCCGGTGCCGCGCATCTTGCCGTCCAGGCTGTAGCCGGCGATGTGCGGCGTTCCCAGCACCACCTTTTCCAGCAGGGCCATGTCGATCGCCGGCTCGCCCTCCCAGACATCCAGCACCACCGACAGGTCCGGCCGCCCCTCGAGCAGTCGCTCGAGCGCGCGGTTGTCGATGGCCGCGCCGCGCGCGGTGTTTACCAGTATGGCGTGCGGCCTGAACCGCGCCATGAGATCCGCATCGACCAGATGAAAGGTCGGGTGTCTGCCGGTACGCGTCAGCGGCACGTGCAGGGTAATGATGTCGGCCTCCAGGACCTCCTCCAGACCGACGAAGTCCTGCCCCCCGCCCTGCTCCTGCAACGGCGGGTCATTCGCCAGACACTCGACACCCAGTGCCGTCAGTTTTTGGCGCACGCGTGACCCGACATTGCCGCAGCCGATGATGCCGACGCGCTTGCCGGCGAGATCGAATTGCTGCCGCCCGGAAAGTGCCAGCAGCGCGCTGACGACGTACTCGGCGGCCGAAACGGCATTGCTGCCGGGCGCCGTCGAGAAGCCGATGCCGTGTGACTGCAGATAGTCCCGATCGACGTGATCGAAACCGATGGTTGCCGAGCCGACGAAACGCACCCGCGAACCGTCCAGCAGCGCCGCATCCACGCGGGTCACGGAACGCACCAGCAGGATATCGGCGTCGCGCACCTGCCCGGCCTGCAACTCCCGGCCGGCGACCAGGGTCACCTCGCCCAGCGTGGAAAAGGCCTGCTCCACGCAGGGAATGTTTTCATCGGCGACGATTTTCATTGGTTGACTGTATTAAATACAAAAGATTTCACCGCAGAGACGCACGACTGCATGGATGCAGGAGGTAGAGTAACGCATGGAGCAGTTACCGAGAGGACGCAAAGAACAATCCAAAAATTATTTCTTGCAGCTAGGAATGCTCTGGACTTTTTATCTTCCAAGAAGAATCAACGGGTAGACGTCCTCACGAAAATGTTCAAAAGTAATTGCTGTTATTTATCAAGTAAGGACTGATTAACTCATCTATCGTCATTCCGGCGAAGGCCGGAATTCAGTAACCGCCTGATTAGCAACGACTGAATTCCGGGTCTCCGCTACGCTCCGCCCGGAATGACGGCTGGATCAGACTTTCTTTAACTATTATTTTGCTGTGTTTGTTCTTTGCGTCCTCTGCGTCTCTGCGGTGAATGATTATTATGGAATGACCACACACAGCCTAATAGGCTGCAGGATATCAGGCGTTATTGATCATCTTCTTGAGCAGTTCGTTGACCTGCTTGGGGTTGGCCTTGCCCTGGGTGGCCTTCATGACCTGGCCGACGAAGTAGCCGAACACCTTTTCCTGGCCATTGCGGTACTGCTCGAGCTGTTTGGGGCTGTTCTCAAGCACATCCCTGATGATGCCCTCGATCGCGGAGCTGTCGGAGATCTGCTTCAGCCCCCTGGTTTCGATGATCTCGTCGGCGGAACCCTCCCCTGCCCACAGGGCCTCGAATACCTGCTTGGCGATCTTGCCGGAGATGGTGCCGTCCTCGATACGCCGCAACATCCCCCCCAGCGCCCCGGCACTGACCGGGCTGGCGCCGATCTCCAGACCGGCCTTGTTGAGGGCGCCGGACAGTTCGCCCATCACCCAGTTGGCGGACAGCTTGCCCTGCCCGCCGGAGGCCTCGACCGCGGCCTCGAAGTAGTCACCCAGCTCCCGGTTTGCCGTCAGCACACCCGCGTCGTAGGCAGACAGGCCGTAGTCATCCATGAAACGCTGCTTCTTGGCCTCGGGCAACTCCGGCAGTGTCCGGGCGACTTCTTCGATGAAGACCGGATCGATCTCGACCGGCAACAGGTCGGGGTCCGGGAAGTAGCGGTAGTCATTGGCCTCTTCCTTGGTACGCATGGGACGGGTCTCGTGCCTGTCGGCATCGAACAGGCGCGTCTCCTGGACCACCGTACCACCGCTCTCGAGCAGGGCGATCTGGCGCTCGACCTCGTAGTTGATGGCCTGTTCGACAAAGCGGAATGAATTGATGTTCTTGAGCTCGGCACGGGTGCCGAACGCCTGCTGCCCCTGCGGCCGCACCGACACGTTCGCATCACAGCGAAACGAGCCCTCCTGCATGTTGCCGTCGCAGATCCCGAGGTACCTGACCAGTGAATGGATCTTCTTCATGTAGGCGACGGCCTCCCTGGCCGAACGCATGTCGGGCTCGGATACGATCTCCAGCAGCGGGGTCCCGGCACGATTGAGATCGATACCGGTCATGCCGTGAAAGTCCTCGTGCAGGGACTTGCCGGCGTCCTCCTCGAGATGGGCGCGGGTGATACCGATGCGCTTGACCGTGTCCTCGTCCACCTCGATGTCGAGGTAACCGTCATGCACGATCGGCAACTCGTACTGGCTGATCTGGTAGCCCTTCGGCAAGTCCGGGTAGAAATAATTCTTGCGCGCGAATACCGAGCGGGGCGCCACGGTGGAATGCGTTGCCAGGCCGAACTTGACGGCCATGCGCACGACCTCCCCGTTCAGCACCGGCAGCACGCCCGGCAGACCCAGGTCCACCGCGCAGGCCTGGGTATTCGGTTCCGCACCGTAACGGGTGGATGCCCCGGAGAAGATCTTGCTCCGGGTCGCGAGCTGGGCGTGTATCTCAAGCCCGATGACTGTTTCCCATTCCATAACTTTTATTCTGATTCTGGCAGCCCGGATGACGGCCAATGGCCTGAAGCGACCTGCACTATTCGTATCCCTGCGGGCAGCGCGCGTGCCAGTCCGTCACCTGCTGGTAGCGGTGCGCGGCATTCAGCAGACGTGCCTCCTCGAAGTAGTTGCCGATGAGCTGCAGTCCGACGGGCATATCCGCAGCGAATCCGGCCGGGATCGACATGCCCGGCAACCCGGCGAGGTTCACCGCGATGGTGTAGATATCGGACAGGTACATGGTTACCGGGTCATCGGCCTTCTCGCCCAGCCGAAAGGCTGCCGACGGTGCGGTCGGTCCCATGATCACGTCCACCTGCTCGAAGGCGCGCATGAAATCCTCGCGGATCAGGCGCCTGGCCTGCTGTGCCTTCAGATAGTAGGCATCGTAGTAACCCGCCGACAAGGCATAGGTCCCGATCATGATACGGCGCTTGACCTCCGCGCCGAAGCCCTCCCCGCGCGAGCGCTTGTACAGGTCCTCCAGGTCCGCGGGATGCTCGGCGCGGTAACCGAAACGCACGCCGTCAAAGCGTGACAGGTTGGATGAACACTCGGCCGGTGCCACCACATAGTAGGTCGGCACGGCCAGCTGCGAATTCGGCAGCGAGATTTCCGTAATGACCGCACCCAGTTTACGGTACTCGTCCAGGGCCAACTCGATGGCCGCGGCCACCGCACTGTCCAGACCCGCGCCGAAGAACTGCGTGGGCAGGCCTATCTTCAGCCCCTGCAGGGACTCGTTGAGTCCGCCCGTGTAATCATCGACGGCGCGTTCCACGCTGGTCGAATCACGCAGGTCAAAACCGGCCATGGCGCCGAGCATGAGTGCCGCATCCTCTGCCGTGCGCGCAAACGGTCCGGCCTGGTCCAGGCTGGATGCAAAGGCGATCATGCCGTAGCGCGAGACACGCCCGTAGGTCGGCTTGAGGCCGGTGATCCCGCACAGGGCGGCGGGCTGGCGAATCGAGCCACCGGTATCGGTACCGGTACTGACCGGCACCAGGCGCGCGGCAACCGCCGCGGCCGAGCCACCGGAGGACCCGCCCGGCACAGTCTCGCTGTCCCAGGGATTGGTCACCGGACCATAGAAACTGGTTTCATTGGAAGACCCCATGGCGAACTCGTCCATGTTGGTCTTGCCGATCATCACTGCACCGGCGGCATTCAGCTGTTGCGTCACTGTGGCATCGTAGGGTGCAATAAAGTTATCCAGCATGTGCGATCCGCAGCTGGTCCTGACGCCCCGGGTACAGAAGATGTCCTTGTGGGCGTAGGGGATCCCGGTCAGGGGACCGGCCTCGCCGGAACGGATACGGGCATCGGCATCCCGGGCCGCCTGCAGCGCCAGTTCCTCGGTGAGCGTGATGAAGCTGTTGAGCTGCTTGTCCAGCGCGGACACCCGGTCCAGGCAGACACGGGTCAGTTCTTCGCTGGAATACTCCCCCTGGCGGAGGCCAGCACCTAGTTCAACAAGGGTCTTTTGGTGCATAAATCGGCTCGGGAATGAATCATCCTAATCCGCTATCTGGAACATTGACTCCGCGGGATGCTGCCGTCCCGGTCACTCGATAACCTGGGGTACCAGGTACAACCCGGCCTCGGTCAGGGGTGCGTTTTGCTGAAAATTATCACGCTCGTCGGCCTCGGTAACGCTGTCCGGTCGCAGGCGCTGGATGGCGTCCAGGGGGTGCGCCAGCGGATCCACGCCCCGGGTATCGACGCTGTTCAGCTGCTCCACGAACGCAAGGATGTCCGACAGATTACGCGCATATTCGGGAACATCGTCCGGGTCGATGCCCAGGCGTGCCAGGTGCGCGATCTTTTCGACTTCAAATCCCTCAATTGCCATGGCGACTCCGCTCACTGACTGACTGATTTCAGCAGGGGCGCAAAGGTAGCATACACACCCATCCAATGCATGAAGGATTCAGAACACGGCTAATTCCTTGCCCAAATCTCCCCCCGTTGATAGATTACCCCCCTGCAACGACGCATGACCGCTATGGATTAAAGAATAAATGGTAATCAAAAGTATATTTGGCCTGTTTTCAAACGACCTCTCCATTGACCTCGGCACCGCCAACACACTGATTTACGTGCGTGGCCAGGGGATCGTCCTGAACGAGCCATCCGTAGTGGCGATTCGCCAGGACCGTGGCCCGGGCGGCCCCAAGAGCATCGCTGCCGTGGGCACCGAGGCCAAGCGGATGCTGGGGCGCACCCCCGGCAATATCACCGCCATCCGCCCGCTGAAAGACGGGGTGATCGCCGATTTCACCATCACTGAAAAAATGCTGCAGCATTTCATCCACAAGGTGCACGAGGCACGCTTCTTCAAGCCCAGCCCGCGGGTGCTGATCTGCGTGCCCTGCGGTTCCACCCAGGTGGAACGGCGTGCCATCCGGGAATCGGCGGCCGGCGCCGGTGCACGCGAGGTCTACCTGATCGAGGAGCCCATGGCGGCGGCCATCGGCGCCGGCATGCCGGTCGACGAGGCGCGCGGCTCCATGGTACTGGATATCGGCGGCGGCACCTCGGAAGTGGCCGTTATCTCCCTGAACGGAATCGTATACTCCTCTTCCGTGCGGATCGGCGGCGACCGCTTCGACGATGCCATTATCAATTATATCCGGCGCAATTACGGCACCCTGATCGGTGAAGCCACGGCCGAGCACATCAAGCACGAGATCGGCTCCGCCTACCCCGGCAAGGAGGTCAGGGAACTCGAGGTCAAGGGACGCAACCTGTCCCAGGGCATACCCCGCAGCTTCACGCTGAACAGCAACGAGATACTGGAGGCCCTGCAGGAGCCGCTCACCGGCATTGTCGGCGCGGTGAAAACCGCCCTGGAACAGACGCCGCCGGAACTGGGCGCCGATGTGGCCGAGCGTGGCATCGTACTCACCGGTGGCGGCGCCCTGCTGCGCGACCTCGACCGTCTGCTGATGGAAGAGACCGGGCTCCCGGTCGTCGTCGCGGATGACCCCCTCACCTGCGTCGCCCGGGGGGGCGGCCGTGCGCTCGAGCTGTTCGATGAGCGTGGTGGTGACGTTTTCACGGTCGAATAACCCACCGCGGCGGCCCACCTGCGCCCGGTTACGCTAGAATGGCCCGCAGTTTGTCGCGGCTGACAATTTTCCCGGCAGGATAACTCCGGCATTCATACAGGGGTGCGCTCATCAAGCTCATCTTCACACAGGGTCCATCGATCACGACACGACTGGTGTTGCTCGTCACACTGTCGATAGCCCTGATGATGATGGACCACCGCCAGAACCACATTAAATCCCTGCGCGCCGGCCTGTCCGTCCTGGTCTATCCACTGCAACTGGCGGTCGAGATGCCGGGTGCCGTGTCGGAATGGTTCCGCGAGTCCCTAGCAACCCGCCGCCAGCTACAGGAGGAAAACGTCAGCCTGCGCACCCAACTGCTGATGCTCAAGGCCCGCAGTCAAAAGCTGCAGGCGCTGGAGACCGAAAACATCCGCCTGCGCGAACTGCTGGACTCCTCGTTCAAGATCGGCGAGCGGGTGCTCGTCGCGGAACTGATGTCGGTCAACCTCGATCCCTACAAGCACCAGGTCGTAATCAACAAGGGGGAACTCGACAAGATCTACCCGGGCCAGCCAATCCTGGACGCAGACGGCATCATGGGACAGGTGGTTCACGTCGGCCCGTACACCTCGACCGCGGTACTGATCACCGACACGGCCCATGCCCTGCCGGTACAGGTCAACCGCAACGGCATCCGCACCATCGCCCTCGGCAGCGGCACCATCAACCGGCTGGAATTGCCGTATATTCCCAACAATGCCGACATCCAGCCAGGCGATCTGCTGGTCAGTTCCGGGCTGGGCGGGCGCTTCCCGCCAGGCTATCCGGTGGCCGTAGTCCAGGGGGTGCAGCATGACCCGGGACGCCCCTTTGCGGCCGTGATCGCCACACCGAGCGCGCAACTGAACCGTAGCCGCGAGATCCTGCTGGTCTGGCCGGATGACACCAGCACCCTGGAAATGAAGGCCGCGACCCAGGCCGAAGAACAACAGCTGGAGGACGACCCGGAGGTCGCCCCCGAACCGCTGGCCGCGGATGAGGAGGCGGAGACACCGTGATCATCGGTCGGCACCATGGCGGTGGCGTTATCGCCGTGACCTTTGTCACAGCCCTGTTGCTGACCATCGTGCCCCTGCCTGAGTGGGCGCGTTACCTGCGCCCGGACTGGGTCGGCCTGGTGCTGATCTACTGGTGCCTGGCCGTGCCGGACCGGGTCGGTGTCGGCACCGGCTGGGTCATGGGTCTGCTGGTCGACCTGCTGACCGGCAGCCTGCTGGGGCAACATGCCATGGCATTGACCATCGTGGCCTACCTGACGCTGAGGCTCCATCTGCGCGTCAGGCTGTTCCCGGTATGGCAGCAGGCCCTTACCGTGCTGGTACTGCTGATCCTGCACCAGCTGCTGTCCCTGTGGGTCAGTCGTTTTATCGGCAGGCCCGGACCTCCCCTGTATTACTGGGCACCCTCGCTGGCGGGGATGTTTATCTGGCCCTTCATCTATATCGCACTGCGCTCGCTGCGGCGCGGCTTCAGGGTCAGCTAGTCACCCGATACGCCAGGACCTGCCCTCATGCTGCGACAGCTCACGCTGAAAGACCACTTTCTCGAGTACCGCCTGTTTTCCAACCGGGCGATCGTGATGCTCATGTTCTGCAGTCTGTTGTTAGTGTTGCTTTTCAGCCGGCTTATCTACCTGCAGGTCATCGCCCACGAACACTTCACCACCCTGTCAGAAGACAACCGGGTAAAACTGCGCGCCATCGCGCCCAGTCGCGGCCTGATTTATGACCGTAACGGCATCATTCTCGCCGAGAACCTCCCCTCCTACCGGCTGGAGATCACCGCGGAACAGCTCGATGACATACCCGCAACGCTGACCGCACTCGAGGAGATCATCCACATCCGGGACACCGACCGCAGCCGTTTCGAAAAACTGTTGAAGCGCAAGCCGCGCTTCGAGGCCGTGCCGCTGCGCTTTCATCTCAGCGACGAAGAGGTGGCGCGCTTTTCCGTCAACCGGCATCGCTTTCCGGGTGTGGATATCCAGGCCGGCCTCGCCCGACACTACCCGCTCGGCAAGCTCGGTGTGCATGCCCTGGGTTACGTGGGGCGCATCGACGAGCAGGCCCTGAAGTCCCTGGACAGTTCGAATTACAGCGGCACCACGCACGTCGGCAAGACCGGCGTGGAAAAAAGCTACGAGAACCTGCTGCACGGCACGGTGGGTCTTGAACACGTCGAGACCACGGCCCAGGGCCGGGTGCTGCGCGTGCTCAAACGCACCCCGCCCGTCCCCGGAAACAATCTCTTCCTGACACTGGATTCGCGCCTGCAGGCCGATGTCGAAAGGGCACTGGCTGACCACGCAGGTTCGGCCATCGCACTTGACCCGAAGACCGGTGACATCCTAGCCATGGCCAGCCTGCCGGGCTACGATCCCAACCCGTTCGTGAACGGCATCGAGTACGCCGACTATACCGCGCTCAGGGAGGACGAGCGGGAACCACTGTTCAACCGCGCCCTGCGCGGTCAATACCCGCCGGGCTCAACCGTCAAACCCTTTATCGGTCTGGCCGGACTGGAACAGGGCATCACCGGTCACAACTCCAGCACCTACTGCCCCGGTTTCTATACCCTGCCTGGCAGCAGCCGCAAATTCCGCGACTGGAAACGCACCGGGCACGGCACGGTAAGGCTGGACGACGCCATTGCCCAGTCCTGCGATGTCTATTTCTACGACCTGGCCCTGTCGATGGGCATCGGCCGCATTCATGACTACCTGCAACAGTTCGGCTTCGGCAAGCGCACCGGCATCGACATCCAGGGTGAACTGCCCGGCCTGCTGCCCTCGCCGGAGTGGAAACGTGCACGTCGCGGGGAACCCTGGTTCCCGGGAGAAACCATCATCACCGGAATCGGTCAGGGTTTTTTCCTGTCCACGCCCTTGCAACTTGCAGTCGCCACGGCCACCCTGGCCAACCGGGGGCAGGGAATAAAACCGAACATCATCCACATCGAACAGCGCGCGGGCGATTCAACGCTGCAACCACACCTGCGCGGGCAGAACCGGTCCATTGCAATAAATGACCCCGCACACTGGGACGCTGTCATCGACTCCATGATCCACGTCGTCCATGGAGAGCGCGGCACAGCACGTCGCATCGGCCTCGACAGTCCCTACCGCATTGCCGGCAAGACCGGCACCGCCCAGGTGTTCGGCCTGAAAGAGGAAGAGAAATATGATGCCGAGGCGATCGCGGAGAAACTGCGCGACCACGCCCTGTTCATTTCCTTCGCACCCGTCGATGACCCGCAAATCGTGGTGGCCGTTATCGTCGAGAATGGCGGCAGCGGCGCCGCTGTCGCGGCACCCATCGCACGCGCAATCATGGACAGTTACCTGGTGGACAAGGCGTCATGAGACCCCGGGTCCCCAGCAGCCACATGGATGCCAGCCGGCGCGGCTGGCAATACCAGCTGCACATCGACGCACCGCTGCTGTTTGCACTCATCGGTGTCTCGACTCTCGGGCTGATGGTGTTGTACAGCGCCGGCGGCGAGGATGCCGGGTTGATCCAGCGCCAGCTGGCACGCCTCGGCCTGGCCTTTGCCGGCATGTTCGCCATTGCCCAGATCACCCCGCAGGTGTTGCAACGCCTGACACCCTGGGTGTTCGTGACCGGTATCCTGCTGCTGCTGGCGGTCCTGGTCATGGGCGAGGTAAGCGGCGGCGCCCAGCGCTGGCTGGACCTGTATTTCGTCCGTTTCCAGCCATCGGAGATGATGAAACTGGCCGTTCCCATGATGGTGGCCTGGTATCTCGCCGATGCCCGCCTCCCCCCCAACCGCTACCAGCTGCTTGCCGGCGGCGTGATCATTGTCGTCCCCGCATTGATGATCGCCAAGCAGCCCGACCTGGGCACCTCCCTGCTGATTGCCAGCTCGGGGTTCTTTGTGCTGTTTCTGGCCGGTCTGCAGTGGCGCCTGCTTGCCTTTCTGACAGCGGTTGCTGCCGCGGCCACCCCCCTGCTGTGGCATTTCATGCACGATTACCAGCGCATCCGGGTAATTACCTTCCTGAACCCTGAAAGAGACCCCCTCGGAGCCGGCTACCATATCATCCAGTCCAAGATCGCCATCGGTTCGGGCGGGCTGTTCGGCAAGGGCTGGCTGAACGGCACCCAGTCACAGCTGGATTTCCTCCCGGAGCGCTCGACCGACTTCATCTTCGCCGTGCTCGGCGAGGAATTCGGCTTCATCGGCATCCTGCTGCTGTTCGCCTTCTATATCTTCATTGTGGTTCGCGGCATCCTGATCGCCACCCAGGCCCAGGACACCTTCACGCGCCTGCTGGCCGGCAGCCTTGCGCTGACCTTTTTTGTTTATATTATTGTGAATACCGGCATGGTGACCGGCCTGCTGCCGGTCGTGGGGCTGCCCCTGCCCATGATCAGTTACGGTGGCACATCGATCGTCACCCTGATGGCCGGTTTTGGGATATTGATGTCAATCCAGACACACCGCAAGCTACTGCCGACGTGAAATGATAGAATACGGCCGGAGCCATCAATCATGGAATGCGCTGTAATGATGCAAAGGATTTTTAAGACCTCTGTTGTCCTGCTTGCATCGCTGGCTGCCACGCCGGCCTGCACCACGACCGCCGCCGCCCCGGGGTCCTCCCCCGGCTATATAACCCACCCGGAGGCTCAGGCCTTCATTAAGGAAATGGCTGCCCGCCATGATTTCAGCAAGGCCGAACTGAATGCGGTTTTCCGCGCGGCACAGCGGCGGGAAGACATCCTCAAGCTGATGAGCCGGCCTGCGGAAAAGCGCCTGGCCTGGCACGAATACCGCAAGATCTTCCTGACCCAGAGCCGTATCGACGGTGGTGTCGCCTTCTGGAACCGGCATGCCGGGATCCTGGAAAAGGCGGAACGGGAGCTGGGTGTCGACTCCCAGGTCATTGTGGCCATCATCGGCGTTGAGACCCGCTACGGCGGCAACACCGGCTCGCACCGCGTGCTCGATGCACTGTCCACGCTGGCGTTCGACTACCCACCGCGCAGCAAGTTCTTCCGCGGCGAACTGGAACACTACCTGGTGCTTGCCCAGGAGGAGAATATCGACCTGCTGTCGACCAAGGGCTCCTATGCCGGCGCAATGGGCTATGGCCAGTTCATCCCCAGCAGCTACCGGCACTACGCCGTTGACTTCGACCAGGATGGAAGGCGCGATCTCTGGAACAGCCCCATGGATATTATCGGCAGTGTCGCCAACTACATGCACGAGCATGGCTGGGACCTCGGGGCACCGGTGATCATTCCCGCAGCCGTATCAGGTGATGCCTACCGTGCAGTGCTGGACAAGGGCCTTAAACCGCACACGGCCATGAAACAGCTGCAGCAGGCCGGCATCACGCCTTCCCTGGCGCAACCGGATGACACGCTCGCTGCTCTGGTTTCGCTGGAGAACAGGGATGGACCGGGGTACTGGCTGGCCATGAACAATTTCTATGTCATCACCCGCTACAACCGCAGCCCCCTCTATGCCATGGCGGTCTACCAGTTGAGTGAGGCGATCCGGCAGGCGCGCGAGCAGTCCCTTCAGGCGAGGCATGATTAAGCGTCCGTTACCCAAAATACCGTTTCTGGCCGCGCTGCTCGGCACCCTGATCAGCGCGGGCTGCAGTACCCGCGGCCCGCTGGAACAGGTCGACCAGGCCCCGCCGCAGCCCCGGGATATTTCCGGTATCCAGGACGCCGTCGCGCGTGCCGAGCCGCTAAGCCGTTACGGCAACCCCAGTTCCTACGTGGTCTACGGGAAGCGCTATTACACCATGCCGAGCAGCCGCGGCCACAAGGAGCGCGGCATCGCCTCCTGGTACGGCACCAAGTTCCACGGCCGGCGCACCTCCAGTGGCGAGGTCTACGACATCTACAAGATGACGGCGGCCCACAAGTCCCTGCCCCTGCCCACCTATGTCAGGGTGACCAATCTGCGCAACGGACGCAGCATTGTCGTCAAGGTCAATGACCGTGGACCGTTCCACAACAACCGCATTATCGACCTGTCCTACGTGGCGGCCGCCAAGCTCGGTATCCTCGAGTACGGCACCGGACTGGTAGAAATCGAGGCGATCGACACCAGGGCCCCCGCTGCGGCAACGACTGCGGTGACTGCCCCAACCGACCCTGCGGAAGCGGCCATCGCGGCGACCACGACCGCCGCCCCCCCGCAGGCGGGACCGCAACAGACCCGCCCGGAGCAAACCACCGTGGCCGGGGAAATCAGCCTGTTTATCCAGGTCGGCGCCTTTCGTGTCAGGGACAATGCGCAACGCCTGAAGGACCGCCTGGCCGCATCGAACCTCGGACCAGTGCGCATTGTCACCGGGGCCACGGCCAGCCCGGCACTGCACCGTGTCCAGGTCGGCCCGCTGGCTTCCGTCGACGAGGCCGACCAGGTCGCCAACAACCTGATATCACTGGGAATCAATGACACCCAGGTGATCATCTATTGACACTGCCTGTATCCACCCCGGCTGGCGTTGCAAATCGCCCCTGACATCCGGACAATGCAGTGAGTTTTTCCACCCACATCAGCACAGGAACGTCATGCCGTCTCGTATCATTCGCATCATTACGCTGATCCCCTTTTTCCTAGTACTCGCCGCCGCCCAGGCCGCCCCCCTGCCGATCCCGAAGCCGCCTTCCACCGGCGCAAAGGCCTTTATCATCCAGGACTTCAACAGTGGACGGATCATTGCCGAGCAGGACTCGGAAGCAGCGGTCGAACCTGCCAGCATCACCAAGCTGATGACGGCCTACGTGGTCTTCAAGGAACTGCTGTCGGGCAATATCAGCCTGAGCGACATGGTGACGGTGAGCGAAAAGGCCTGGCGCACACCCGGTTCACGCATGTTCATCGAGGTCGGCAAGCAGGTCTCCGTGGAGGACCTGTTGAAGGGCATGATCATCCAGTCGGGCAACGATGCCACCGTGGCGCTGGCCGAGTATATCGCCGGCAGCGAGGAAACCTTTGCCGCCCTGATGAACCGCCATGCCGAGGATATCGGCCTGCAAGGCAGCCACTTCACCAATTCGACCGGCCTGCCCGGTCCCGATCACTACATGACGGCCCGGGACATAGCGCGGCTTGCCGAACTGCCTGCCCGGTCCCGATCACTACATGACGGCCCGGGACATAGCGCGGCTTGCCGAACTGCTGATCGCCGATTTTCAGGATTACTACAAGTGGTACTCGCAAAAGGAATTCACCTTTAACGAGATCACCCAGTACAACCGTAACAAGCTGCTCTGGCGCGATGACAGCGTCGATGGTGTCAAGACGGGACACACCGAATCGGCAGGCTATTGCCTGGTGACCTCGGCCGTGAAGGACAACATGCGCCTGATCACCGTAGTGCTCGGCACCAAGAGCGAGAATGCCCGCGCCGATGCCAGCCAGGCCCTGCTCAATTACGGTTTCCGCTTTTTCGAGACCCATAAACTGTACGATGCCGGGGCCCAGCTGACCACGACGCGCATCTGGAAGGGTGCAACAGAATCCGTCTCACTCGGCCTGCACAGTCCCCTCTATGTGACCATCCCGCGGGGACAATACAAGTCACTGGATGCCTCCATGACCATCGACAACCAGATCACCGCCCCGGTCACCCAGGGGCAGACCCTTGGCAAGGTACAGGTGCAGCTGGGCGAGGAACTGGTCACAGAACACGAACTGATCGCGCTGCAGGGCGTTGGTGAAGGCTCCTTCTGGCAACGCCTCGTGGATGAAGCCCTGCTCTATTTCGAATAGGGCGGCTTGCCTAAGCGCTCACCAGCCGGTTCCCAAAACGCACATGTCCACTGCCTACCTGAACGGTACCTTCCTGCCACTGGACCAGGCACAGGTGTCTGTCATGGACCGGGGCTTTCTGTTCGGCGACGGTGTCTACGAGGTCATACCCGTCTATAACGGCAGGCTGTTCCGGCTCGCCCAGCACCTCAGGCGCCTGCAGCGCAGCCTCGATGGCGTGCGTATCGGCAACCCGATGACAGAAAACGAATGGACCGAGTTGCTCACCGGCCTGGTGGCGCGCAACACCGGCAGCGAACAGGCCGTCTATCTGCAGGTCACCCGGGGCGTGGCTGCAAAGCGTGACCATGCCTTTCCGCTCGCTACCCTTCCGACGGTATTCGCCATGAGCACGCCGGCGCCCGCTGTACGAGACAGCGCCGGCGAGGCCGGGATCAGGGCCATCACCCTGCCGGACATCCGCTGGCAACAATGCGACATCAAGGCAATCACCCTGCTGCCCAATGTCCTGTTGCGCCAGCAGGCCATCGATGCTTCGACGGCCGAGGCTATCCTGATCAAGAACGGCCATGCCACCGAGGGTGCGGCGAGTAATGTCTTCATCGTCCACAACGGTGTCCTGGTGACACCGCCCAAGGGCCCCTCACTGCTGCCCGGCATCACCCGCGAACTGGTCCTGGAGCTGGCTTCCGCCAACGGCATTCCGTTCCGTGAGGCCGGCATCACGGAGCAGGCACTCGAACAGGCCGGAGAAATCTGGGTCACCAGTTCCACCCGGGAAATATCACCGGTCACCCATCTCAATGACAAAAGCGTCGGGGACGGACAGCCCGGCCCGCTCTGGCAGCGCATGATCCTGCTCTACCAGGATTACAAGCAGGACCTGCGCAGCGGCGCGGCGAGCTAACGGTTACCCTGGAGGGCCCTGCCGATGTATCCTCCTGTCAAATCAACGTAATCTCCGAGGAAGAGCAGATGCCGTCAACCAGCCAGTCGATAGTCGTGCCCGCAGCCGTTGCCGATGTCTGGGCCCGGGTCAGCAACTTTCATGATTTTTCCTGGGCCCCGAATGTCATCACCGG
>CAMYIX010000068.1 GCA_947258615.1 uncultured Ectothiorhodospiraceae bacterium | reverse complement strand
CGATACTGAGTCCGGACAGCATCCTTCCGAGTTGACCGTATACGACGTTGCTGTGCGCCATGACCAGAAATTTGTGGCTGGCATGAAATTCCATCAGGCGCGAGACGCTCACGCCTGATTGCAGCAGGGCCTTCCAGCGTGCGTACACATACACACGGGTAATGAAACTGTCACACAAACCCGCATCGTTAAGGCGCCCCTCCTCCTCGACCGGCAGCAAGGGATCGGCCTGCATGATTTCGCGGGCAAACAGGCCCGTACCGGCACGCTCCGGCATACCCTTGCTGTTGTAGACCTTGACACGGGTCATGCCGCAGCTGGGCGAATCCTTCTTGAAAATAAAGCCACAGAGTTCGTCAATCGTCCCGGCAACCTTGTGCGCATAGTTTCTTAGCGGTTGGGTGACATTCAGCTCAGGATTCTTCACCCCGACAGCTTGCGGGTTGTCCTGATCGCCCACCAGCCGTATCGGTTGGCGCGGTATGCCCATACCGATGGCGACTTCCGGGCAGTAGGGGACCAGCTCGAAGTAGTCGGACAGGGCATCGGTCACGAAGCGACTGCGCTTGTGCCCACCATCAAAGCGCACCTTCTTTCCAAGCAGGCAGGAGCTCACGCCTATCCTGATATTGCCCGGGTCTTCCGTTTTGGATTCTTTTTTAAACATGGCACACCTCAGAGTTGTGAAAATACCGCAACGGTCATGCTTGCCGTTGCGATCAGTGTCAGTCGCTGACGAAGCACCCGGTACCAGGCATGCAGGCCCTTCAGGCGATTGTCGGCGATACAGGTCATCAGCAGGCCTGCAATCACCAGCGCCATGCCGTGGGACGGCGACAACAGCATCGCAACCCACCCCATCAGGGCCGGAGTTACTGCAAACGACATGCTTGCCAGGGTCGCGCTGCCGCCGTAGTTATAGATGGCCGCATACCAGTGGCGTGCGCCCAGGAAACTGATAATGACTGCACCGTAGGCAACCAGGGCCTCGTGTGCCCACTGCTGGATGCCTCCGGCAAAGAACAGGCCAACCGCCGAGAGCGTAGCGAAGGGAATCAGTCCGGCATATCCCAGCCAGGCCGCGTTGCGCCGGCATGCCGTCGCGGCGGAAGATGCGGGAGTCCGCGATGTCAGTGGTGCATCGATGGCCGTGAAATTCACAACAGATCCTCGATCATGCCGACCAGCCTGCGGTCATCGGGCCTCACCTGGCTGGGAAAGCTGGCGATGACCCGCCCGTCCCGGTCCAGCAGGTATTTATGAAAGTTCCAGCGCGGCGACTCGCCTGTCTGGCGCGCCAGGTAGTCATAGAAGGGATCGATTGAATCGCCCTTGACGTGGACCTTCTCGAACATGGGAAACTGCACCCCGTAGGTCAGGCGGCAAAAATCCTGAATCTGCTTTTCACTACCCGGTTCCTGCCCGGCGAAATCGTTGGAGGGAAAACCGACCACCAGCAGGCCGCGCTCGCGGTAGCTTTGATAGAGCTTTTCAAGCCCATCGTACTGCGGCGTGTAGGCGCATTTGCTGGCCGTGTTGACGACCAGCACCACCTTGCCGTGCATCATGTCGCACAGGTGGATGGCATCCTGCCCTGTCAGCGGGCGCTTGTGATGATCAAGTGATTCGGGACAGGCGCCGGCAAACGCACTGGCCGGGGTGATCCAGGCCAGTTGCACGGCAGCAAGGGTCAAATATCTTAATAGAGACATCGGGTCACCTCCGTTCAGTCACAAGTCACTTTATACACCTTTTCGATTGAATGTACAAGTTTTGTACGTCAGTGTATCTGCTCGATGCTCCAGTTCTTTTAATCATATATATCAGTTAGTTGCATGATTTCATTAGCTCATTACCAGCAGCGTAGTCTGTCGAAGCTTGACAGTCTACCTAGTCAGATGTATAAGTTGTGTACATGATTGACCGGCCCGGAGAACAACCAAATGCATAGCACTGCCGCCACTGTGATTGACTGGACTGAACAGGGAATGGTCCCTGATACGGTGATACGTCACGGCATCAGACGACTTCTCAAAAGACGTCTCGTCAGCCTGGCCAGCGACGACTGCGAGACGGTTGCCCGCCGGAAGAGCGCATTTCTCCGCGAAATGGACCTGGCCCCCGTTGCACCGTTGCCCCGGCTGGCTAACGAACAGCACTACGAGGTGCCGGCCGCCTTCTTCGAACAGGTACTCGGACAATCCTGCAAGTACAGCTGCTGTTATTGGGCTGAGGCGGACAGTGATCTCGATACCGCCGAGCAGGACGCGCTGCGGATCACCTGCAAGCGCGCCGGATTGCAGGACGGCATGGACATACTGGAACTGGGGTGCGGCTGGGGTTCCTTGACGCTGTGGATGGCAAAAAACTATCCGCACAGTCGCATCAGGGCCGTTTCCAATTCCTCCTCTCAGCGTACTTATATTATGAGGCAGGCCGAATCGCGGCAGCTTGCCAATATCGATGTAGTCACCTCTGACATGAACGAGTTTGGGGCAGGCAGCACATACGACCGCATTGTTTCAGTCGAGATGTTCGAGCACATGCGTAACTACGGCGCACTGTTCGAGCGGGTATCCAGCTGGCTCAGACCGGACGGACAATTCTTCATGCACATCTTCTGTCACCGCGATGTTCCGTACGCCTTCGAAGACAACAATGCATCCGACTGGATGGCCAGGCACTTCTTCAGCGGCGGCATGATGCCCAGCAGCGATCTGCCACTCTATTTCCAGGATCATCTCCGCATCCTGAATCAGTGGCACTGGAGTGGTCTGCACTATGAGCAGACCGCCAATGCCTGGTTGCGTAATATGGACAAAAACAGGGCAGCCATCTGGCCAATCCTGCAGCAGGCCTACGGTGAAGATTCCACCCGGCAGTGGTGGATGCGCTGGCGAATATTTTTCATGGCCTGTGCCGAGCTGTTTGCCTATGACAACGGGCAGCAATGGGGTGTTGGTCATTATTTGTTCAGGAAGGCCGCCCGTCCATGAAGGCCGTCATCACCAATGCGCTGGTGTTCCAGGCTGGCTGGTTATGTTGCGTGCTGGCGGGCGCCAACCACCTGCCCTGGCTGGGTACAGCCACAGCATTGCTGATCGTGTACCGGCATGTCGCCACTGCGGCAGCGCCACGTACGGAACTGCTGCTGATCCTGTCAGCGGGTGCCATTGGCGCTGTCTGGGACAGCCTGCTGGTGTATGCCGGCTGGCTGTCATACCCGTCGGGCATCCTGGTCGAGGGAACCGCGCCCCACTGGATCGTGGCCATGTGGCTGCTGTTTGCAACGACACTTAACGTTTCGCTCAGGTTCCTGAAAGGGCGCCCGCTGGCGGCCGCCCTGCTGGGTACCCTTGGCGGACCGGGCGCCTACTTTGCCGGTTACAAGCTGGGTGGCGTGCAAATTACCGATTTCCCGATCGCCATGACTGCCCTGGCACTGGGCTGGACCGTATTCATGCCGCTGCTGATGTGGCTATCCAAACGCCTGGATGGCATCAACCCGGCGCCTTCAAATAGTCAGTTAACGGAGTTGAATGCACGTGTTTGATGCACAGATTTATTTCCTGGGCCTGGTGGTTGCACTTGCGCTACCCTCCCTGGCGTGGCTGGTAAGCCTGCTCAAGCGGGATGTCAGTATCGTCGACAGCCTGTGGCCGCTGATATTCCTTGCGCTGTGCACGACCTATTTCCTCTTGAATGAGTTCGCAACACAGCGTGGCACGATCGTCCTCGCGCTGGTTGCCCTGTGGGCAATCCGCCTCTCGGCCCACATCACCTGGCGCAACTGGGGCGAATCCGAGGATGCCCGCTATCAGGCCATGCGGCGCAAACACTCGCCGAATTTCGCCCTCAAGAGCCTGGGCATTGTTTTCCTGCTGCAGGGGACACTGGCGTGGATCATCTCCCTGCCCTTGCATACCGCCACGACAGGTAGCATTCCACTCAACCCCATTGATCTGCTGGCAATTGCGCTGGTGTTATTCGGCATCCTGTTCGAGGGTATTGCCGACGCCCAGCTGGCCGCCTTCAAGGCCTCCCCCGAAAATCGCGGCAAAGTAATGGACACAGGCCTGT
Source organism: uncultured Ectothiorhodospiraceae bacterium (assembly GCA_947258615.1). Classification (GTDB taxonomy): domain Bacteria; phylum Pseudomonadota; class Gammaproteobacteria; order UBA9214; family UBA9214; genus CAMYJZ01. The sequence continues at coordinate 73 of CAMYIX010000068.1, read as the reverse complement.
GGCGCTACACAAGGCACCCTAATTATTTTGGTGAGTGCTGTGTCTGGTGGGGATTCTACCTGTTCGCGGTCGC
>CAMYIX010000067.1 GCA_947258615.1 uncultured Ectothiorhodospiraceae bacterium | reverse complement strand
GAGGAAAGAAGCACGCACATACACGAGGTCGACAAAAGCCTGGTGCTCTGGGCCCAGTATCTGCAACAGTACCTGGTCAACTGGCAGCGCTGGTCCCGCATCCGTTTATGGCGCTGGTACATGCGTCGTATCTGGCAACCGATGAAGCCTGCCGGACGCCGTATTACCTATATGCTTCTCTGGATTAGCGTGGTGGAAATTGCCTTGATCGCCCTGGGTGTCGCCATCTATTTTATCGAATACGCCTGATTCATTCCCGTTTAGCAGTAACCTACGGAGTTTCTGGCTTTGGCAATTCTGCAAGCGCGCAATACTCCCGCGTCGGGCGCTTCAACGTCAATTCGAAATTAGAAAAGGTGTCAGGAACCTTATTCGGAGATAAGGTTCCTGACACCTTTTTTCCATTTTCAGGGCGCATTTGACTGCAAAATCTCGGCACGCCATTTACCAGGCCTCCTCGATCAGGACCCGCGTTCCCACCGGCACCCGGTTGAACAGTGCGATCACCTCCCGATTGGTCATCTTGACGCAACCGTGGGACGACGGTACGCCCATGCGGTCTTCATCGGGGGCGCCGTGGATATATATATAGCGGCGCATGGAATCAACCTCGCCCAGGCGGTTCCTGCCCGGTTCCTCTCCGCACAGCCAGAGGATGCGGGTAAGGATCCAGTCACGCCCCGGATGCTGTTGCTTCAGTGCCGGCGTGTAGATCTCACCCGTCGGCCGGCGTCCCACAAACACGGTATTCTCGGGACAGCCCCTACCGATACGGGCGCGGATCCGGTGCCAGCCGCGCGGGGTGCATTCGCTGTTGATGCGTTCCCCTGGCCCGTTGCTGGCTGTTGAGATGCTGCAGTCCAGGGTGACCCGGCCGGCCTCGACCAGTTGCAGGCGTTGTTCCCCGATGCTGACCTTGATTAGCGTGGCGGTATTGTCCATCTGCCCATTATACGGCCAGCTTATCCCGTCGCGCTGCCTGCACGCCACGGCTGCGGCGGCCCGTGTTTACTGATGCGCCGGCCGGACATGCAGCAGGCCATCGTAGTTCCCGTCCCTGGCGAGTCGATACCCCGTGATGCCGTCCCCGGCGACGACCACGTGGTCTTCGTACCAGAGCGGTACGTACGGCAGCACCTCCAGCAGGTGCGCCTGAACCGCACGGTAATGGGCGGCCTGCCCGTCGAGTGAGGCGGCGTTTTCCGCGGCCTCGATCAGGCCATCGGTGCGCGGGTCGGCCAGGCGTCCGCGGTTGGCGCCTTGTGGCGGCAATGATTCGCCATGGAAGGCATAGCGAAAAATGTCCGGGGTCTTGATGCCTACCCAGGCCAAGCTGTAGAGCTGAAAACGCCCGGCCTTGATGTCGCCGTAGAAGGTGCCCCAGTCATAGCTCTGCAGCTTCATTTGTACCCCGACCTCCGCGAGCTGCTGCTGGATGATGGTGGCGATGCGCAGCCGCACCGGGTCCGTCGAAGTCTTGTACTCCAGTTTCAGCGGCCGATCGTCGGTGTAGCCGGCCTCGGCAAGCAGGCGGCGCGCCCGCTGCGGTGCATAGGGGATGGGCTCGAGGTGCGGGTTACCGGCCCAATGGTCAGGGGGCAGCAGCGCCGCGGCCGGCTTCGCGGCGCTGGCAAGCACATGCCGGATGATCGCCGCACGATCGATGGCATGGGCGATGGCTCGCCGGATGCGGACATCGCGGGTCACCGGGTCCTCGAGATTGAAGCCGATGTAGGCGAAGTTGCTGCCCGGGCCATAGCTCACCGTGAAGCCGTCCTGCCTGTCCAGGTAGCCGAGCAATTCGGCCGGCAGGTCGTTCTGCAGCAGGTCCACTTCGCCACGCAGCAGTTTGAGCACCCGCACCGTGGGATCACCGATCCGCAGGAACTCGATGCCCTGCCCGTCCGCGATGCGCACAAGGCGCAGCCGGCCCGGCTCCGGCCAGCCCTGGAAACGGAACGGCCCGCTTCCCAGCGGCTGTTCGTGCAGGGGGTGACCGTCACGGGCCGTACTGGCCGGTACGATACCGATCACCAGGTAACCGGGAAACAGCGGGTCGGGCCGGGCAAGGTGAAAATCCAGGGTTGCGTCATCCAGCACCTCGATGCGCCTGATCAGTGCCAGCGCACTGCGATGCGGCGAGGCATTGTCCGGGTCGAGGATATAGCGGTAGGTCGCGGCCACGTCCGCGGCCGTGACGGGCTGGCCGTCATGAAAGTTGCTGCGTTCCGGTATCAGGCTGAAGCGGTAGTGGTTCGGCGCCAGCACCTCCCAGGTCGCCAGCGAGGCCACCGGCCGGATCCGCTCATCGAAATCGACCAGCCGGCGGTACAGCAGGCGATTGATGCGCGCCGAGGTCGCGTCCGTGGCAAAGCGGGGATCGAGGTTGGCCGGTGCGCTGGCAATACCGAGGCGGATGATCTCGTCCGGCGGCGGCGCACAGGCCGTCAGCGCGATAACCAGGCAAACGAACAGGCCGCGCAATAACATCGCCAAGGGGAAAAGGGGACATTCCGGGTTTTGTATTTTTTCACCAAGCTGTCTTGCCGGATGGCAATAAAAAGCAGAATGCCCCCTTTTTACTCTCATCGCCCTCTCCCGTCCGCGTCCCGCCTCAGCTCGAGCAGCAGCCGTACCCGCAGGCGGCGAAAACTTTCGGCGTCCAGCATGTCGGGCAACACCATGAGGTGACGCCTGCGGCCGGTGTCAGGCCGGAGATGCAGAATGACAAGCCAGGGCTGGATAAACCCCTGCGGCAGCAGCGTCGCATCTGCACGGCGACCGGAGCCCAGGGTCAGTTCTACCCGGTCAGCGACACCCCAAACCACTGACCTGACCGCGTCCGGATGGGCTGCCCGCCAGTAGCGGCGGCGGTAACGCAGGTAGCTGAGTAGCAAGACCAGCGCCACCGGCAGGACGATTGTAGCGGGTAGCTGCATGAACGGGAGTATCAGCAGTGCCACCCCGTGCAGCAGCCCCAGGTACAGCTGCAGCAGTCGCGATCTGCCGAGCTCAAGGCGCAGTGGTGTGGCGTATTTCCCGGACAATGTGAGCGACATCCTTGTCGGCGGGGACCATGCGCCCCATCAGGCATTCCAGCAATACGCTGTCCGGGTACTCCAGCAGACGCGTGAAGGCGGTCAGCTGCGCTTCGCCCAGGACTGCATAGCGCCGGTCCATGAATCCGTTCAACAGCTCATCCAGTTCGCGCATGCCGCGCCGGCACTGCCAGGCCAGGCGGTTGCGGCGTTCCGCCGATTGGTCCATTGTGCCCCGCGGCATGCTCACGTCGACCTTTTGACCATCAGGTCCTTGATGCGTCCGATGGCACGCGTGGGGTTGAGTCCCTTGGGACAGACCTCGACGCAGTTCATGATGGTGTGACAGCGAAACAGCTTGAAGGGCCCTTCCAGGTCACCCAGGCGCTCGTCGGTCGCCTGGTCGCGGCTGTCGGCGAGGAAACGCGCGGACTGCAGCAGTGCGGCCGGGCCCAGGAACTTGTCCGGGTTCCACCAGAAGGATGGACAGGACGTCGAACAGCAGGCGCACAGGATGCATTCGTAAAGCCCGTCCAGTTGTTCGCGCTGTTCCGGCGACTGGCGGCGTTCGACCTCCGGCACCGGGTCGTTGTTGATCAGGTAGGGACTCACGGCACGGTATTGCCGGTAAAACGGTTCGAGGTCGACAATCAGGTCACGGATGACCGGCACGCCCGGCAGCGGGCGCACCTCGACCGGTGTCCTGAGCGAGGCCAGGGGCGTGATACAGGCCAGCCCGTTGCGGCCGTTGATGTTCATGCCGTCCGAGCCGCACACCCCCTCTCCGCAGGAGCGCCGGAAGCTCAGGGTCTCGTCCTGCGCCTTGAGCAGCAGCAGGGCGTCCAGCAGCATCATGTCGGACCTGATCAGGCTGTCATCTAGGACCAGGTCCTGCATGCGGGGGTCCGTGTCGTGTTCCGGGTTGTAGCGGTAGATGGAGAATTTCATGGTGGCCGTCTCAGGAGCTAGTAGACCCGTTCTTTCGGCGGGAAGGAACTGACGGTGATCGGCTTGGTCCTGACCGGTTTGTGGTCAACCGTGCGCGTCTCGTGGTGATACAGGCTGTGCTTCAGCCAGTGCACGTCGTCGCGCTCGGGGTAGTCGATGCGCGAGTGGGCGCCGCGGCTTTCCTCGCGCTGCAGTGCCGATGCCACGGTGGCCAGTGCCACGTCCATGAGGTTTTCGAGCTCCATGGCCTCGATGCGCGCGGTGTTGAACACCGCACTGTGGTCCCTGAGGCGCACATCGGCCATGCGTACGGCCAGAGCACTGACCTTGTCGAGGCCGTCGCTCAGGACCTCCCTGGTCCTGAACACGCCGCAGTTCGCTTCCATCACCCGGGCGAGCTCGCTACGCAAGGCGTCCACCGACTCACCCTCGCCCTTCTGTTCCCAGCGCGCCAGACGTGCCAGGCCCTGATCGACGGCGTCCTCCGGCAGCGGCCGGTGGTACCGGTTTTCTTTCAGGTAATCGACGATGTGGTTGGCGGCCGCACGCCCGAACACCAGGATATCCAGCAGCGAATTGCCGCCCAGGCGATTGGCGCCGTGGACCGAGACACAGGCGCACTCGCCGGCGGCATACAGCCCCGGCACCGGCTCCTCCGGGCCCTGCTGTTCCGGGATGATCACCTGCCCGAAGCGGTTGGTCGGGATGCCGCCCATGGTGTAGTGCGCGGTCGGCGCCACCGGGATCGGGGTCACCGCCGGGTCCGTGCCCAGGAAGGTCCCGACCATGTCGCAGATGCCCGGCAGGCGCTTGTGCACGGTCGCGGCCCCGAGGTGGTCCAGCTTCAGCAGCACATGGTCTTTGTGTTCACCGCAACCGCGTCCCTCGCGCACCTCGGTGGCGATGGCACGGCTGACGACATCGCGGCTGGCCAGGTCTTTTGCATGGGGTGCATAGCGTTCCATGAAGCGCTCGCCCTCGGCGTTGACCAGGTAACCGCCCTCGCCGCGGGCGCCCTCGGTGATCAGCATGCCCTTGCCGGCAATGCCGGTGGGGTGGAACTGGAAGAACTCCATGTCCTGCAACGGGATGCCGGCCCGCAGGGCCATGGCCATGCCGTCACCGGTGTTGATGAGGGCATTGGTATTGGTGCGGAACAGCTGACCGGCCCCGCCGGTGGCCAGCAGGGTGGTCTTGGCCTCGATGAGCAACAGCTCACCGCTGGCGATCTCCATGACCAGTGCACCCAGCAGGCAGCCCTCGGCATCGCGAACCAGGTCCACGGCAAAGTATTCATCGAAGAAATGGGTCTTGGCGCGGATATTCTGCTGGTAGAGGGACTGCAGGATGGCGTGCCCGGTACGGTCGGCAGCGGCACAGGTGCGTGCCGCCTGTTCACCGCCGAAGTTCATGCTCTGCCCGCCGAACTGGCGCTGGTAGATACGGCCGTCATCGAGACGCGAAAACGGCACCCCGAAGTGTTCCAGTTCGTAGACGGCCTGGGGCGCCGCTCGGCACATGTACTCGATGGCGTCCTGGTCGCCCAGGTAGTCGCTACCCTTGACAGTATCGAACATGTGCCAGTGCCAGTTGTCCGGGCGCACGTTGGCCAGCGCGGCATTGACGCCGCCCTGCGCCGCGACCGTGTGCGAGCGGGTCGGAAACACCTTGGATACAACGGCCACATGGGCATCGGCGCTGGACAGTTGCAGGGCCGCGCGCAGGCCACCGCCGCCGGCACCGATAATCAGGGTGTCAAATCTGCGGCTGGGTATGTTCATGGCCATCTAGCCGGCCGCCAGCAGCAGTACGCGCAGGGCCCACAGCCCGCTGGCAACCAGCGTCAGGCCGACCAGAATAAGCAGCAGCAGGCGCACGGAGAGGACGTGGACATAATCGAGAATGACATCGCGCATGCCGACCCAGCCATGCGCCAGCATCGCCAGGATGAACCCGGCCGTGGCGATGCTCATGACCGGATGCACCAGCCAGGCATGCCACTCCGCGTACGAGTAGCGGCCATGCTGCATGGCTGCGGCAATGACATAGACCAGGTAGACGGCCAGGTAGATGCCGCTGAGGCGTTGCAGCAGCCAGGTACGCAGCCCATGGGTATGGCTGGTCAAAACAACCACCCCAGGCAGGCCAGACCCAGCAGCAAGCCGATGATATTGACTGCCCAGGCACTGCGCCGCGCCGCGCCCAGGGAGACTCCGATGTCGATATCGATCAACAGGAAGCGGATGCCGGACAGCAGGTGATGCAGCAGGGACCAGGCGATCAGTGCCAGTCCCAGGCGCACCCAGACCGGTTGCAGCAGATCGAGCGCGCGCGCAAAGCCGTCCGGGCCCTGCAGGGACAGGTCCAGCAGCCACACCAGCAAGGGGAAGAACAGAAACAGCAGCACCCCTGATATGCGGTGTGCAATCGAGGTGATCGCGGCCACCGGAAAGCGGATCCGGAAAAGGTTGAGAAATACGGGTGCCGATCGCTGGCTAGGCATGGGGTATGTTCATTGCTGCTTGCTTTTATACCACCGCCTTGAAGCGAACACCAGCCGGCCAGAAAGGCCCTGCCTGACTGCTGACAGGCTTCGGCAGTTGAACTAGAATTTCATTCTTTTCCCATGCAGGACATTGGCAAATGAATACCGACTGGAAAGAATTTCTCACCGATGCCGGGGCCGAGTTCGGGGACGGTCTGGTCATGCATTACGGCAATCCGGAACGCGAGCTCGAGGTCTGCCTGAGCGGCCTGGTGTTCAGCGACCTCAGCCACCTGGGCGTGATCGCGGTGCATGGCAAGGACGCGGCCAGCTTCCTGCAGTCACAGCTGAGCAACGATGTCACCCGGATCGACGCGGGCAGCCACCAGCTGGCGGCGTACTGCACCCCCAAGGGCCGGGTGATCGGCCTGTTCCGGCTGTTCCGCCGGGGCGACACCTTCTACCTGCGGCTGCCGGCCGACACCCTCGAGGTGGTACTGCAGCGGTTACGCATGTTCGTGCTGCGTGCCGAGGTCACCCTGGAGGACGCCAGTGAGAACTTCGTATGCATTGGCATCTCCGGCGAGGACGCGGACGACGAACTCCTGGGCGCCTCCGGGAAACTACCGCAGGCAGTGCACCAGGCCACGCATACCGACAGCCTGACCCTGCTGCGCGTGCCCGGTGTCGAGCACTGCTACGAGGTGTATGCCTGCTCGATTGATGCGGCGCGAGAACTCTGGAACGCACTCAATGTACGCGGCGCGCCGGTGGGTATGGCGGCCTGGCGCCTGTTGCAGATCCAGGCCGGGATACCCGACATCTATGCGGCCACGACGGACCTGTTCGTACCGCAGATGCTCAACCTGCAGCTTATCAACGGCCTCGATTTCAAGAAGGGCTGCTATCCAGGGCAGGAGATCGTGGCACGCACCCAGTACCTCGGCAAACTCAAACGGCGCATGTATCTCGGCCATATAGAAACCACTACACAACCCCAGCCGGGCGATAGCCTGTATTCCTCCAGCAACGGCGAACAGGCCGCCGGGCGCATCGTCGACGTCCAGCCGCACCCCGATGGCGGTTTCAGCGCCCTGGCGGTCATCCAGATCACTGCGGCCGAATCGGAACCGCTGCATTGCGGCGCCGCTGAAGGGCCGGCCTTTGCACTGCGTTCATTGCCCTACCCCTTCGAGCCAGATGACTGAGTCATCGCCACCGATTGGTTCCTGTACATAGCCAGTTACGGCTAGTACTTCTGCACCACCCGCATCCAGGCCGGCTTTCCTGCAATATTTAGATGACTTATCCGGAAAAGCTATAAACTTTCTGCATTTGCCGTGGTCAACGTTAAGAGAGATCAATAGCAAGCGAGGGTATGCACATGAAGCGGTTCACTTTACTGCTGGCGTTAGTGGCGGGCGCCGGGACGCTGTTCTTCCTGATACAGGGCAGTGCGGATGATGCCGGCGGCGCGACGCTGACGGACAGCGTGTCCAGCACCCAGCCTGAGGGCGCTACATTCCAGAAACCCGATGAAGTGACACTACGCCAGCGCCTGACCCCGCTGCAGTACGAGGTCACCCAGCAGGAGGGCACCGAGCCCCCGTTCCGCAACGACTACTGGGACAACAAGCGCGCCGGTATCTATGTCGATATCGTCTCCGGCGAACCCCTGTTCAGCTCCACCGACAAGTTCAGGTCCGGAACCGGCTGGCCCAGCTTCACGCGCCCCATCGACAAGGGTGTACTGATAGAACATGAAGACACGAAATTCTTCATGAAGCGTACCGAACTGCGCAGTCGGCAGGCCAACTCGCATCTGGGCCATGTCTTCAATGACGGGCCCGAGCCGACCGGTCTGCGCTATTGCATCAATTCCGCCTCGCTCCGTTTTATCCCCAGGGAGGACCTGGAGAAGGAAGGTTACGGGGCGTACCTGTCGTTGTTTGAATAGTCCCGGTCCGGGCACCTGTCGCCCGATGGGAAATGCGGGCTAGGCCCTGAACAGAATCCACATGCCGATGACGATGAAGCCGCTGCCGGCAATTATGTGCAGGTATTTCTCGCTGATGTAATGCGACATCACGGAACCGGCCAGCACACCGATTGCAGAGGCAACGACCAGTGCCAGCGAGGCCGCAAAGAACACGGTGAGCTTGCTGACTTCCCTGTCAGCGGCAAACAGCATGGTGGCCAGCTGGGTCTTGTCACCGAGTTCGGCAACGAAAACGGCACCGAACACGGTCAGAAAGACCTTCCAGTCCATGACGGGTAATCGCTATCTGGACTGGCTCAGCCGGCGTAGGCGGCCCGGGCGGCGTCAACCGCGACCCCTGAATCGATCGGCGCCTTCATGCCACTGAGGACGGCATCCAGCGCACCCAGACAGAACAGGACATTGGTCGTGTTGCTGGCATAGCCCATCAGGCCAATGCGCCAGATCTTGCCGGCCATGGCGCCCAGACCGGCACCGATCTCGAGGTTGTACTCGCTGAGCAGCGCCAACCGGACAGCCGCCTCGTCGACACCGGCGGGGATGGAAACGGCGTTCAGCTGCGGCAGGCGCTCTGCCTCGGGAACGACAAATTTCAGCCCCATGGCCTCGATGCCGGCCTTCAGGGCCTGGTGATTCTTGCGGTGGCGCTTCCAGGAGTTCTCGATGCCCTCTTCCTGCAGGATGACCAGCGCCTCGTGCAGGGCATACAGGGTGTTGATCGGGGCCGTGTGGTGATAGGCACGCTTGCCTTCGCCGCCCCAGTAGCCGAGTACCAGGTTGAGATCCATGAACCAGCTCTGCACGGTGGTCTTGCGCGAGGTCACCACATCGAGCGCCTTCTGGCTAAAGGTGACCGGTGACAGGCCGGGCACGCAGGACAGGCACTTCTGGGTGCCTGAGTAAACCGCATCCAGTTGCCATTCGTCCACCATGAGTGGCGAACCGGCCAGTGAGGTCACGGTATCGACGATGGTCAGGCAGTCGTGCCGGCGTGCCAGCTCGGCCAGGGTCTTGGCATCCGAGATGGCACCGGTCGATGTCTCGGCATGCACGTAGGCGAGGACCTTGGCATCCGGATTCGCCTTGAGGGCCTCCTCGACCTTGTTGACATCGACCGCGCGGCCCCACTCATCCTGCACCATGACGGCGGTGCCACCGCAGCGTTCCACATTCTCCTTCATGCGTCCCCCGAACACGCCGTTCTGGCAGACCACGACCTTGTCACCGGGCTCGACCAGGTTGACGAAGCAGGTTTCCATGCCGGTCGATCCGGGGGCCGATACCGGCATGGTCAGCTGGTTGCTCGTCTGGAAGGCATAGCGCAGCAGTTCCTTCATCTCCTCCATCATGCCCACGAACACCGGGTCGAGGTGACCGATGGTCGGGCGTGACATGGCCTCCAGGATGCGTGGATTGACGTCGGAGGGGCCGGGACCCATCAGGGTGCGAACGGGGGGATGGAAGGACTGAATGCTCATGGTATGCCTCGTGTACTTGGTTTTCAGGTTCGGTGAAAAAACGAAAGCGCGCAGTCTAGCATGGCTGGCCGGGCCTGCCCTACTCCCCGGAACGCATATCCGGGGCCTCAGTCGTACAGGAAACAGCGCACCCGGTGCCCGCTGCTAGCGGATTCCTCCGGGTAGCGCTCGCGGCACTCGGGCATGGCGCTCGGGCAGCGCGGGTGAAAATGGCAGCCGGATGGCGGGTTTGACGGGGATGGCATATCACCTTCCAGGCGGATGACTTCGCGCCGGCTATCCGGCTCGACCTGGGGGATGGCCGATATCAGGGCCCGGGTATAGGGATGCAGGGGGCGCTCCAGCACCTCGGCCACCGGCCCTTCCTCGACGATGCGTCCCAGGTACATCACCGCCACCCGATCGGCCAGGTAGGCCACCACCGAGAGATTGTGGGTGATGAACAGGTAGGACAGGCCCAGTTCATTCTGCAGCTGTTTCAACAGGTTCAGGATCTGGGCCTGCACAGACACGTCCAGCGCGCTGGTAGGCTCGTCGCAGACCACCAGGCGCGGATCGACGGCCAGGGCCCGGGCGATGCAGATGCGCTGGCGCTGGCCGCCGGAGAATTCGTGCGGATAGCGCTGCACGTGTTCCGGTGACAGGCCGACGTGGGTGAACAGCTCTTCCACACGCTGGCGGCGCGCCTGCCGGGACTTGCCGATGCCCTGGGCGATCATGCCCTCCTCGACGATGTCCCCCACCCGCATGCGCGGGTTCATGGAGGAATACGGGTCCTGAAAGATGAACTGGAAATCCGAACGCCGGCGCCGCAGGCGCTCGCCCCTGAGCCCGGTGAGCTCGATCCCGTCAAAGTGCACGCTGCCACCCGTGGGCCGCAACAGCTGGAGGATACCCATGCCGGCGGTGGTCTTGCCGCAACCGGACTCGCCAACCAGTGCCTGGGTCTGGCCCCGGGGGATGCTCAGCGAAATGCCGTCAACGGCATACACATGACCGACGACGCGCTTGAACACACCCTTGTGGATCGGGAAGTGGACCTGGAGGTCGCTGACATCGAGCAGGGCCTCACCGTTGCCGTGACTGGACGCTGCATGCCGCAGTATCTTTTCGGTGGTCGTCGATCGGGGCGGCGCAATCACGTTCTCATCCGCCAGGTGGCAACGCACATGATGGTGGTCACCGGTCTCAATGCGCCAGGACGGCGCATGGGTGTGGCAGTGGTCCCACGCCTGGTCACAGCGCTCCGCGAAGCGGCAGCCCCTGAAATCATGGTCCAGGGCCGGTACGAATCCGGGGATGGTGCGCAGGGCATGCTCGCGCTTGCCGACATCCGGCAGGGACTCGAACAGGCGCTGGCTGTAGGGGTGCCCGGCATCGGCGAAGAAGCGGTTGCGGCTGGCCTCCTCCACCAGCTGGCCGGCGTACATCACCGCAACCCGGTCCACCATGCCGGCCACGATACCCAGGTCGTGGGTGATCAGCATAATGGCCATGTGCGTTTCCCGCTGGATCTTCTGCAGCAGTTCGAGGACCTGTGCCTGGATGGTGACATCCAGGGCGGTCGTGGGCTCGTCAGCAATCAAAAGATCGGGCTCGCCTGCCAGCGCGATGGCGATCATCACGCGCTGTTTCATGCCCCCGGATAGCTGGTGCGGGTATTCATCATAGCGGCGTTGCACGTCGGGTATGCCGACGGCATCGAGCAGCTCGAGCACCCGCTCGCGTGCGGCCCGGCCCTTCATCTGGTGATGCTGGCGCAGGGACTCCCCGATCTGGTCGCCGATGCTCAGCACCGGGTTGAGCGAGGTCATGGGCTCCTGGAAGATCATGGCCACGCGGCGGCCACGTATGCGCCGCATCTCGATCTCGGGCAGGGCCGTCAGGTCTTCGCCGTCGAGGTAGACGTGGCCGCCGGTGATACGTCCGGCCGGCTGCGGCAGCAGGCGCAGGATGGAGAGCGCGGTCATCGACTTGCCGCAGCCGGACTCGCCTAGCAGCGCAAAGGTTTCGCCCCGGTTGATCTCGAAGCTGACCCCGTCGACGGGGCGAATGGCACGCTCACCGTAACCGATGCGTACCGACAGATCCTGCAGTTTGATCAAGGGTTGTGACATTTTAGTTATTCAACTTACCAAAAAATACATTACCGCAGAGACGCGGAGAACGCGGAGTAATACGTATATCGTTCAACACACACAGCGACAAATGGCTGCTGTAATGCAAATGGCAAACGGGTTGTTAACAATCATATTTTCTCTGCGTCCTCTGTGTCTCTGCGGTGATAGTGTGTAATTACCTGGATCAGCGCTGGTGCAGGCGCGGGTCGAAGGCGTCGCGCACGGCGTCGGAAAACAGGTTCGCTGCCAGCACCAGGGTGAACATGAACAGGAACGCGGACAACAACGACCACCACACCACCGGTTCCCGCGCCATCTCCAGGCGCGCACTGTTGATCATGTTGCCCCAGCTGTTCATGGTCGGATCGACCCCGACGCCCACGTAGGACAATACCGCCTCCGCCAGCACCAGGCCGCTGAAATCGAGCACCACCGTGATCAGCACGATGTGCATGACGTTGGGGAGGATGTGCCGGGTGATGACCTTGGCGTGCGAGACACCGAGTGCTACCGCCGCCTTGATGTATTCCGATTCGCGCAGCTTGAGCGACTCGCCGCGCAGCAGCCGGCAGAGCCCGGTCCAGCTGGTAATTCCCAGAATAATACAAAGGAATAACAGTCTGATATCGGCTCTTTCCAAGGCTGTTTCGAACTTTTCAGGGTGGTTGGCCACATAGTAGATGTACTGGATCAGGTCGTCGATCCAGCCGCGCGCATAACCGGCGAGTATCCCCATCAGGATGGCAAACGGCAGCATCACCAGGGTCGTCAGCGTACCGATCACCAGCCCGGTACGAATGCTTTTCAGGGTCTGGTAGAACACGTCCTGCCCGACCTTGTCGGTGCCGAACACGTGGTAGGCGGTGGACAGGTTGAGCGCCAGGCAGAACAGCAGTAGCAGCAGGCCCAGGGTCAGCAGGATGACCCGCAACGGGGTCCGGGTACGCCCGGCGAGGATACTGCGGATGGCATGGCCCGGGGTGTATTGCGTGCGGCGCGCCAGCCAGAAACCCAGCAGTAACAGCAGCAGGCCGCTCAACAGCAGCGCCTGCAGGCATGCCGTGGCGACGCGCACCAGGATATCGCTTCTGAAGTCGGCCTCGGGGTCGGCCAGGTGACGTCCGCCCCAGGTCAGGCGCGGGTATTCACGGGTCTGGCTGCCATCGGGGTGCTGGATGGTCTCCCGGGTATAGAGGTGGGTGGCGAATGGTGCGGAATAGGTCTTTTCCGTGCGGGTGTGCAACGGCTCCAGCAGGTAGTCGAGCACGCTCAGGACCTCGACGCCGTAGTGCACCTCGTCACTGGCACCGTTGTTCTCCAGTGGCGCGCGGTAATGCAGCGAGTCCAGCAGGCCGATGACCACATAGGCCAGCAGGATGACGATGGAGGCGGATGCCATGCGGCTGCCGAGCACATGGCGCCAGGGCGCACGCAGATGCGGCTTGCTGCGCGCGTAGAGGGCGAAGGTCAGCACCACCGCGACCAGCAGGAACACCAGGGCATCGGTCCACAGGATGACCGGCATGATCATGACAGCCGCACCCGTGGATCGACCACTGTGTAGGCGATATCGACCAGGATAAGCCCGATGATATAGAGCACCGAGCCGAGGAACACCATGGCACGCACGATGGCGAAGTCCTGGCGGTTGATCGCATCGATGGTGTAGCTGCCGAGCCCGGGGATGGCGAAGAACGATTCCAGCAGCAGGCTGCCCAGGAACAGCATCGGCAACACCACCACCACGCCGGTGACAATCGGGATCATGGCGTTCTTCAGCACATGGCGGAACAGCACCAGCGACTCGTCCAGGCCCTTGGCGCGCGCGGTACGTACGAAGTCCTTGTTCGCCTCCTCCAGGAAGAACGAACGGTACATGCGCGAGCCGGCACCGATGCCGCTGATGGCACCGATCACCACGGGCAGCACCAGGAACTTGAGGGCATCCAGGCCGGTGTCATAGCCCGAGATGGGCATCAGGCGCAGCAGCTTGCCCAACAGGAACTGCCCGCCGATGATGTAGAACATCGCCGAAATAGACATCAGGACCACGCACAGGACCACCCCGGAGACATCGACATAGGTCCCGCGGAAAAAGGCCATCAGCATGGCAAAGGTGATGTTGATGAGCAGGCCCACCAGCAAGGTCGGTATGGCGATGGCCAGGCTGGGCTTCATGCGCTCCAGGATGTCGTGGCTGATGTCGCGGCCGTCATCCGAATGGCCGAAGTCGAAGGCGAACAGCTTCACCGATTTTTCGAAAAAGATGGTGTGGGTCAGTTTCGCACTACCGCTGACGACCTCGTTGTAGAGCAATGGCTTGTTGTAGCCGCGTTCGGCCTTCCACTTGTCGATGGCCTCGGGGGTGACGCGCTTGACGCCCAGGTGCAGGCGCGCCATGTCATCCGGTGAATTGACCACGAAGAACAGGTAGAAGGTGAGCAGGTTCACCCCGATCAGGATAGGGAGGGCGTAGGCCACGCGCCTGACGATATAGGCAAACATCAGTGCACCTGCGTATAGGCAGGCCGGCGCTGCCGGCTGCGGTAGCTGAAGAAGGCCGGGAGCACCACCAGCAATACCAGGCCCAGCAGCAGTGCGATCGGCCAGCGCACCGGCCGGTTCCAGGTGGCCTGCAGTTCGGCCCGCTGCCCGGGATCGATGCGCCGGTACTTGAGGGCGTTATTGGCCATCAGGTTGGGCTTGGCATTGCGGTACCAGGCATGGGCGAGACTGAACTGCTTGGGATGAAACCCCCACAGCCAGGGTGCATCGTGACGCGCAATCGCCATCATGCGGTCGATGATCGCCTGGCGCTGCGGGCCGTTGTCCATGTTCTTCATTTGCATGAACAGGCGGTCGAATTCCTCGTTACGGTAGTTCGCGGCGTTCTCGCCGTTGTGCTCGACCTTGCCCTGCGGACCGTAGAGCAGGAACAGGAAATTCTCGGGATCGGGATAGTCGGCATTCCAGCCCCACTGGAAGATCTGCGCCGTGCCCTTGAGCATCTTTTCCTGGAAGCGATTGTAGTCCGTGCCGCGCACCACCAGCTGGATGTCGAGTTTCGCGAATTGCTTGTGCAGCCAGTCGAGGCGTGCCTTGTCGTCCGGGCCGGTGGCCGTGGTATCGAAGTACAGCACCAGCGGCTTGCCGGTCTCGATGTCCCGACCCTCAGGGTAACCGGCCTCGGCCAGCAGGCGCCGGGCCAGCTCGATAGGCCTGCGTTCCGGTCCCCGGGGGGTGAGATCGTAGACGTAGGTATTGATGCCGGCATCCCCTTCCACGAAGCCGAAGATGCCCGGCGGGATGACGCCCTGTGCCGGGATACCGCGGCCGTTGAGAAAGATGGATATGTATTCCTCGAAGTCAACGGCGATGGCGATGGCCTGGCGCAGCTTGCGGGCCTTTTCGCCCAATCCGCCGACCACGGGGTCGAGCATGTTGAAACCGGTGTAGAAGATCGAGGTGGAAACAGCCGTCCTCAGCTCGATCCCCTTTTCGAGCATGGCATCGGTCAGCGACACCTCGCCACTGGCGCCCACACTGATGGCCTGGTCGAAACTGTCGGAGCTGATTCCGGAGGTGTCGTAGTAACCCTGCAGGAACTTGTTCCAGTAGGGGATATCCTCCTTCTCGAGGCTGTAGATCACCTTGTCGATGAACGGCCTCGCCGTGGAAGTTGGGATTGCGCACCATCACCATCTGGCGATTGGGATTGTTCACCGTGAGCATGTAGGGACCGGTACCTACAGGGTACCAGTCCAGGGTGATATTGCGCTCCTTCATCCCCGGCTGGCTGTAGAAGCGGTCCGCCTCCCAGGGTACCGGGGCGAAAAACGGCATGGCCAGCCAGTACAGCAACTGCGGGTACTTGCCCTTGATCCGGATCCGGTAGGCGTAGCGGTCGATGACCGTCACGCCTTCCAGCGGGTAGTCGCGCAGATCCAGGAAGCCTCCCTTTGGCATGGCCTCCGCGACCTGCTCCAGGGTGTCCACGTAGTCGGCCAGGCCGACGATGTAGTCGCTCATCAGGCCCAGTATCGGTGAATGCAGACGCGGGTGGGCCAGGCGTTTTATCTGGTAGACATAATCGGCGGCGACCAGTTCACGGCTGCCGGTCGCGCTGAAATCTCCCAGGCTGTAGATGTCCTCGAGGTCCGGTGCATCGAGGGGGTAATAACGATCGTTGCCATCCGCGTCACGTGCAAATGCCGGATGCGGCTGATAGCGGATACCCGGCTGGATGTGGATATCGTAGACGCTGTAGGCAATGTCTTGCGCCGCAGAGTCCGCTTCAATCGGCCTGCCCTGCGCATCGAGATAGTACGGTTCCGGCACCCCGGTGGCCGCCAGTGGAATCAGTTCGTAGGGGCGTTTCAGGTAGTGATACTGCAACGGGGGTTCGTAGATCTGCGCGGTAAAGGCCACCTCGTTGGAACTGTAGGACTGCACCGGATCAAGGTGGTTG
Organism: uncultured Ectothiorhodospiraceae bacterium; assembly: GCA_947258615.1. Taxonomy (GTDB): domain Bacteria; phylum Pseudomonadota; class Gammaproteobacteria; order UBA9214; family UBA9214; genus CAMYJZ01. The sequence goes on along the minus strand of CAMYIX010000067.1, from coordinate 42,627 downwards.
GGGCGCTCCTGGAACGAGGCATAGAGTATGTTCTCGCGCGCCTCTGCGGCGGGATACGGCCGGTTCCAGGGCTCGTCACTGCAGGCGCCAACGCCCAGTAACGCCGCCAGCAGGATCATCCAGGACACCCGGCCGGGTTGCACGCGCGGGCTGTTCAGCGACACATCCATCCCTTTTCACGGCCAGGGTGGCGCTGAATCATCTGTAGGCTGTGATACGGCATGACGGGTCATTATATCGGGCGTCGTACCGGCTTTCATAGCCCGATGACGGCGCTGGAATACTTTCCGTAATCGGCGTTTTCCGGTACCTTAGCGGCTTCGCATCCGGGCACCGCCAGCGTCTACGGCAGGCACCGGGAATCACCTCTTCAGACATGACAGTACAAGGAACTGCTATGGGATTCATGAGTGGCAAGCGCGCACTGATCGTTGGCCTGGCCAGCAACCGATCCATCGCCTGGGGTATTGCCCGGGCCATGCACCGGGAAGGCGCCGAGCTGGCCTTCACCTACCAGAACGAGAAGCTGGGCGGCCGGGTCGTGAAAATGGCGGCGGAATGCGACTCCGACATCACCCTCCCCTGCGATGTCGGCAGTGATCAGCAGATCGAGGCGGTGTTCGAGGGGCTGGGCAAGCACTGGGATGGCCTGGACATCATCGTGCACTCGGTGGCGTTTGCCCCGGGAGGGCAACTGGATGGCGATTACCTCGACTGTGTGACCCGCGAGGGCTTCGGCATCGCCCATGACATCAGCTCCTACAGCTTCGCGGCACTGGCCAAGGCCGGCCGTCCCATGATGGAGGGCCGCAACGGTGCGCTGCTCGCGCTGAGCTACCTCGGTGCCGTGCAGACCATACCCAATTACAACGTCATGGGGGTTGCCAAGGCCAGCCTGGAGGCGAATATCCGTTATATGGCGGAAAGCCTGGGGCCTCACGGAATACGTGTCAACGGCATCTCGGCCGGCCCGATCCGTACCCTGGCCGCCTCCGGCATCAGCAACTTCCGCAAGATGCTCGACCAGTTTGCCAGGACCGCACCGCTGCGTCGCAATGTCACCATCGATGACGTCGGCAATGCCGCGGCATTTCTGTGCTCGGACCTGGCTGCCGGGATTACCGGCGAGATCACCTACGTGGATGCGGGCTTCAATACCGTCGGCATGGGACCCATGGAGTAGCCGGCGGGGCTTCGGGAATATTCACCGCAGAGACGCTGAGGGCGCAGAGACGTTCAGGATAAAGTAACACTGCAAAGGTGCATGGGACACACGAACGCCGTTTCTCGGGAAAAGCTGCCGTCTAAGGTATCACCGGTCTATGGTGAGTAGCGCATTCGGAGAGTTGCAGATATGCAACTACTACTGCCCTTCCAGTAAGGAAAGTGGTTTGATACAGGGTTCGGTGGGCTCAGTCCAGGTGTGGCTAAATTATTCCTCGCGTCTTTGCGTTCAATGATTTTTTAGTTCTCCGCGTCCTCTGCGTCTCTGCGGTAATTCAAGCATAATCAAGATTCGCCGTCAGGCTTTTTGCAGTATCCCCTGCTCGCCTTCCAGACGGCCGATCAGCACCGCGCCACAGGAATCGCTGAAGATATTCACACTGGTGCGGCACATGTCCAGCACCCGGTCGACCGCCAGGATCAGCCCAACCGCCTCCACCGGCAACCCGATGGCGGTCAAAATGATGGTGATCGCCACCAGGCTGGCTGCCGGGATGCCCGCCACGCCGATCGAGGTCAGCAGGGCCACCAGCACCACGGTGAACTGTTCCGCAAAACCCAGCTCCAGCCCGTAGGCCTGGGCAATGAACATGGCGGCGACACACTCGTACAGGGCGGTGCCATCCATGTTCACGGTCGCGCCCAGCGGCAGCACGAAACTGCTGGTGCGATTGGAGACCCCGGCGCGCCGCTCCACGCAGTCCATGCTGACCGGCAGACTGGCCGAGGACGAGGCGGTAGAAAACGCGGTCAGCAGCGCCGGCGCCATGGCCTGGTAATGACGCAGGGGATTGACCCGGCCGACGAACCAGAGCAACAGCGGCAGGACCACCAGGAAATGTACGGCCAGCGCGGCCAGTACCGTGAAGAAGAAGGCCAGCAGTGGTGCAAAGGCGGCAAAGCCGGTGGAGGCCACCACCTTGGCCACCAGGGCGAACACCCCGATCGGGGCGAACAGCATCACCCACTCGGTGATCTGCATCATGACCGCAAACACGCCCTGCCAGAAATCCTGCATCGGCTTGGCCAGGCCGCCTTCGATACGCGTCATGAAATAACCGAACAGCAGGCTGAAAAAGATCAGGCCCAGCATCTGGCCTTCGGCCGCGGCGGCAACGATATTGGTGGGTACCATGCGCAGGAAGATCTCGACCACGTCGCCGACGCCGCGCCCCTCCACTCGAGACGCGATGTCAGCGCCGTCATCGGAGAGTGCGATGACCTCCCGGGCCGGCTCCCCGTCCACGATCCCCGGCGAGACCAGGTTGACCAGGAACAGGCCGACCAGGATCGCGAACAGACTGGTGGTCATGTAGTACAGCAGGGTCTTGCCGCCCAGGCGACCCATGGCCCCGCTGGCACCGACACCGGCAATGCCGGTGATGATGGAGGACACGATCAGCGGGACAATCAGCATCTTCAGGGCATTGAGAAACAGGGTGCCCAGGAATTCGTAGATGTCGTAGAAACGCAGCCCGAACAGGCTGGTGTCCATACCGGTGAGCTGGCCGGCTATTACGGCCAGTACCAGGGCAATCAGGATTTGCCAGTGGAGTTTCAGGTCAGTTCATCCCGGCAGATGCAAACCGTAAATTCAGACCTAGTTCGACTGGTCGTGAACGACGATATTTGCCCGGCTGCGCAAATCGTCCAGCAACGCAGCCATCTCGGTGACGCCCTGGATACGACTGAGTTCCCGGCTGGCCTGGTCGCGCTCGGCATCCGTCATGGCCGACAGGTCACCGTCCCTGACCTCCTCCAGCGCGAGCAGGACATAATCGCCCGAACCCAGCGCAAGACCCTTTACAGAGGCCTGCTCGCCGGTGGGTGGCGGCATCAGGAAGGCCTCGTTGACCAGCACTCGCTCGGGTTGCGCTGCGCCCCGGTCGATCAGCCCTGACTCCTGCAATTCCAGTGACTCGGCCGCCGCAATCTCTTTCAACGGGGTGCCGGACTTCATGCTCGCCAGCAGTTCCTCGCCCCGTGACCGGGTCAGGGTGCGCGCCTTTTCATCATGGGCCTTCGCCCTGACCTTGTCCCTGATGCTGTCGAGTGGCACGGCTGTCGCGAGCTCATGATCCAGTACACGCAGCACAAGCAGGTGTCCGTCAGCCACCTCGACCGGCTCACTGTTATTGCCGTTATTGAGGACGTCTTCAGCAAAAGCAGCGGCAACGACACCGGCAAACTCACCGATACCCTTGCCACCCTTGCGGCTCAACCAGTCGCTGGTCCTGATTTCCAGTTCCAGGTCCTCTGCTGCCCCTTCCAGGGTGTCGGGCTGCTCGAATACCAGGTTGAACAATTCCTCGGACAGGTCATAGAAGCGGTCACCGCGCTGCGCGGCGAGCAGTTCGTCGACCAGCTCATCACGGACCTCGGCGAATGGCTTGACCACTTCCGCCCTGATGTCGGTCACCTCGATGATGTGGAAGCCAAAGGCCGAACGCACGAGCCCGCTGCGCTCGCCCTTGTCCAGGGTGAAGGCCACCGACTCGAATTCGGGCACCATCATACCCTTGGCGAAAAACCCCAGGTCACCGCCATTGGCCGCCGAACCCGGGTCATCGGACAACTCACCGGCCAGTGCCTCGAACGACTCCCCGCCCGCCAGTCGCTCCAGTGCCGCTTCAGCCCTGGCGCGTGCGGAGACGATTGCCTCATCATCGGCATCCGCTGCCACCTGGACCAGGATATGGCGTGCCCGGCGTTCCTCTTCGGTCACGTAGCGTTCGGACTGCTCCTGGTAGAGGGCCTGCAGATCCGCTTCATCCACCTCACCGATGACCTCGAGTTCATCTGCCTTCAGTTCCAGGTACTGCACCCGCACGCGCTCGGGGGTCATGAACTCGGAAGTATGCGCCTCGTAATACTGCTGCACGTCCTCATCGCTGGGCTGCACCTGGTCCCGGTAACGCGCCAGCGGGAGTTTGAGGTAGTTGAAGCGGCGTTGCTGGCCTTGCAGCCGGTAGATCGCGTCCAGCATCTCGGGTGTGGCCTGAGCCGTTTGCACGACACCATTCGTGATCTGCTTGGTGGTCAGTTCGCGTGACAGTCGCCACTCGAACTCTCCCGGGCTCATGCCCTGCAGGCGCAGGGCCTGTTCGTATTTCTGTTTCGAGAATACCCCCTCCTCCTTGAAGGCATCGACTCCATCGATCTGGGCTGCGACCAGCTGCTTGCTGACCAGGAAGCCCTCGGCCTCGGCCTCCTGCAGCAGCAGCTGTTCACGAATCAGTTGCTCGAGCGCGTTCTTCTTCAGCGCCGCCTCATTGATACGCGCCGGGTCGTAGGCCTCTCCCATGATGTCCTGCATGCGCGCCCGCAACAGCTGGTAGGTCCGCTGATGTTCACCCAGTGAAACATCGACATCATTAACGGTCACCGCGTAGGTGCGTGCATCGCTCTGGAAATACCAGTTCAGTCCGAAAAAACTGAAGGCTATTGCCAGCAGGCCCAGCAGGATCCAGCCGACAACGCCCATCATGCGTTCACGTATCGCCAGTAACATATTTCAATCTCTCGGGATAATGTCAGGGCCTCTAGAGACCATAAAAAAAGAAAGGGCACCGTAGGGGGCGCCCTTTCAGTTTGCCTATTGGCGGACTACCACTCCATATCCATGGTGGGTGCTGAGGGGATCGAACCCCCGACATTCGCCTTGTAAGGGCGACGCTCTCCCAGCTGAGCTAAGCACCCGAAGGAAGGCGCGCTAGTTTACGGCATCCTTGAGGGCTTTTCCAGCCTTGAAGCCCGGTGATTTCGATGCCTTGATCTGAATTGTCTCACCCGTCTGGGGGTTGCGCCCGGCCCGGGCCGCGCGATCCCTGACAGAAAAGGTCCCGAATCCAACCAGCGTCACCTGATCACCTCTGCTCAACGCACCGGTAATGCTGTCCAGAACCGCATCGGTAGCCTTGGTTGCATCCGCCTTGGACAGCTCGGCCTCACTCGCTACGGCATCTATTAATTCAGCTTTGTTCATATGGTATCCCCGAAATTGGTTTTATGATTAAACGAAACGTTTCAACTGGAAATCAGTCACACAAAAATAATGTTACCTGTCCCCCTGCCATCAGGCAGGGGGTATTAAAGCATAGAAATCCCGCGCATAAAAACCCGCCGGGGCAGCTGTAGCAGCTGCCCCGGCGCGGCCCAGCATCAGGCATGTATAAGTCAATGTGCCGTGATGGGTTTCTGCTTGGCCTCACCCTTTTCCTTGCCTTTGGCTTTGGCCTTCCTGGGCGGTTCCTTGCCCTCCTCCGCCAAAGGTACCGGCTGATGCTGCAGGGCGACCTGCAGGACCTCGTCGATCCACCTGACCGGGCGGATATCCAGCTTGTCCTTGACATTCTTCGGAATATCAGCGAGATCCTTGCGATTTTCCTCAGGGATCAGAACCACGGAGATTCCGCCTCGATGGGCCGCCAGTAATTTCTCCTTGAGCCCGCCAATCGGCAGCACCTCGCCGCGCAGGGTGATCTCGCCCGTCATTGCCACATCGGCGCGCACCGGGATGTCGGTCAGCGCAGACACCAGTGCCGTGCACATTCCGACACCTGCACTGGGGCCGTCCTTGGGCGTGGCACCCTCGGGCACGTGCACATGAATATCGTACTTCTGGTAGAAATCGGGGTCGATGCCGAGCATCGAGGAGCGGCTGCGTACCACGGTCGTCGCCGCCTGTATGGATTCCTGCATGACATCACCGAGTTGACCGGTATGGATCATCTTGCCCTTGCCGGGGACGATGGTCGACTCGATGGTCAGCAACTCACCACCGACTTCCGTCCAGGCAAGTCCGGTGACCTGCCCTACCTGATCGTGTTCCTCGGCCAGGCCGTAACGGAAGCGCTTGACGCCAAGGTACTTGTCGATGTTCCTTGGGGTGACGGAGATCTTCTTGTCACGCTCCTTGAGCACCAGTTCCTTGACCACCTTGCGGCAGATCTTGGAGATTTCGCGTTCCAGGTTGCGCACACCGGCCTCGCGCGTGTAGTAGCGTACGATATCGCGGATTGCATTCTGGCTGACCGAAATCTCGTCCTCCTTGAGGCCGTTGTTCTTTATCTGCTTGGGCAGCAGATAGCGCATGGCGATATTGATCTTCTCGTCCTCGGTATAACCCGGTATCCGGATGACCTCCATGCGGTCGAGCAGCGGGCCCGGGATATTCATGGTATTCGCCGTGGCAACGAACATCACGTCGGACAGGTCGAAATCGACTTCCAGGTAGTGATCATTGAAGGCGTTGTTCTGTTCGGGATCGAGCACTTCAAGCAATGCCGATGACGGATCGCCGCGGAAGTCCATTGACATCTTGTCGAGTTCATCCAGCAGGAACAGCGGATTGCGCACCTCCACCTTGGAGAGGTTCTGGACGATCTTGCCGGGCAGCGAGCCAATATAGGTGCGGCGGTGGCCACGGATTTCGGCCTCGTCACGAACACCACCCAGTGACATGCGCGTGAACTTGCGGCTGGTGGCACGGGCAATGGAGCGTCCCAGCGAGGTCTTGCCGACACCGGGCGGACCGACCAGGCACAGGATCGGCCCCTTGAGCTTCTTGACGCGCTGCTGCACCGCCAGGTACTCGAGGATGCGTTCCTTGACCTTTTCCAGACCGTAGTGGTCCGCTTCCAGGACATCCTCCGCCACCGACAGGTCATGACGGATCTTGGAGCGCTTCTTCCACGGGACACCGACCAGCCAGTCGATGTAATTTCTGACAACTGTCGCCTCGGCCGACATCGGCGACATCATTTTGAGCTTGTTGAGTTCAGAGCTTGCCTTTTCCTTGGCCTCCTTGCTCATGCCCGCCTTTTCTATCTTCTGTTGCAGCTCCTCCAGCTCATTGGGCGCATCTTCCATCTCGCCCAGTTCCTTCTGGATGGCCTTCATTTGCTCGTTCAGGTAGTACTCGCGCTGGCTCTTCTCCATCTGCTGCTTGACGCGGCCGCGAATCCGCTTCTCGATCTGCATGATGTCGATCTCGCCCTCGATCAGCCCTATAAGACGCTCAAGGCGTTGGTGGCTGTTCTCGATCTCGAGGATCTTCTGTTTCTCCTCAAGCTTGAGCGACATGTGTGCGGCGATGGTGTCTGCCAGGCGCCCGGGCTCATCGATTCCCGACAATGATGTGAGGATCTCGGGGGGAACTTTCTTGTTGAGTTTCACATACTGTTCGAATATGGCAAGCAGTGAACGGGTCATTACCTCGAGTTCCTTTTCCTCGTCCGAGTCATCCGCTTCCAGCAGGTCGACGTGGGCGGTGAAAAAGGCGTCCGCGGTCTCCAGGGAAGTGATACGTGCCCGTTCGGCGCCTTCCACCAGCACCTTGACTGTCCCGTCGGGAAGCTTCAGCAGCTGCAGGATTGTCGACAATGTCCCGATTTCGTGGATGTCTTCTGCGGAGGGATCATCTATTTCGGCATTTTTTTGCGCCACCAGGAGGATCTTCTTGTCCTCCTGCATGGCCGTATCCAGGGCATTGATTGATTTTTCACGTCCCACAAACAGCGGAATGACCATATGCGGGTAAACAACAACATCCCGTAATGGCAAGACGGGTATTGCGCTCGCGGCTTGATCTGTCATATCGGTGTCCATCCATTCCTTAGTGATAGTGTGTTACCGGTTAGCTGGCGGCGAACCGCCTGGATAGCGTCATACAAGCCCCGGTGCCCTGCCTGTCGGAACGTTCATTCCCTTGTGTCCTATCCGTCAGACACCAATATGGGGACGCATCTGCGACTCTTCAACCATATTTTTTTGACAGGCATTAAACATGCAGCAAGTTACATGCCAGCCAGCCCGCCAGGCGAATGATAAAGCAACTTACTGTTATTTATGGAGATATAGATACTACTCTGAGGCCGCAAGTGGCTCAGAAGCGTCAAAAATCATGTACGGCCTGGAATTCCCCAGGATAACGCCCTCGTCAATGACCACTTTGAGGACATTTTCCATCGAAGGGAGATCGTACATGGTGTCGAGCAGGACCTGCTCGAGGATGGTACGCAGACCGCGTGCACCGGTCTTGCGCTCCATGGCCTTGCGCGCCACGGCACGCAGGGCATCTTCTCGGAATTCAATCTCGCAGCCCTCCATATCAAACAGCTTCTCGTACTGCTTGGTCAGGGCATTCTTGGGCTCGGTCAGAATCTGGACAAGCGCGTCTTCGTCCAGCTCCTCCAGGGTGGCCACCACTGGCAGGCGACCGACAAACTCGGGGATCAGGCCATACTTGATGAGGTCCTCGGGTTCCACGTCGTAGAGGATCTCTCCGAGCTTTATTTCCTCATCCTTGCTCTTGACCTCGGCGGCAAAACCGATGCCGCCCGTTTCAGAACGGCTGCGAATGATCTTGTCGAGACCGGCAAACGCACCGCCCACGACAAACAGGATGTTCGAGGTATCCACCTGCAGGAATTCCTGCTGCGGATGCTTGCGCCCACCCTGTGGCGGCACCGACGCGACCGTACCCTCGATCAGCTTCAGCAGTGCCTGCTGTACGCCTTCCCCGGAAACATCCCGGGTAATCGAGGGGTTGTCCGACTTGCGCGAGATCTTGTCGATCTCGTCGATGTAGACGATACCCGTCTGGGCCTTGTCGACATCGTAATCACACTTCTGCAAGAGTTTCTGGATGATGTTCTCGACATCCTCGCCGACGTAGCCGGCCTCTGTCAGGGTGGTGGCATCGGCGATAGTGAACGGGACATTCAGCATGCGCGCCAGCGTTTCCGCCAGCAGGGTCTTGCCTGAACCGGTCGGGCCGATCAGCAGGATATTACTCTTGGAGAGCTCGACCTCATCCTTCTTGCCGGAGGCATCGAGACGCTTGTAGTGGTTGTAAACGGCGACCGAGAGGACCTTCTTGGCGCGTTCCTGGCCGATCACGTATTCATTCAGTACATCATTGATTTCCTGCGGCTTGGGCAGCTTGTCTCCACCAGTCGAGGATTTCTCCTGCATTTCCTCGCGAATGATGTCGTTACACAGTTCGACGCACTCGTCGCAGACGAAGACAGAGGGTCCGGCGATAAGTTTGCGTACTTCATGCTGGCTTTTGCCGCAGAAGGAACAGTAGAGCAATTTGCCGTCGTCACCCTTACCGTCTCTGTCATTACTCATACTCGAATCCCCATGCGCCTCAACAAGGACCTGCCTGATGGTTTTTTAACACTATTTGCGATTGTGAATCAACTCCTTCAATCACGGTAAATCATTTTTTTATAGAGGGTTAATCCATCCAGACCGGTGATCGGTCCTGTTCTAGGCGTCAATGCCGGTATCACGACTGGCCAGTATCTGATCGATCAGGCCATATTCCTTGGCCTTGTCGGCCCCCATGAAATTGTCACGTTCCGTGTCCTCGCTGATGCGTTCCAGCGGTTGCCCGGTATGCTGTGACAAAATCAGGTTGAGTTTTTCCCGTATCAGCAGTATTTCCCGGGCATGGATATCGATATCGGTCGCCTGCCCCTGGAAGCCACCCAGCGGCTGGTGGATCATCATGCGCGAGTGTGGCAGGCAAACGCGCTTGCCCTTGCTGCCACCTGCCAGCAACAGTGCACCCATACTGGCTGCCTGTCCGATACACATGGTACTGACATCAGGCTTGACGAACTGCATGGTGTCATAGATCGCCAGCCCGGCAGTGACCGATCCACCCGGCGAGTTGATGTACAGGTGGATATCCTTGTCAGGGTTTTCTGACTCAAGGAACAGCAACTGTGCGACCACGACATTGGCCATGTAATCCTCTACCGGTCCGACAACAAACACGACGCGCTCCTTTAACAGGCGCGAGTAGATGTCGTAGGAACGTTCGCCGCGTGCCGTCTGCTCGATAACGATCGGGACCAGGTTCAGGGCCCGGGTGTCTGCTGCACTGTTCATGAAGTTGCTATCGGTCATCGAAACCTATCCTTTAGATTGCCTGGCTGTATCGACCAGTTCGTCAAATGAGGTCTGTCTCTCTTCCAGCTTGAGGCCGCCGTTTTCAATCATCCAGTCAACGACCTGTTCCTCGAGCACCGCGGACTGGATGCCGGCGAGCATCTCCTGGTTTCCATAATACCACTGGATGACCTCCTCGGGCTTTTCATAGGAGGCCGCGATTGTTTCAACCGCCTCGCGCACCCGGTCGGGGTCGACCTGAATCTGGTTCTGCTTGACGACTTCGCTGATCAGCACGCCCAGCTTGACCCGGCGTTCTGCCGTGTTCTGCAGCGCTTCCGTGTCCAGCCTCTGGTATTCCTGCTGGGACCTGAGTTGCACGATCTCGTTCTCGACCAGGCTGCGCGGAACCTCGACCGGGTTTTTCTCCAGCAGTCCGGAAAAGACCTGGTCCTTGAGACTCCCCTTGAGCAACTGTTTGAGTTCGCGCTGCATGTTATTGGTAACTTCCTCGCGCAGCCCTGCCATCCCCCTGTCGGCCACGCCGAAGGCACGGGCAAAATCATCATCCAGTTCCGGTAGCACCATTTCCGAAACGCCATGCACCCTGATTCTGAACTCCGCGTCCTTGCCAGCGACCTCTGCAGACGGATAGTCCTTCGGGAAGCTGACCTGCAGCGTCTTCTCATCGCCGGCACTGACACCGACCAGCTGTTCCTCGAAACCCGGGATCATGCTGTTCGAGCCCAGCACCAGCGGCATTTTCTCACCCTTGTTGCCGCTGAAAGACGCACCGTCCACCTTGCCTTCAAAATCGATAATGACCTGATCGTCAAGTCGGGCATCACGTTCGACCTCATTCCAGGTAGCGCGTTGCTTGCGCAGCTTGTCGAGCATCGCGTCAACTTCCGCGTCGGTGACCTTCACCACGGGCCGGATGACCGAGAAGTTGTCATCGATGGCACCGCCCAGTTCCGGAAACACCTCGAAGGTCGCCACGTATTCCAGGGCCTCGCCCGGCTGCGATTCGTTCGGCTCTATCTTCGGCTCGCCTGCCGGACGCAGGCTCTCCTGGGTGAGCGCTTCCTGCAGGGTGGAATAGATGATCTGGTCCGTCACTTCCAGGCGCACCTGCTTGCCGTATTTTTTTTCCACCACCTTGAACGGCACCTTGCCAGGCCGGAAACCGTCAAGCCGCACGGACCGTGTCATCGACTGAAGCCGGGAACCGACCTCCTGATCGATACGCTCTGCCGGCACCTGGACCGTCATACGACGTTCCAGCCCGCCCGTGTGTTCTACCGAAACTTGCATGTTTTCACCTCTGTTTATAGTGCCGCTTCCCCTGTCCGGTGCGACATTCGTGCCTTGTAATAAAATGCCTCCCGTTGGCCGGGAAACTGGTGCGAAAGGAGAGACTCGAACTCTCACGGGTTTCCCCACTGGCACCTAAAGCCAGCGCGTCTACCAATTCCGCCACTTTCGCGTTATAGCGTGCCGCCGGGAGCGGTCACTGATCCCCCACGTAATCTTTGTAATTATAACGGCTTGTCGTCAGCCAGCGCACCCCTAATGCCAGGCCGCCCCCATCCGCCAGGTCCCATCGCCCCGATTTTCCAGGGTGTATCAGGGACCGGGACTGGCCGTGGCAGGCGCCGCTCCGGGATAAAAAATGCCCGCGCACGGCGCGGGCATGGTCGAGTTGGTGGGCCGTGAAGGAATCGAACCTTCAACCAATGGATTAAGAGTCCACTGCTCTGCCAATTGAGCTAACGGCCCGGAAGGCCGGTATTGGACCACAGAGGCGATAGCGGTTCAAGCCGGCCACGGGTCCGGGGCCGTGGGGAATTACGAAAAAATGGGGTGGACGATGGGACTCGAACCCACGACGACTGGAATCACAATCCAGGGCTCTACCAACTGAGCTACGCCCACCATAAAACGAGTAAAACTCCAACAAATCATGATTCAACAAAATGGCGCGCCCGGCAGGGTTTGTGGTCTGGACTATCTCTTCACCATCTCAGGTGTCGCACGTATAGTCTCTACGGAACCCATCGATAATCAGCGGTCATGCTCGCGTTTCCTGCCTGATTATGCTCGGGTGTTTCTACCCTCAGATTGATCGGGCTGAGCCTTCAAAACACCCGGGTCACCCTTCTCTCTGGTATGGTGCATCGCTTGAATGGTATACACCGACCTTTGAATGGGTCAACCAACGGTTTCCTCGGGATTGCCATCAGCACTAACTGTTAAGGTTTCCCCGATACAGTGCGATCCACTTTATGAGTTATGTTTCCTCATAAAGGCTCCAATGTGCACATCCGCCATGATGTGCGCTTAAAGGCCGATGCTCTATCCAGTTGAGCTACGGGCGCATTTCTTCAGCCTCTGAAGAACTGAAATCATTATCACTGGTCGGGGTAGAGGGATTCGAACCCCCGACATCCAGCTCCCAAAGCTGGCGCGCTACCAGACTGCGCTATACCCCGTTCTCTCTGTGCTACCACGAGGTGATACCGGACCATTGGGCCCACACTGAGCCACGCGATAATACGTGCTAGCCCTGTCAGCGGTCAAATGGCACCGCAGCAGTGGCCGCCGGGTGCGCGCCGGTCAATGCCCCGGCAAACACCACCAAGTTGTGCCGCATGACGGCGCCATGCGAGAATCCCGCGCTGACACACCACAGGGCATCGGACCCATTCCATGAGCGCCAAACTGATCGATGGCAAGTCCATCGCTGCCGAAGTCAGGCAGTCCGTGAAAAAGAGAATCGAGGACCGCCTCAGGACCAACCTGCGCCCCCCCGGTCTTGCGGTCATCCTGGTCGGACAGGACCCGGCCTCCGAGATCTATGTCCGCCACAAGCGGCTCGCCTGTGATGAGGCCGGCCTGCTGTCCCGCGCCTATGACCTCCCCGCCGACACCGGCGAAGGGGATCTGCTCGCCCTGATAGAGGACCTGAACAAGGACGTGGAAATCGACGGTATCCTGGTCCAGTTCCCGCTGCCCGGACAAATCGATCCCGACAAGGTGACCGAGGCCATCCTGCCGGACAAGGATGTCGACGGTTTCCATCCCTACAACATCGGGCGGCTCGCCCTGCGACGCCCCCTACTCCGCTCCTGCACGCCGCGTGGCGTCATTACCCTGCTGGAATACACCGACGAGCCCTTTCACGGCCGGGAGGCGGTGATTGTCGGCGCCTCGAATATCGTCGGCCGTCCCATGTCGCTGGAGTTGCTGCTGGCGGGATGCACGGTGACTACCTGCCACCGCTTCACCCGCAATCTCGAGGCCCACGTGGGCAGTGCGGATATCCTGGTGGTGGCCGTGGGTATACCCGGGCTGGTGCCCGGCGAATGGATAAAACCCGGGGCCACCGTCATCGATGTCGGTATCAACCGGCTGGAGGACGGCAGCCTGACCGGTGATATCGGCTTTGACGCGGCCTTTGAACGCGCCGGATGGATTACCCCGGTTCCCGGCGGGGTCGGCCCGATGACGGTCGCGACCCTGCTGGAGAACACCCTGTTCGCAGCTGAACAGCTGCACGCGTAGCTTATTTCCGGCGCCAGCTGGTCCCCGCGGCGCCGTCTTCCAGCAGGATACCGTGCGCATCGAGCTCATCACGTATCCTGTCGGCCTCGGCCCAGTCCTTGTCGGCCCTCGCCAGCAGGCGCCGTGCGATCAGCCCATCGATAGCCGCATCCGACAGGCCGGCATCTGCACTGGCGGCGCTGCCGGTCAGCTCGCGCAGAAATGTCTCCGGCTCACTCTGCAGCAGGCCGAGCACACCGCCGAGGTGACGCAGCAGGCCGCCCAGCCGTTGCGCCTCTTCCCTGGCGGTGTCCCGGTGCCGGTTAATCTCCCTGGCGATTTCAAAGAGTACCGCGATTGCCTCGGGGGTATTGAAATCGTCGCTCATTGCCGCATGAAAGGCGTCTGTATAACTTGACTCTGCCGGGTCAGCCGCCACGGCTGACAGCCCCCTGAGAGCGGTATAGAGCCGGGTCAGGGCGGCCTTGCTGTTATCGAGGTTTTCCTGGGAATAGTTCAGCGGGCTGCGGTAATGACTGGCCAGGATGAAATAGCGCACTTCCTCGGCACGGTAGCGCTGCAGTATTTCCCTGACGGTAAAAAAATTGCCCAGTGACTTGGACATCTTTTCCTCGTCCACCTTGACGAAGCCGTTGTGCATCCAGTAATTGACGAAATGCTCCCCGGTCGCCGCCTCGGACTGCGCGATCTCATTTTCATGATGGGGAAATTTCAGGTCCATGCCGCCGCCATGGATATCGAAATGCGAACCCAGGCAGTGGGTGGACATGGCGGAACACTCGATATGCCAGCCGGGGCGGCCGTCCCCCCAGGGGGATTTCCAGCTGGGCTCAGCGGGCTTGGCGGCCTTCCAGAGCACGAAATCCATCGGGTCCCGCTTCGCCTCATCCACGGCGACACGTTCACCTGCACGCAGGTCCTCGATGCGCTTTCCGGAGAGCTGGCCATAGTGTTCGAAACGGCTGACATTGTAATAGATGTCGCCATTGTCACCCTGGTAGGCATAGCCCTTTTCCATCAGGGTGCTGATCATCGCGATGATCTGGTCCATCGAGGTGGTTGCGCGCGGTTCCTGGTCGGGTTCCTGTATGCCCAACGCGGCGGCATCCTCATGCATGAAGGCGGTAAAGCGCGCGGTCAGGTCCTGTATGTCCTCCTGGTTTTCATTGGCACGCTGGATGATCTTGTCATCGATATCGGTGATGTTGCGCACGTAGGTCACCTCATAACCGATGTGGCGCAGATAACGGGTCACGATGTCGAAGACCACCATGACCCGGGCATGTCCCAGGTGGCAGTAGTCATAGATGGTCATACCGCAGACGTACATCCGCACCTTGCCCTCATCGATGGGAACGAAGGTTTCCTTGTTGCCGGTCAGGCTGTTATAGATGGTGATGGCTTGCATTGTTCCGGTCCGCTACAACTCGGGGGTACCCATGGCGCGGCCATGGTAACGGAAAGCACGCCGGGAAACACCCCTGCGGACTTGTAACTCGGGCAGAAGCTTATATTATTGGCAGCCGGCAGATATTAACCGGAGAAGCAAATGAAACAACTGCTTGGAATTATCCTGACCGCGATGCTTGGCATGATACCGGCGACCGGTTGTTCTTCAGAAAACGACACACAAGGAGCCGGCATGATTACTGTACACATGGACACGAGCATGGGTCTCGTAACACTGGAACTCGACGGGGACAAGGCCCCGGAGACTGTCGAAAACTTTGTCGAGTATGCAAAGGCAGGTTTCTACGACGGCACCATCTTTCATCGCGTCATCCCCGGCTTCATGATCCAGGGCGGCGGCTTCGATGCCGACATGAACCAGAAGCCGACCAGGGGATCGGTCAAGAACGAGGCCAATAACGGACTCAAGAACGTCACCGGCTCGATCGCCATGGCACGCACCAGCGACCCGCATTCCGCCACGGCCCAGTTCTTCATCAATGTCAAGGACAACAGCTTCCTGGACCACTCCGCCCCCACGCCCCAGGGCTGGGGTTACTGCGTATTCGGCAAGGTCGTTGACGGTATCGACGTTGTACATGCCATCGAGGGCGTCAAGACCGGCAACCGCTCAGGACACCAGGATGTGCCGGTCGAGGCAGTGACCATCAATTCGGTGAAGATCGCGGAAGGCTAGTCGCGGTCGAATGCCGTGCACCCTGTTCATCTCCGACCTGCACCTGGATCCGCAGCGCCCTGAAATCACCCGGCTGTTTCTCGACTTCCTCGAGGGCCGTGGCCGCTCTGCCGAGCGCCTGTATATCCTCGGCGACCTGTTCGAGGCCTGGGTCGGTGATGATGACGACAGTTCGCTGGCCGACGCTGTCTGCGCAGGACTCAGGGACTGCGCCGGGTCGGGCACGCCTGTCTATGTCATGCACGGGAACCGGGACTTTCTCCTGGGCGAGGACTTCGCCGCGGCATCTGGCTGCAAACTGCTCGCCGACCCGACAGTCGTCGATCTGTACGGCCAGGCCACCCTGCTGATGCACGGTGACCTGTTGTGCACCGACGACACGGAATACCTGGCCTTTCGCGACATGGTCCGGGAACCTGCGTGGCAGCAGGCCTTTCTGGCCAGGCCGCTGGCAGAACGCCGCCAAATAGCTGCTCAGTTGCGGGAGACCAGCATCGAGAGGACCCATGGGAAGCCGGACTCGATCATGGATGTCAATCCGCAGACCGTGACCGACACCATGGAGCGGCACGCCGTGCAGCGGCTGATCCACGGCCACACCCATCGCCCGGCAGTCCATGAACTGCGGGTGAACGGCAAGCCGGCCCGGCGCCTGGTACTCGGCGACTGGTATGAACAGGGCAGTGTTCTCGAGTGCACCCCGGCAGGCTGCCGGTTGCAGTCGCTGTCATAGTCCGGGCGACTCGCCCAGCGAGTAGCGCTGGTAACCCTCAGGCAGGTGGAACAGCTCGCCTGCCAGCTGTTCCGACTCGCGGTAATCCACAAGAAGGCGGCTGTAGCCGGCATCATCCCACTCACGGATCGGAAAGCCCTGGCGCAGATGCCGCGCGGGGGCATAGACATAGCGCGTCAGGAAACACGCAGACTGCATGGACTCCGGGGTAATTGACAGGGTTTCCTGTTGCCGCGAGGCGAGTATCTCCTCATATTCGACCAGCGCCTTGACCGCGTCTTCCAGCAGTCCGGGCACCACCACGGCCTCATGGCATACGGCCGCATTGGCCATAAATCGCAAATGCACCGGTTGCTTGCCCGCAACCCGGGGCGCCTCGGTATCGACCGTCTGCTC
Organism: uncultured Ectothiorhodospiraceae bacterium; assembly: GCA_947258615.1. Lineage (GTDB taxonomy): Bacteria > Pseudomonadota > Gammaproteobacteria > UBA9214 > UBA9214 > CAMYJZ01. Next base: position 25,660 of record CAMYIX010000067.1, on the reverse strand, counting down.
CAGCTCCATGAGGATACCGGGCGGGACCTCGCGGTCTGCCTGCGTATCCTGTATCACCAGGATAGTGCGGTCTTCGTGGCTGACACTGAAGACGCTGCGCGCCGCCCTGTCGAGCAGGGCGAAATCGCTTTCTGCATAGCCGTCATCGATGCGCAGGAAATCCGGGCTGATCAGGACCCGTACCGGGTAGCTGTCTGTCCCCGCCTCCTGTTCCTGGTAGTGCAGGACGGTCGCCGTAATAGCAACAGCAGGGACGGTATCGGTGGCGGTGCCGTCAGCCTGGCCATCCTCGGCGCTTGAACAGGCGCTGCAGACAGCGGCCAGCATCAGCAGGGTGAACAGCCTGCGACAGCTCATCATGCTCCTCCCCCTGTAATGCGGTGTAGCAGGTCCAGTTCATCACTGTCAAAGCCTGCCTGCCGTCTTGCCGCGTCATTCAGCGGATTTTTTACCCGGCCATGCATGTATTCATCCAGCAGCTCGCGAAAGGTCTGCAGGGGGTCAAGTCCGCGTTGCCGGCACAGGAAGCGATACCAGCGCGAGCCGATCTCCACGTGGCCGATCTCGTCACGCAAAATGACCTCCAGCACCCGTGCACTGTCCGCGTCTCCTGCCTGCTGCAGGCGAGTGATCATCCCCGGCGTAACATCCAGTCCGCGAGCCTCAAGCACCCGTGGCACCAGCGCCATACGCACCATGACATCATGGCCTGTGCGGCAGGCCATCTCCCAGAGGCCATCATGCGCCGGGAAATCCCCGTAGTCATGCCCGAGTGCGCGCAGGCGCTCTCTCAACAGACCGAAATGCTGCGCCTCCTCGTCGGCAACCCGGACCCAGTCAGCGTAGTAGGACGGCGGCAGGCCGCGAAACCGGTAAACTGCATCCCACGCCAGATTGACAGCATTGAACTCGATATGGGCCAGTGCGTGCAGCAGGGCCGCCCTGCCCGCCTCGCTCGACAACTTGCGCGAGACCACCCGGGATGGATGCACCAGTTCGGGTCGTTCCGGCCGGCCCGGCACGGCGATCGGTTGCGGCGCAGTCGACTCGAGCAGCTGCAGTGCCTGCGCACGCCAGGCCTGCGCCGTATCCCGGGTCAGGGCCAGCTTGGCGTCCGGGTCGCACGCATCGATGCACTCGCGGGCGCAGCTAAACAGGCTGGTCACTTCCGCATCAACCTCTGCATGGCCGACCGGTAGCGACGCTGCTTGCCGGCAGTGGTCGTCCTTCTGCTGAACTCCCCGCCGGACCATGGCATGGGCGCTAGAGTGCTGCAAGACCACGCGCCAGGTCCGCCTGCAGGTCATCGACGGCCTCCAGACCCACGGCAAGACGGACCAGGCCGTCGCCGATACCGGACTCGCTGCGCTGCTCCGGGGTCAGGCGCCCGTGGGTAGTCGTCGCCGGATGCGTGATGGTGCTCTTGGTGTCGCCGAGATTCGCGGTAATCGAGAAAACGGCGGTGGTATCGATCAGCTTCCAGGCAGCGGCCTTGCCGCCCCTGAGATCGAAGGAAACGATGCCGCCGAAACCTTGCTGCTGGCGGCTGGCCAGCTCATGTTGCGGGTGGGACTCGAGACCGGGATAGTAGACCCGCTCGACCCCGGCCTGCTCCTCCAGCCACTGCGCCAGTGCCAGTGCACGCTCGCAGTGCGCCTGCATCCGCACACTCAGCGTCTCCAGCCCCTTGAGAAACACCCAGGCATTGAACGGGCTCATGGTCGGCCCTGCCGTGCGCAGGAAACCGTAGACATCCTTGCCGACGTGTTCCTCGTTACCTACTACTGCACCGCCGATACAGCGCCCCTGCCCGTCCAGGTACTTGGTGGCCGAATGAATGACGATATCCGCACCCGCCTTCAGCGGTTGCTGCAAGGCCGGCGTGCAGAAACAGTTGTCCACCACCAGCAGGCAGCCCCTGGCATGGGCGAGTTCTGCGAGTTGCGCAATATCGGCCAGCTCCGTCAGCGGATTGGAAGGTGTCTCGAGGAACAGCAGCCGGGTATTGTCGCGCACCGCATTCCGCCATGCGTCCGGGTCAGTCAGCGATACAAAGCTGGTATCGATACCGAACTTCGCCAGGTAGGTGGAAAACAGCACGGTCGTCGTGCCGAATATGCTGCGCGAAGACACGATGTGGTCTCCTGCCTTGAGCAGGCCCGCGCAGGTCGCCAGTATGGCGGCCATGCCCGAGGCCGTGGCGACGCAGCGTTCCCCGCCTTCCAGCGAGGCCAGGCGCTGTTCAAAGGTGCGCACCGTAGGGTTGGTAAAGCGGGAATAGATATTGCCGGGCTGATCACCGGAGAAACGTGCCGCGGCCTCGGCGGCACTGCCGAACACATAACTTGAGGTCGGAAAGATCGGCTCGGCATGCTCACCTTCAGCGGTGCGCTGCTGACCCGCACGAATCGCCCGGGTCTCAAAGGCAAGTTCCTCGTCATCGATAGGCATGTCTTGTCTCCAGGCGTATCCGGTCAGCGGGTCTCCTGCGCCCGTTCCCGGGGCGTAAAAAAACCCGCTTGCAGTAATGCGAAAGCAGGAGCCATCGCTTTAGCTGTATTTGGAAAGCGCCCGCAAGCTGAAATCAAATCGGCGCAGTTGTCAAAGAGACTAGTTGAGGCATCGAGACCTGTCAACAGCGGCAGTGGTCAGGCCGTATTATGCAGATCGATACCTTCATTATCGCTGTCACGGCGTTCCTTCTTGGCAGCATCGTTGCGGATCAGCTGGAGATCATGCAGGTAATCACTGCCGATGTCGCCGGTTACGTATTCCCCGGTAAATACCGATGTATCGAAGCGTTCGATGGTTGAACTGCCCTTCCTGACGGCTTCGATCAGATCATCCAGGTCCTGGTACACGAGCCAGTCCGCACCGATGGCCTCGCACACCTCCTGCTCACTGCGTCCGTGCGCGATCAGTTCGCTACCCGTGGGCATGTCGATCCCGTAGACATTGGGGTAGCGGACCGCCGGCGCCGCCGAGGCGAAATAGACCTTCTTCGCTCCTGCGTCACGCGCCATCTGGATGATCTGTGATGACGTCGTCCCGCGTACGATCGAGTCATCGACCAGCAAGACGTTCTTTCCCCGGAACTCCAGATCAATCGCATTGAGCTTCTGGCGGACCGATTTCTTGCGCTGCTGTTGTCCCGGCATGATAAAGGTCCTGCCGATATAGCGGTTCTTGATAAAACCCTCGCGGTAGATGACTCCCAGCTTGTTGGCGAGCTGCAGGGCTGAGGTGCGGCTGGTGTCCGGTATCGGTATAACTACATCGATGTCATGCTCCGGACGCACGCGCCGGATTTTCATGGCCAGCCTCTCGCCCATGCGCAGTCGTGCCTTGTACACCGAAACGCTGTCGATCATGGAATCCGGCCGGGCCAGGTAAACGTATTCGAAAATACAGGGAGAATGGACGGGCTGCTCCGCGCACTGGCGGGTATGTATCTCCCCGGACAGGGTCATGAACACGGCCTCGCCGGGTGCAAGGTCGGCGACCAGTTCGAACCCCAGTACATCCAGGGCCACGCTCTCGGATGCAGCCATGTACTCGGTCCCCTGCGGGGTCTCCCGCTTGCCGTAGACCAGTGGTCGAATTCCGTAGGGGTCACGAAACGCAAGTATGCCAAAGCCGGTGATCAGCGCGACCGCCGCATAGGCCCCCTCGCAGCGCCTGTGCACACCCGCCACCGCGTCGAAGACATCATCCACATCCAGGCGTAGCTTGCGCTGCTGTTGCAGTTCATGGGCCAGGACATTCAGCAATACCTCGGAATCGGAATCGGTGTTGATCTGGCGCAGATCTTCCTGGAACAGTTCCTGTTTCAGCTTGTTGGCATTGGTCAGGTTGCCGTTATGGGCCAGGCTGATTCCGTAGGGGGAATTGACGTAAAACGGCTGCGCCTCGGCTGAGCTCTCGCAGCCGGCGGTTGGATAGCGCACATGGCCGATGCCCATATTGCCGGGCAGGCGCAGCATGTGACGGGTATGGAAGACGTCCCTTACCAGGCCGTTATTCTTGCGCAAGTGCAGGCGCCCGCCCTCGCAGGTCATGATGCCCGCTGCATCCTGGCCACGATGCTGCAGGACAGTCAGTCCGTCATAAATCGCCTGGTTAACCTGGCTGCGGGCGACGACGCCTATGATGCCGCACATAGATGAACCTCTAAAGTAGCCGCGACTGCCGCTAGACTAAGTGTAGGTGATGTCGCCCAGCATTCCTTCGGGAATGAGGTCGTGAATCCAGAGTGCGAATTCCTGAAAATAACCGAGTAAACGGGATGCCTGCCACCAGGAGTCCTGGGGCAGGGCCGTCAGTCCGGCCAGCAGTACCAGCACAGCGACGATGACCCCTCCACGTGCCACCCCGAAGACCACGCCCAGCATGCGGTCGGTACCCGTCAGGCCGGTCTTGTCCACGAGTTTGCCGGCCAGGTAGTTCACCAGCGCACCCAGCAGCAGTACGCTAATGAAGAGAATACTGAACGCGGCGATCTTCTGGACCGAGGGCTCTGTCAACCACTGTGACAGCACCGCAGCCAGGTCCTCGTGAAAAACCATGGCGACCCAGAAGGCCACGAGCCAGGATGCGAGTGCCAGCGCCTCCTTCACAAATCCACGGAAGAGACTCAAAACCGCTGACAGGATAATCAGTGCAATGATTATGATATCGATCCAGGCCATCGCTGTACTTCCTCGAAATAACCGGGCTTCAACGACTTAGCCCATTGACTTTAAATAAAAATACAACAGGCCGTGATCTTACCAGATAAGCGATTAGCCCCGCCATGCCCATTCGGGGAGTCCGGGCCCGCATTCCCCACCGGGATGGGCAATACCCGGGAACTCGCTGTCTTGCTGCGAATCACCACGTTCGATACATCTGTGCCCTGTGTGGTTCCCGCCCTGCCCGCCGGGAATGCCGGTTAACCACCACCCTGCACGACCAGGCCCTTGAGCTGCTGTTCCCGCGCCAGGCGTTGTTGCAACTTCTCCGCCGCTGCGCGCTCGTCCAGGGGACCGACCAGAACACGGTAGGTGGTCTCCCCGCCTGTGGTCTTGATGTCCTGGATAAGGGCATCGAAACCGGCCTGTTGCAAATGGTCCCGCAGACCCCGGGCATTGGGCTGCAGGCTGAAACTGCCGACCTGGATAAGCCATGCCTCAGCCGGGATGGGCGTCGCCCGGGGTGGCACGGGGGCAGTTTTTTCCGGTTCCGGGACGACGGCCACCGGTTCCGGTGCCGTGTCGTCCGCAGCGGGTTCGGGTGCAGTGGCCTCCTCCGCAACCGGTTCTACGTGGCCCGGCAGCACTCGCGCTGACGGTACGTCATCAGGGGGCGGCAACGCGATCTCCGCACGATAGTCTATTTTCGGCGGCTCCGGCATACCCTGCGAATGCGGCGACCATTCATCATCCGGACCCTCCAGGATGATGGGGATAAATATTACGGCCAGGGATATCAGCACGACAGCCCCTACCAGCCTTTGCTTGAGTTTCTGATCCATGGTGTTCTCGCGATAACCGCAGCCAAACCGGGCCGGTACGTACCGGCGTGACTATACCCTACCTGCGCCGGCTTCCGCCACGGTATGGAACGAGCCGCAGACGATGATCCGGTCCCCTTCCCTGGCGTTGCCACGGGCCGCCTGGATGGCCTCCCCGACCGTACTGCAGGGATGCAGCCTGTCGGTATCGAGCAGGCCACGCAGCTGACTGCAGAGCGCATCCGGACCCAGCCCGCGGTCCGCGTCCAGGCCGGCGGGATACCAGTGATCGACAGCACCCGACAAGGCACGCGCAACACCCCCGGCGTCCTTGTCATCGAGCATGCCGAGGACGCAGTGCGACTGGCCCTGGCAGGGCCGTTCATCGAGGGTCTCGGCGAGGCGCCTGGCACCGTGGGGGTTGTGGGCGACATCCAGAATCATTTCCACTGCGCCCGGGATGACCTGGAATCGACCCGCCAGGGCAATGGAGTGCAGACCTTTTTCGATGGCGGCCCGACTGACCGGGAGACGTTGCTGCAGCAATTCCACTACCATCATCACCCCGCTGGCATTCTCGATCTGGTGGCGCCCGGACAATGAAGGCAGTGGCAAATCCTGATAACTGCACCCGGGACCCCGCCAGTGCCATGTGCCCGTACGGGACTCGCAGCCGAACTGCCGGTTGAGACAATACCACTCGGCGCCCCTCTCGAGGGCCACCTGCTCGAGACTGGAGGGTGGCGACGGATCACTGCAAACCGCCGGCCGGCCGGCACGAAATATGCCGGCCTTTTCCCTGCCGATTGCCTCACGATCGTTACCCAGCCAGTGCACGTGGTCAATCCCGACAGCGGTAACCAGTGCAACGTCTGGATCCACCACGTTGACGGCATCCAGGCGGCCACCCAGTCCGACTTCAAGCAGGACGACATCCAGATCGATCTGACTGAAAATATGCAGCGCTGCCAGGGTACCGAATTCAAAATACGTCAGGCTCTCCCCCACGCGGCGTTCATCGACCGCCTGGAATGCCGCACACAGGATATCGTCTGCCACCTCGCGGGCATTCAGACGCACTCGCTCGTTGTAACGCTGCAGGTGGGGAGAGGTGTAGCTGCCAACGCGGTAACCGCCCGCAAGGTAGACGGCCTCTAGCATCGCCACGCTGGAGCCCTTGCCGTTGGTACCGGCGACGCTGATTACCGCATGTCTGGCATCCAGGACACCCATGCGCGCGGCCACCGTGGCCACGCGTTCTAGTCCCAGGTCGATTTTTTTCGGGTGCAGACCCTCCTGCCATTGCAGCCACTCAGGCAGCGTGGTGAATCGCGGTTTCATGAATCAGCGGCGAATGGCGTTCAAATTCAGAACAGGACCGGTGGATAAAGACAGAAGGACGGATGCAGGCAGACCGGGGCACGGACTGTCGGGGCGCCGGCCGCGCTGACAGGATACAAGGGTCGAGCGCCCGCCTCAGGCCAACGGTGCGGGCCTGCCGGTGAGCATCGCCAGCAGGCCGGCGACCCTGTCACGCATTTCCCGGCGGTCCACGATCATGTCTATGGCACCGTGTTCCAGCAGGAACTCACTTCGCTGGAAGCCCTCCGGGAGGGTCTCGCGAACGGTCTGCTCGATCACGCGCGGCCCGGCAAATCCGATCAGGGCCCTGGGTTCGGCGATATTGACATCACCCAGCATGGCAAAACTCGCAGACACACCACCCATGGTCGGATCGGTGAGCACCGAGATGTAGGGCAGGCCGGCGTCCGAGAGCCGCGTCAGCGCTGCGCTGGTCTTCGCCATTTGCATCAGCGAGAACAGGGCCTCCTGCATGCGCGCCCCGCCACTGGCGGAAAAACAGATCAACGGGATCTTCTCTTCGAGACAGGAATTGATGCCGCGCACAAAGCGCTCACCGACAACGGAACCCATGGAACCGCCCATGAAGGCGAAATCGAAGGCTGCCGCCACCAGGGGCACGCCTGCGACCGTGCCGCGCATAACCACCAGGGCATCCTTTTCACCGGTCGCCTTCTGGGCACTGTTGAGCCGGTCACGGTACTTCTTGCTGTCCTTGAACTTGAGTATGTCGACCGGTTCAAGCCCCGCCCCAATCTCCTGCTGCGAGTCCTCATCCAGGAACAGCTCCAGCCGACGCCGCGCCCCGATACGTATGTGATGGCTGCATTTCGGACAGACATCGGAGTTCCTGTCAAGCTCGGACCGGTAGAGCACGGCACTGCACTTGTCGCACTTGATCCACAGACCCTCGGGCACGTTGCGCTTGCTGCCACCGACCGTGCGGATCTTGGAGGGAACCAATTTCCTGAACCAGCTCATGAGTCAATTGTACCCCAGTTTTTTTTACCGGTAGTGGCCATCATGTCACCGCCTGTGCGTCGATGGCGGCACGCATGGCCGAGACGGTGGCCGCAAGTTCCGCGGGAATCGACCCGGGGCGATCGACCAGTCCGGCCACCTTGCCGACCAGGGCGCTGCCGACGACGACAGCGTCGGCCACCTGGGCGACCCGGGCGGCGGATTCAGGATCACGGATCCCGAAACCCACACCCAGCGGGAGCTCAGTGTGGCAACGGATCACGTCCAGCTTCTTCGCGACCGCGTCCACGTCCAGCCGGTTGGCACCCGTCACGCCGGTGAACGATACATAGTAGATAAAACCGCTTGCGGACTGGCTGATCTTGCGCATGCGTTCCTCGCTGCTGGTGGGCGAAAGCAGGAAAATCGCATCCAGTGAGCGCTCATGCAGGGCGCTGACCAGGTCATCGGCCTCCTCCGGTGGCATATCCACGGTCAGCACGCCGTCCACGCCGGCCGCGGCCGCAGCTTCGGCGAAACCCTGGTAACCCCATACCTCGATGGGATTGAGATAGCCCATCAGGATTACCGGGGTGTGGGCATCGGTGCGGCGGAATTCGCGCACCATGTCGAGCACGTCATGCAGGCTGACATGGTGGACCAGGGCACGTTCACAGGCCGCCTGGATCACCGGGCCATCCGCCATGGGGTCGGAGAACGGCACGCCGATCTCGATCAGGTCGGCCCCGGCCGCAACCAGGGCGTGCAGCACGGGCACGGTCACGTCCGGTTGCGGGTCGCCGGCCGTCACATAAGGTATCAGTGCCTTGCGCTGTTGTTCGGCGAGTTCCCCGAAACGCGCTTGTATACGGCTCATACCCTGATTCCCTCCAGATCGGCAACGGTGTGGATGTCCTTGTCACCCCGGCCCGAGAGGTTCACCACGATGATCTTGTCCCGGTCCATGCCGGCCGCCAGCCGAGCGGTATAGGCGAGTGCATGACTGGACTCCAGCGCCGGGATGATGCCCTCCGTGCGGGTCAGCTGGTGAAAGGCCTCCAGCGCCTCACTGTCGGTGACCACGTCATAGCGGGCACGCCCGCTGTCCTTCAGCCACGCATGCTCCGGTCCCACACCCGGGTAGTCCAGCCCGGCCGAGATCGAATGGGTCTCGGTGATCTGGCCGTCAACGTCCTCCATCAGGTAGGTGCGGTTGCCATGCAGCACACCGGACTTGCCGGCGCACAGCGGTGCCGCGTGGCGCCCGGTTTCCAGTCCGTCACCGCCGGCCTCGATGCCGTAGATCGCCACCTCCCGGTCCCCGAGGAACGGGTAAAACAGCCCGATGGCATTGGAACCACCACCGACGCAGGCCACCAGGGCATCCGGCAGGCGGCCGGTCTGTTCCAGCACCTGGGCACGTGCCTCCCGGCCGATGACTGCCTGGAAATCGCGCACCATCACCGGGTAGGGATGCGGTCCGGCGACCGTACCGATAATGTAGAAGGTGTTCTCGACATTGGTCACCCAGTCACGCAGCGCCTCGTTGAGTGCATCCTTGAGTGTCCTGGAGCCGGACTCCACGGGCACCACCTCGGCACCCAGCAGGCGCATCCGGTAGACATTGATGGCCTGGCGCCGGATGTCCTCGGCACCCATGTAGACGACGCATTCCATGCCGAAGCGTGCTGCCACCGTGGCCGATGCAACGCCATGCTGGCCGGCACCGGTCTCCGCGATGACACGTCGTTTGCCCATACGCCTTGCCAGCAGGGCCTGGCCGACCGTGTTATTGATCTTGTGCGCACCGGTATGATTGAGGTCTTCGCGCTTGAGGTAGATACGTGCACCACCGATTTCATCACTGAGTCGCTCGGCGAGATACAGTGGCGAGGGTCGCCCCACATAGTGCCTGAGGTCCGAGTCGAATTCCGCCAGGAATTCCGGGTCCTTGATATAGCGCCGGTAGGCACTATTCAGTTCATCGAGAGGACGCATGAGGGTTTCGGCGACAAATTGTCCGCCGTAGGGTCCGAAATGTCCCCGTTCATCTGGCAGCGTATCGCTCAGCCTGGCGGCTTCAGCGGCTGTTGTCTGTTCCACAAGCGCTTACTCCTTTCATGAAGGCTGAAATCCTGTCAGCCGATTTAATGCCCTTGCTGCTTTCGACTCCACTACTGACATCGACGGCATAGGGCCGGACCCGACGAATGGCCGTCGCCACATTTTCAGGTGCCAGTCCACCGGCCAGGATGACCGGCAGCGACAGGCGCCGCGGCACCCGGTCCCAGTCAAAGGGCTCACCGCCCCCGCCATGTGCCAGCGGTTGCCAGGCATCGAGCAGCAGGCCGGCGGCATCGGGATAGGCCTGCACCTGTCCGGGCAGGTCGACCCCCGGCTTCATCGCCACCGACTTGATAAACGGCAGGCCAAAGCGCTTGCACTCGGCATTCGATTCCTGACCGTGGAACTGTAGCAAAGCCAGCGGCACCTGATCGAGCACCTCGCGGATGCTGGCGGGTGACGCATTGACAAACAGGCCGACGACGCTGACAAAGGGCGCGACTTCGGCGGCAATCCGCCGCCCCTGTTCGGGTGACACATAGCGCGGACTGTCCGGATAGAACACCAGACCAACGGCATCGGTTCCACTGTCAACGGCGCTGCGGGCATCCTCTATCCGGGTGATACCGCAGATTTTAACGCGGGTACGTATCATCGGGCCATTTTAAAGCATCATCACGGGTGCTGCCTGAGGGCAAGCCTAACAGAAACCCGCGGGAATGAGTGGCCCTGCAGGCTAGCGACCGTAGTCCGGCAGCCATCCACCCACCGGCAGGCCGAAGCGCTCGGGGTAACGAACCCCGACCAGGTACAGGCCCGATGCCGGTGCCGTCACGCCGCTGAGGGTTCGATCCCTGGCCGCCAGCACCTCGGCGACCCATCCCGGCGTTGCCTCTCCGCGTCCCACGCGGATCAGCACCCCGGCAATGCAGCGCACCATGTGGTGGAGGAAGGCATTTGCCACCACGTCGATGTAGAGAAAATCTCCCTGGCGATGCACATCCAGTTGATAAAGTGTCCGCACCGGGTGCCTGGCCTGGCAGGCGGCAGCACGAAACGAGCTAAAGTCATGCTCGCCCAGGAGGTGGCGTGCACCCTCCGCCATGCGGTTCTCATCAAGCCCGAGGTATTCCCAGCTGGTCCTGCTCCTGAGCAGGGCCGGGGGACAGGACGCATTAAGAATGGCGTAACGGTAATGACGCCTGCGCGCGGAAAACCGGGCATGGAAATCCGCATCGACCGGCGTTGCCCACTGGATGCGAATATCCGCCGGCAGGTTTGCATTGGTGCCGCGTATCCACGCCTTGGCATCGCGCCGTGCAGGGCTGTCGATGTGCACGACCTGGCCGGTCGCATGAACTCCGGTATCGGTACGTCCGGCGCACACCGTCTTCAGTTCATGATCGGCGACCCTGGACAGGGCCTTTTCCAGGCAGCCTTGCACGGTCCGGTCGCTACGCTGGTACTGCCAGCCACAGAATCCCGTGCCATCGTATTCAACACCCAGGGCTATCCGCATGCTGACTATAATGACCGGTTAAGCCACTGGATTTACAGGCCGGCCACAAGACCGATAATCAGGGCCAGCAGCAACGGGACCAGCCATTGAATCGCGGGAGGCGCTACTGGCTCGGCGACGTCGATCACGGCATTGGCAGACCGGTCTGCCTCTGCCAGCACACTGGAATAGACCGCATTGGCATGAAAGACCAGGCGCGCCAGACCACGGGGCTGCTGCGTTTCCTGCTGCAGCGCATCACTCACTATCGCCTGTACGGGTATCACGGCTTCCAGGGTAAGCAACACGCGGACAGCAAAGCGCTCGCGTGCCAGTGGGCCCAGCAAGGGGGCAGAAAGTAGCATGAGCGCAGAGACCAGCTGCCCGCGCTCTGTCACCTGGAGCAGGAAATGCACCGCGCTCACGATGCAGACCAGCGCGACAATGCGGGTCAGCCCGTAACCGAGTCCCTGCAGTGTTGGCGACAGCGCCCCCAGTGCCGGCCACAGCAATTCACCCGGTGTCCACCACCCGTATACCAGCAGGATGGCGGCAAATAACCAGCGCAGGCGTATGACCATTGTCAGCAGTCCGCCCGGCGCCGGAAAGCCGGCCAGGGCATAGGCCAGCAACAGTCCGCATGACCCGCCAAGCAGCAACAGGGGTTGCGCCAGTGCCATGCCTGCAATGAAGATCAGCAGGCTTACAATGCGGACAAGCGGATGCAGGGCTTGCTTATTCATCCCGGGCAGACCCGTGGGCAAGGCCGGTTACCGGGTCAGAACTCGGCCAGCTTGGCGAACAGTTCCTCTGCTTCGGCCTTTTGCTGCTCGTTACCTTCCTCGAGTACCTCGTCCAGGATGCTACGGGCACTCTCGGGGTCACTCATATCCAGGTAGGCGCGGGCAAGATCGAGCTTGGTTCCGACTTCATCGGACTGTTCCAGCAGTCCCTCGCCAGCACCCTCTTCATCCGTCGCAACGGTTTCATCAAGGGTGAACTCGATGGTGTTATCGGTCACCTCGCCGGGTTCGACGCTGTCTTCCATGCCCTCCAGGTCCGCGGCCAGTTCGGCATCGGTGTCGCGGGCGACCGGGCTGTCGCCGGCGCCGCGATAGAGTTCATTGTCAGGAGAGAGTTCATACCCCATGGCGGCAACTTCCTGCCACTGCGGGCTGTCTTCACCAACCGCTTCACGGAAGCTTGCCGCGAGATCATTGAAGGCTCCCGTGTTGGCGGACACCCGGTAGATGTTCAGCAATTTCGCCATGAGTTGCGTATCCCGGGGCTGGTCCTGCAGAGCGGTCTTGATGACGTCCTCCGCCTGTTCGAAGCGGCCATAGGCAATATAGACATCCGCTTCCGTAAGCGGGTCTCCGCCCTCCGCATCCTGAAGTGCGACTGTATCTGCTGTTTCAGGCTGGCTCTCGGTCGCTTCGTAGACCTCCTCCTCCCTGACCTCTACGGCAGGGATCACCGGTTCCTGCCTGGATTCAGCCGGTGTGCTCGCCAGCTGGCTATCCATGGTCGGTTCATTGCCGAATATGTCATCGTTCTTGCGCTGCCGGGTGGTCGCCCAGAGGAATCCGCCCAGCACCATGGCGGCCAGCACACCCAGTGCCGTCAGTACCGGGTTGTCCAGCAGGCGATTCACCAGACCCCCGGGCTCACTCATGCCACTGGCGTCCTCGACTGTTTCAACAACAGCGACCTGTTCGTCTGCGGGCGCTGGTTCCTCCTCTGTGATAGCGGGTGGTTCCTGCTCCGCTGTTGCGGGCATGATTGTGTCTGTTGCCAGGGCTTCGACCTCATCCTCGGTGGACACGTCTGCCGGTGCTGCATCTGTCACTGTCGCATCTGCAGGTGACTCATCTACCGGAGCCCCATCCGCCGCTGCCGCGTCTTCCCCTGCGATACGATTCTGCATACTGGCCAGTTGAGCGTCTTTCAGCTCGAGCAGGCGCTTCATCGCCTCGACCTGTTCCTCCAGCTTGCTGACGCGGGATTGCAGCTCCGCGCTCTGGGCACGGCCGGCCTCGGCCTCCTCAGTGGCCAGTGCCAGTTCCTGCTGGACCTCGCTGTCTGCCGGTACATCTTCCGGTACCGGTTCAGCCTCCGCCTGCGCCTGCGCCTCGCCGGTTCCCGCCACCCCCGCGATGGCATCGGCCTCGGGAGCCACTAGCTGGAGGCGGGTCTCGGTGACCTGTGCGGGAGCTGGTTCAGGCGTTGACGCGGGTGCCGGTTGCGCCGCTGCCTCAGCGACCGCCGCGGCCTTGGTGGTGCGGGCGGCACGCCATTCCTCGTACTGGCGCCGGGCCTCGAGCACGGAATCAGACCGGCTCAGTGAAAGCGTCTCGTCCCGGTCCGGAACCTGGAGTACGGCTCCGGCCCTGAGATTGTTGATATTGTTATTGATGAATGCGTCGGGGTTTGCGCGCTGCAGGGCCAGCATCATTTGCTGCATGCTGACATCACTCCCCGGTCGCAGCTTTTTAGCGATGTCCCACAAGGTCTCATTGCGCCTGACGGGACCGTACTGGTCTGCCGTCCTGGCCTTTACCGGAGCAGGTGCAACCGGCGGTGGTGGCGGTGCAGGCCGCACTTGCCGTGGCGGCGTTGGCTGAACCCGCGTCACGGGTGGTGGCGGTGCCGGCTGCACCCGGGTTTCGGGCGCTGGCGGTGTCACCGGCGGGCGTGGTGCAACCGGTGTGGCCGGCATGGTAAACGGCGGATCGACCAGCACGGTGTACTGTCTGACCAGCCGCCCCTTGCTCCAGACCAGTTCCAGCAGGAACTCGAGATATGCCTCGCGCACGGGTTCCCTGGTGGATATGCGGATGATGGGCTTTCCGGCCGCGGTACGTTCAACACTGAAATTGAAGTCGTTCAGGATCCGCGTCCGCGCGACACCGACCCGGGCAAAGGCCTCGCTGGATGCGATGCTGACCTTGAGTTCCTCGAGCTCGGCATCGGTCGCAGAGGTCAACTCGACAACGGCTTTCAGCGGATTGTTCAACACCGAATTGATTTCGATGTCGCCAAGGCCAAGTGCAGCCACCTTCGAGGATGCAACAATACACAACAAGGCAACTGCTAACGCCGATCTCCAGAACATATTCATCCCCTCTGTTTGGCTCTTCCCTTGAATATGCGCGCCCGCGTCCATCGGCACTGAGACATCGGCCGTGAAGGCGCTCCAACCCCGCAGACTATAACCGAAAATCTACAAATAATCTTTCACCAGGATTTCGGCGATCTGGACACTGTTCAGGGCCGCACCCTTGCGAACATTATCCGCCACCACCCACAGGTTCAGGCCCCTCGGGTGCGAGATATCCTCGCGAATCCGGCCGACATAGACCGGGTCGTGATTCGCCCCCTCGGTCACGGCGGTCGGATAGCCACCGTCGCGGTGTTCATCCAGCACCACCACGCCGGGCGCCTGCTCTAGCAGGTCCCGGGCCTGTGCGGCAGTCAGCTTTTCCCGGGTCTCGATATGGACCGCCTCGGAGTGGCCGTAGAAGACCGGCACCCGTACCGCGGTGGGGTTTACCTGAATTGTGTCATCGCCCATGATCTTCCGGGTCTCCCACACCATCTTCATCTCTTCCTTGGTGTAGCCGTTATCCTGAAACACATCGATGTGCGGCAGGACATTGAAGGCGATCTGCTTGGGATAGACCTCGGCCTTGACCGGTTCGCCATTCAGCAGTCTGGCCGTCTGCCCCGCGAGTTCCTCGATCGCCTCCTTGCCGGTGCCGGACACGGCCTGGTAGGTGCAGACATTGATGCGTTCGATACCGACCGCATCCTGCAGCGGTTTAAGTGCGACCAGCATCTGGATGGTCGAGCAGTTAGGATTGGCAATAATGCCATGCCGGGTATAGCCCTTGATGTGATCCGGGTTCACCTCCGGCACCACCAGCGGGATATCGTCCTGGTAACGGAACTGCGAGGTGTTGTCGATCACCACGCAACCGGCCTTTGCGGCAATCGGTGCGTACTGTTCCGAAATCGAGGCGCCCGCAGAAAACAACCCGATCTGGACACGCGAGAAGTCAAAGCCGCTCAGGTCCTCGACAGTGAGGTGTTTGCCACCGAACGCTACCCGCTTGCCCGCCGAGCGCCTGCTGGCAAGGGGGTAGACCTGATTGACCGGGAAATTGCGTTCGGCCAGGATCTCCAGCATGGCCTCGCCTACGGCACCGGTTGCGCCGACGACGGCTACATCAAATTTACGTGTCATTTCTCTGCATCACCTGTTGCACGGCCTGGTATCACCAGACAGGTTAAAAAAATATTTGTCACGCGCCGCGCAGAGCGGCAACGACGGCATCACCCATCTGCGCCGTACCAACGGCCTGCATCCCGGGCGACGCGATATCCGGTGTCCGCAAGCCGCTGTCGAGCACCTTTCCCACCGCCTGTTCAACCCGCCCCGCCAGATCCGCCTGGTCCAGGCTGTAACGCAGCATCATGGCCACTGAAAGGATGGTGGCCAGCGGATTCGCGACACCCTGGCCGGCGATGTCCGGTGCCGAGCCGTGGATTGGCTCGTACATCCCCTTGCCGCGGCTGTCCAGCGAGGCCGACGGCAGCATACCAATGGAACCCGTCAGCATGGCCGCGGCATCGGAGAGGATATCACCGAACATATTGGTGGTGACCATGACATCGAACTGCTTGGGTTCACGCACCAGTTGCATGGCGGCGTTGTCTACGTACATGTGGCTCAGCTCAACATCGCTGTACTCGTCCCTGCCAAGCACGCTGATGACCTCGCGCCACAGTTCGCTGCACTCGAGTACGTTGGCCTTGTCCACGGAGCACAGTCGGCGTGAACGCTTACGTGCGATCTCGAACGCGGAACGGCCGATGCGTTCGATCTCCGATTCACTGTAGACCAGGGTGTTGAAACCCTCGCGCTGACCATCATCCCGGGTCCGGACCCCGCGCGGTTTGCCGAAGTAGATGCCACCGGTCAGCTCGCGCACGATCATGATGTCCAGTCCGCTGACGACCTCGGGTTTCAGTGTCGAGGCATCGGCCAGTTGCGGGTAGAGAATGGCGGGACGCAGATTGGAAAACAGCTCCAGTTCCGCGCGCAGGCCCAGCAGGCCCTGTTCCGGGCGCAGCGGCCGTTCCAGCTGTTCCCACTGCGGGCCACCGACCGAGCCCAGCAGGATGGCGTCGGCCTGTCGTGCCAGTGCCAGGGTCGGCGCGGGCAGCGGGTGACCGGCGGCATCAAAGCCGGCGCCGCCGACGGGTGCGTGCTCGAGTTCCGCGGACAGTCCGAACGCCTGCTGCAGGCAGTGCAGGACCTTTTCCGCCTCGGTGACGATCTCGGGACCGATCCCGTCACCCGCGAGTATTGCTATTTTGCTATTCATATTATTTACTTACATAATATTATTAAGGTTATTTATTGAACAGCCACGGCGCTTCGAGGCGGCGCTGCTGCTCATAGCGGCGGATGGTGTCGGCATGCTGCAGGGTGAGCCCGATGTCATCCAGCCCCCTGATCAGGCAGTCCTTGCGAAACGCATCCACCTCGAAGCCGATGACCTCCTGCGCCGCGGTCGTGATCTGTTGAGCGGGCAGGTCAACGCGCAGGGTATACCCGGGTGACCCGGCCACCGCCTCAAACAGACGGTCCACGGTCGTGCTGTCGAGCACGATCGGCAGCACCCCGTTCTTGAAACAGTTATTGAAAAAGATATCCGCAAAACTTGGGGCGATGACGACCCGGAAGCCGTAATCGAGCAAGGCCCACACTGCGTGTTCTCGCGAGGAACCGCAACCGAAATTCTCTCGCCCCAGGAGGATGACTGCATCCTGGTACGGCGACTGGTTGAGGACGAAGTCGGGATTGAGCGGACGCCGGGTATTGTCCTTGCCCGGTTCACCGTGATCCAGGTAACGCCATTCGTCAAACAGGTTTGGTCCGAAGCCGGTTCGGTGTATCGACTTGAGGAACTGTTTGGGAATAATGGCATCGGTGTCGACGTTCGGCCGGTCCAGCGGCGCGACGATTCCCGAGATGACAGTGAACTTTTCCATGTGTCTAGTCTTCCCGTATGTCCGTGAAGTGACCGTTCACGGCAGCCGCAGCGGCCATGGCCGGACTGACCAGATGGGTGCGCCCCCCCTGCCCCTGGCGGCCCTCGAAATTCCGGTTCGAAGTCGAGGCACAGCGGTCACCTGGTTCGAGCCGGTCGGCGTTCATGGCCAGGCACATGGAACAGCCGGGTTCACGCCATTCGAAACCGGCCTCGGTAAAGAGACGATCCAGCCCCTCCGCCTCGGCCTGCTGCTTGACCAGACCGGAGCCCGGTACCACCAGGGCCTGCTTGATACCTGCGTCCACACGGCGGCCGCGGATGGCGGCGGCGGCCGCACGCAGGTCTTCGATGCGTGCATTGGTGCAGCTGCCGATAAATACGTGGTCCGGACGGATGTCCGTGATCGCCATGCCCGGCTGCAGGTCCATATAGGCCAGGGCGTTGCGCATGCCCTCGCGTTTGACGGGATCGGACTCGGCGTCCGGGTCCGGCACCACGGCGTCGATGGAGGTCACCATCTCCGGCGAGGTACCCCAGCTCACCTGGGGCGCCAGGCTGTCCCCGTCCAGAGTAACCACACGCTCGAACCCGGCATCCGGATCACTGTGCAGATCCGCCCAGGCAGATACTGCCTGATCCCATTGCGCGCCTTCGGGGGCATAGGGTCGGCCCGCGAGGTAGTCGATGGTGGTGTCGTCCACGGCAATCATCCCGGCGCGGGCACCGGCCTCGATGGCCATGTTGCAGACCGTCATGCGCCCTTCCATCGACAGCTCACGGATCACCTGGCCGACAAACTCCAGTGCGTATCCGGTGCCGCCGGCCGTGCCGATCCTGCCGATGATGGCCAGCACCACGTCCTTGGCGGACACGCCGGGCGCGAGGCGGCCATCGACCCGGATCTGCATGTTTCCGGACTTCTTCTGGATCAGACATTGTGTTGCCAGCACATGCTCGACCTCGGAGGTGCCGATACCGAAGGCCAGGGCACCGAAGGCGCCGTGCGTCGAGGTATGGGAATCGCCGCAGACCACCGTCATGCCGGGCAGTGTGGCACCCTGTTCCGGGCCAATGACGTGCACAATGCCCTGGCGCAGGTCAGTCATGCTGAATTCGGTGATACCGAAATCGCTGCAATTCCGGTCCAGGGTCTCGACCTGCAGGCGCGAGACCGGATCGGTGATGCCGGCCGCGCGCTCGGTTGTCGGGACGTTGTGGTCCGGCACGGCCAGGACCGACTGGCTGCGCCAGGGCCGGCGCCCGGCGAGGCGCAGCCCTTCAAAGGCCTGCGGGGAGGTCACCTCGTGCACCAGGTGCCGGTCGATGTACAGCAGGGCCGTCCCGTCGTCGTCCTGTGTTACCAGGTGGGAGTCCCAGAGTTTGTCGTAGAGGGTCTTGCCGGACATCGGTGCCAGTTCCGAGAGCAGTCATTTATACAGGCGGGGGATTATATAGGATGGCCGGACCGAATACAGGCGCGGAGCGGCACAAATAATCTCAGATAACCCCCTTGATACCCCGGTAAACCACCACCAGGGCGCACAGGCTGGTGACGGCGGCGAGCAGGAACATGGCCTCGGGATTGATGCCGGTCCACAGATAACCGCTCACCAGGCTACCGGCCGCCCCGCCTGCACCAAAACTCAGGCTGCTGTAGAGGGCCTGGCCACGCCCCTGGTGCGCCCCGGTAAACAGGGCATGGACCATGTAGATCGCCACGGCGTGGTAGAGGCCGAAACTGGCCGCGTGCAGGGTCTGGGCAAACAGGATAACCGGCACGTAGGCCGCGAACAGGGCGATCAGCAACCAGCGCAGCGTGGTGAGAGCGACGGCGGCCAGCAGCAGGCGGCGTGCGCCAAAGCGCGGCAGCAGACGCGGCATCAACATGAATACACCGATTTCGGCAATCACCCCCAGTCCCCACAATTGCCCGATCAGCGAGCGTGAATAGCCGAAGTCTTCCAGGTAGAGGGTGAAGAAGGCGTAGTACGGCCCGTGGCTGGCCTGCACCAGAAAACACACGCTCAACAGTGCGATCACCAGCGGCTGTCTCAGGACCTTGCGCAGCGGTTCCTGGTCGAGCGGCAAATGACCGGCGGCCGATTCCGGCACCGCCAGGCTGTTGATCCAGATGGCGACAAACAGTCCCATCACCACTAGCGGCACCATGCCGGCCCCGTAGCTATCCAGCAGCGGGCCGAGACCGGCCGCAGTGATGATAAAACCGACCGATCCCCACAGGCGGATGCTGCTGTAACGCCAGGTATCGCTGCCGAGGTGACTCATGGTCGTGGCCTCGAACTGCGGCAGCGAGGCATTCCAGAAGAAACTGAACACGATCATCACTGCCACCAGCCACCAGTAGCCGCTAGCGGCGAAGACGCCGGCAAAGGCGATGGCCGCCAGCAGCGAGGCGATCCGCACGATCAGCATACGCTGGCCGGTATGGTCGGCGATCCAGCCCCAGACATTGGGGGCCACGATTTTGGTGGCCATCAGGATCGCGACCAGCTGACCGATTTCGGTCACGCTGAAACCCAGGGACTTGAGGTACAGGCTCCAGTAGGGAACCAGCGTGCCCAGGGAGGCGAAGTAGAACAGGTAGAAGCCGGACAGGCGCCAGTAGTTCATACCGGGTCCAGCGCGGTTCTAGGGCAAAGCGAGGTGGACGGTTCCGGGACTGTTATTCATCCGTACTGGCAGGAATAACCGGAGTGTCCGAGTGTACATCCAGGTTCTGTGCGCGGTGGCGCAGCAGGTGATCCATCAGCACGATGGCCAGCATGGCCTCGGCAATCGGTGTGGCACGTATGCCGACGCAGGGATCATGGCGCCCGGTGGTGACCACCTCGACCGGCTCGCCGCGGGTATTCACGCTACGCCCCGGCAGGCGGATACTCGAGGTCGGCTTCAGTGCGATGCTGGCGACGATGTCCTGGCCGCTGGAAATGCCACCCAGCACGCCGCCGGCGTGGTTGCTGAGAAAACCCTGCGGGGTGATTTCGTCACGGTGCTGCGTGCCCTTCTGGGCGACGCAGGCAAAACCGGCGCCGACCTCGACTCCCTTCACGGCATTGATACTCATCAGGGCGTGGGCGATGTCCGCGTCCAGGCGATCGAAAATCGGCTCGCCCAATCCCGGCGGTATACCCGTGGCCACCACGTTTACCCGGGCACCGATGGAGTCGCCCTCCTTGCGCAGGGCGTCCATGTAGTCTTCGAGTTCCTTCACCCGGGAGGGGTCGGGACAGAAAAATGGGTTGTCCTCGACACTGTCCCAGTCCCGCAGTTCCAGTTCGATGGGACCCAGCTGGGCCAGGTAGCCGCGGATCCCCACACCCAGTATTTCGGCCAGATACTTCTTGGCGATGGCACCTGCCGCCACCCGCATGGCGGTTTCCCGTGCCGACGAGCGGCCGCCGCCGCGATAGTCACGGAAACCGTATTTCTGCTGATAGGTGTAGTCCGCATGTCCGGGACGGAAGCGGTCCATGATCTTGGAGTAGTCCTTGGAACGCTGGTCGATATTCTGGATCAGCAGACCAATGGGGGTACCGGTGGTTTTCCCTTCGAACACGCCTGAAAGGATCTGAACCTCGTCGGTCTCGCGCCGCTGCGTGGTGTGCCTGGATTTCCCCGGTTTGCGGCGATCCAGGTCACGCTGGAGGTCCACTGCCGACAATTCCATGCCGGGCGGACAACCGTCCACGATGCAGCCCAGCGCCGGGCCGTGGCTTTCCCCGAAACCGGTGACCGTGAAAAGTTTTCCGAAGCTGTTTCCCGACATGCGGCTATTGTAACGGCTTAACTGGCGGTCGTCCTGCTTTTCTTGCGCCTGAAGCCGTTAAAGAACAACCGTTTCGAACCGATATATATTTCTGTGTACCTGTAAACCGGATTCCAAGGAGATACTGCCATGGCACAGTCGGCTATCAACAGATTGCGGGTCGGCGACTACATGGGGCAACCCATTTACCAGACCTTCGAGTCACGCAACGGGACCTACGTGTTCGACCGCATCGCGCGGAACGTCGACGGGGAATTCCCGCTGGAACAGCTGAAGAAGAACGAACTACTGGTCAAACCCGGCCTGATATACCGCACCAAGGGCTGACCCGCCTGCGGACGCGGGCATCCTGACCGGCAGGTCTCTGACTAGATGTCCAGACCCTGCTTGTGGGTTTCGTTGATCTGGTAGAGCAACTTGATGAACGGCAGGTCCCGCTCATTGTGACGCTTAACTATGCGCATAAACTCCAGGTCATTGCGTCCGAACAGATAGCTGCCATCGGCCATGGATGCGCGCAGTTCGCGCAGCTCCTCCAGCAGCAGGCCCAGATAGGCCGTATCGACGTCGATCGCCTCCATGTCGTAATCCGTGGAGGCGCGCAGCTCCTGGATATCGAATATCACCTGATCCACCAGGCCCGCGTATTCCTCGGCCGAACGTGCTCTCTCTCCCATAAATTCAGTTCACTCCTTCCTGCGCACCGCTGCTGCCGGCACGCACTTCGACTGCGGGCCCGAACGCCTGACGGTAGTCAAGCAACTGCTGGTGCTCCAGCAGGAACACGCCATCCCCGCCGTGTTCGAATTCCAGCCACAGGAACGGGACCTGCGGATAACGCGCCACCAGGGCCTCCTGACTGTAGCCCACCTCGACAATGAGTATCCCGGCCCCGGTCAGGTGCTCGGCGGCCTGCACCAGGATCTGCGCCACGATGTCCATGCCATCCGCACCCCCGGACAGCGCCAGGGCCGGCTCGTGGCGGAACTCCTGCGGCAGGGTCTGCATCTCCCCGAGACCGACATAGGGCGGGTTGGATACAATCACATCATAGCACCTGTCCCCCAGCCCCCTGAACAGGTCCGACTCGAACAGACGGACACGCTGCCCCAGCCCGTGACGCTCAACATTCAGCCCTGCAACTGCCAGGGCATCGGGCGAGATATCGGCGGCATCCACGCGGGCATCGGGAAAGGCGACGGCAGAGGCGATTGCGATACAGCCACTGCCGGTGCACAGGTCCAGTACGGCGCTGACCTGCTGCGGATCTATCCAGGGAGCGAAGCAGTCCGCAATCAGTTCCGCTATCGGGGATCGCGGCACAATTACGCGCTCGTCGACATAGAAAGACAGGCCGGCAAACCAGGCCTCATGTGTCAGGTAGGCCGCCGGCTTGCGGGTCTCGATGCGCGACTCGATCAAGCTGATGACCTGGTCACGCTCGGTCGCGGTCAGCACGCCATCGAGGCATTCCTCCGGCAGGTCATGCCGGAGATGCAGTGCATGCATGACCAGCGCCGCCGACTCGTCCAGCGCATTATCGGTCCCGTGCCCGAAGAACAGGCCGGCCGCGTTGAAGCGGCTGGCGCCCCAGCGGATAAAGTCCCGCACTGTTGTCAGTGAATCCATAAGCCCTGTGAGCATGGCCGTTGGTCGGCATGCCCGTCACCGGGAGCTTCCCGATAAAATGTGTGTAATGAAGCGCGGCTGCGTCTATGGAATAATGCGTCCCCATGACGACACAACGCAATCCATCGAAACTGCGCCTGGCCCTGCTTTTCACGGTCACCACAGTCCTGGCACTGGCCGCGGGATACTGGACCGCCGGGTATCTGCTCAGCAAACCGGCCGAGCTTGCGGACCTGCAGGCCACCCACTTCAGGACGGCCCGGGACCTGCAGCCCTTCGAGCTCGTTGATCATACAGGAAATGCCTTCACCAATGACGCGCTCAAGGGGCACTGGTCATTCGTGTTTTTCGGCTACACCCACTGCCCCGATGTCTGCCCGACCACCCTGTCGGTCCTCAACAGCGTGGCCACGCGCCTCCAGGAGCACAACGGGGAGATCAGCTACATCTTCATCAGTGTCGATCCCGAACGCGATACCCCGGACAAACTCAGCCAGTTCGTGCCCTATTTCAACGCCGACTTTGTCGGGGTCACCGGCACGACCGGCGCCATCGAGCAGCTGACCCGTCAACTGGGTGTCATAGCTGCCCGGGTTGAGGACGAGGCGGACGCGGGAAACTACCTGGTCGACCATACCGCCAGCATCCTGCTAATCGACCCGGACGGGCGCTTCCATGCACTGTTCTCACCACCGCTCAAGGCAGCAGACATCGCATCGGATTTTATCCGGATTGCACAGGCATACTGACATCGACATGAAACAGACAAGCATTGCACTGCTCACCCTGCTCTACTCGCTGATCGCCTCGGCGGATTCCCCCCTCGAGGTCACCGATCCCTGGATCAGGGAGGCCCCGCCCGGCGCGGGTGTGCTGGCGGCCTACATGGCGATTACCAACCGCGGCGTCGATAGCGTCACCATCACCGCGATTACCAGTCCCGACTTCGAGCGTATCGAGCTGCACCGTACCCTGGTAGAGGACGGTGTCGCCCGCATGGTCCCGGTGGGATCAGTGCAGATTGCGGCGGCGGAACGGCTGACGCTCGAACCCGGTGGCATGCACCTGATGCTGTACCATCCCAAACGCCCGTTGCGCACGGGTGACAGTGCGGTGTTCGACATACAGCAGTCCGATGAGGCCCGCATCCGGATACATGTCCCGGTCGTTAAAGCGGGCGTCGATGATGATGCCGGACATCACCATCACCACCATCATTAGCAGCCAGCACCACCCCGCCAGGCAATGCGCAGCAATAACCTGACTGACTGGCTGAAATCCTGGCCAATCGCCGTTTTGCCGCATCATCTGCTATCCGGCATAGTGCGGGCGGCGACACGCTGGCGAACCGTCTGGTGGAAGCAGCTGTTGATCGGCTGGTTTGTCCGCCGGTTCCGTGTGGACATGACGGAGGCAAAGGACCCCGACCCCGGCCATTACCCGGATTTCAACAGTTTCTTTACCCGAGCCCTGAACCCCGCTGCCCGCCCGCTGGCGAACCTGCCTCAGGCCATCGTCAGCCCGGTCGACGGGCACATCAGCCAGATCGGACGGATCAGCGACGGCCGCCTGCTACAGGCCAAGGGCCGGGACTATTCGCTGGTCACCCTGCTGGGCGGCGATGAGGCACGGGCCCGCGCCTTCCAGGGCGGCAGTTTCGCCACCCTCTACCTGTCACCGCGTGACTATCACCGCATCCACATGCCCTGCAGCGGCCGGCTGCTGGAGAGCATCTACATTCCCGGACGCCTGTTCAGCGTGGCACCCCATACCACGCGAGCCATCCCCGGGCTGTTCACCCGCAACGAACGCCTGGCCAACCTGTTCGACACGCCGACCGGACCGATGGGCCTGGTCATGGTGGGTGCGATCTTCGTGGCCTGCATGGAAACGGTATGGGATGGCGTGGTCCAAGCACAGGGACACGGGATCCAGACACGCCAATACAACAGCGCTGACGGTCCCCGGATTGAACTCCACCAGGGCGACGAGATGGGCCGCTTCAACATGGGGTCAACCGTCATCCTGCTCTTCGGCCCGGGACAGGCGCACTGGCTGGAGGACCTGGCTGCGGACCAGCCGGTGCAAATGGGCCAGCTCATCGGGCACACCCTGCCAGACCCCGGCCCCTGACTCCTGTTAACCCCCGGCGCGGCTCCGCGTTAGAAGGAGGTGAATCAGCAATCAACGGAGCCAGCACCATGAAAGCCAGAACCACGATCCTTCCCGTCCTGTTTGCCACGGGCCTCTCCCTCGGTCTGGTACAGACCGCGCAGGCCGGTGACGACAATTTTTCGATTTTCTATGAAAACTACAGCCCCTCAGGGACTTACGGCCTGGGTTACAGCCATGGCCACGATCGTTTTTACGGACACCACTATCCCTTCTACCCGCGGCGTCATCACGGGCAACATCGCCGGCACGACCAGGGCAATCATTACGGGCAGTACAAGAAACACGGGCACCGCCACCATGACGGCCATGGCCAGCGTGGCAAACATCACGGGCACAAACGCCACCGCGACAACGACCATCACGCTTACAGGGGACGTGACGACGACAGGCACCGGAAATATGACGGCCACAGGAAATACCGGGACGATGACGCTCGTGGTCACAGGGACCGGGACAGACGCGATGGGCGCAAGCGCGACAATTAGCAGGCCGGCATTCGGTATACTGGGCCATATTGATGTCGGATCCCTCCTGACAGGACTGTCCCCGGGCACGGTCATGAGCAGCGGTGACGGCACACTGGCCCCAGCGGTCTTTGACATTCGGGAAGCCAACCCAGGAACCGGCCTTGC
>CAMYIX010000066.1 GCA_947258615.1 uncultured Ectothiorhodospiraceae bacterium | reverse complement strand
TCCAGACCGGCACATCAGACCATGGGTCGTTAGCTCAGTTGGTAGAGCACCGGACTTTTAATCCGATGGTCGAAGGTTCGAATCCTTCACGACCCACCATTTATTCAATAGGGTTCAGCTCGCGGTTTTCCTGATATTGGCATCAATCAGGATCTGATCACCTGTTGTCGTTTTTCCATACTAATATCAGTATCAACAGGACGACTTGATGATTTTCCAGCTATGTTGGCGCTGAGCAATAGAACTGAAATGCTGGTACATAGTCTGTTCGCTGATGAGGCGACCAGGAATGCTGTTCGGGCGAAGCTGGTTAATGAATGCGGAAACGGTGTCCCGTTCTGCGAGAAGTCAGGTCCGGAAGATATGGACAGGATAAGATTCTCGGTAATCAAGCTCAGTGAAGGAGACATGAACAAACTAGACGCTGCCATCAAGCTGGCGAACGTGGATTGGCGTGATTTATTGGTGTCAGCTGGTTTTGGTCATGATGTCGATGCGCATAACGAATGGTTTAAACATACAACCGGGGAAAATAAGAGAAGGGACCATATCCCCGGTATTACCTGATATGTTCAGTCTGGGTCAGGCGCTGCTTATTAGTTACCAGGTGGACGGTATACTTTAATTTCATCACAAAGGAGTGTTTGTGGCTGTGTGTGCACAGGAGGTGGCTTCTCGGTTTGTGTTATAGGCCCACCGCCAGAGAATTTCTTATGCAACTGATTTCCCTGCTGCGATTTTGCCTGTGGCTTGTCCTGGTGGCTGGCGCGACGAGCTTATTGACGCAGAACGGGCGGGCAGATGCGGGTACCGGTGATGCGGTCATCGGGGAGGGCGTCTACCAGCGACTCCAGAGTTCCAGTATCTATGAGCGGCGCAAGGCGCTGGATGAGCTGATAGCGACAGCGGCCGATGAGGCGGGGACGGTGGAGATCCTGATTCGACTGTTCCAGTCGCAGGATGCGGACGAAGTCAGGTACAGGGATTTTATGCAGCGCGTGGGCCGGGCGCTGCAGGGTATAGCCAGCCAGACGACCTGGACTCCAGGGAACGTGGAGTTGCTGACATCGGTCCTGGTGGACAATGACGCCCATGATTCCAGGGCGACCAATCTGACTGCGTCAACCGTCGCCGGGGTGGCGCGCAACCAGACGTTTCCGCTCAAGGCGATCGATGACCTGACCACAGTGCTGTGGCACCGTGTCGATAAAAACCCCAACCGCACCCGCAATGACAATACGCGCGCCTCCGTGGTACAGGCGTTGCGGCACATTCAGAAACGCCAGGGTTTGCCCCGGTCGGTGATCGATGCCGGCGTGGCCTCCCTCGGCAGCGAACCCAATTCCAGCGTGCGGCGCTGGATGGTATTGCTTCTCGATGATATTGCCCGGGCGCAACCCGCAAGCGAGGCCATGGTGCAGGCCCTGACCGCGACCCTGTATGGCGATGAGAATGCGACCGTGCGCACGCTTGCCGCGCGCTCCCTGCGTGGCATCAGCGCACAGCGCGATCATCCACGCTCATTACTGAACGCACTGCAGCAGGCCGTTGCCGGTGACCCCGATGCGGCGGTACGCCGCGAGGCCCTGGCCGGTTTGATGGCG
This sequence comes from uncultured Ectothiorhodospiraceae bacterium, assembly GCA_947258615.1. Taxonomy (GTDB): domain Bacteria; phylum Pseudomonadota; class Gammaproteobacteria; order UBA9214; family UBA9214; genus CAMYJZ01. Next base: position 33,294 of record CAMYIX010000066.1, on the reverse strand, counting down.
GCAGCGGAGCATACCCGGTCGCCCGTGATGCTATCGCAAGCGGTGCAGGAACGGTTGCTGCAGGATGCTGCCGGGGACCACGGTGTATCTACGCGTCTTCAGGCATTACAGGCACTCGGCAAGGTCTATGCAACGCAGGCTCCGGATCCAGCCAGTCTGGGGGTGCTGCTGGAACGGCTTCAGGAGGAAAGCGATCGCAAGGTGCGCGGTCTTGTCGCCGTCCTCCTGCAGGAGATCCACGCACATCATGGACTCGAGCCGACCGTGCTTGAACCACTGATACCACTGGTGACCGATGATCCGCTGGCGGAGGTGCGCCGGTCAATCAGCCGCCTGTTTATCGGAGCACCGGTGGAGCAGGATCTGGCCGCCTGGTTGAAGGCGACCGGTAGCATGGGGCTGCCGCCGGCCGATGTCGCTACCACGGTTGCGCTGCCGGACAGGCCGGCGCAGACGCACGGGGTGGAAGAGCCCATCCTGCAGACGCCACTGCTCGAGCAGTATACCGGCGCCCTGTCCGGGGACCGGTCCCGGGCCGTACGCGCAGAGATCCTGCAGGGACTGTTTGCCTTGTCCCTGTCAGGACCCCTTCCGCAACAGGCCGAGGATGCCCTTGCTAGCAGCCTGGAATCGGATAGGGATACCGGACTGCGCCTCCAGGCGGCGGCTGTCCTATTGCATAACGGCTTGCAGCATCACCGCGCCAGCGAAGTATTCTACCCGGCGCTCGACGACGGCGATGAACAGGTTCACCTGTATGCGGCCTTCGCCCTGGTGGAGCTGAATGCCGTCAATGGCGAGGTACTCCCTGGCTTGCTCGGTTTTGCCCTGGATCCATCGGCCCATCGCAATTTACGCCGCTATTCCCTGCGCCGGCTGGCGCACTGGCAGTATAGTGGCAGGGACTTGCCCGATTTGGTGCAGGCTGAACTGCTGGAACTGACCGGGGAGCCGGAGGTGGAAATCAGAACAGAGGCCTGGAATGCCCTGCGTCAATTCGACCTTGGCGAGCAGGATTGGCGCAGGGCAGCTGCCGATGATGATCTCGCGATCCGGCGCATGGCGTGGCGGGAACTGGAGGCGCTGGGTGTCGCCAAGACCGTTTGGGCGAAGTGGCGGGATCCCAAGCAGAGGCTGGAACTCATCGCCGTTGGCCTGCTGGGTCTGACGCTACTGGCGCTTGTCGTTGGCATAGTGTTGTTCTTCTGGCGCCTGCTGCGCTGGTGGATGGGTACCGGGCAGCATCGGGGGAGAATGCTCGCCGCTCAACTGCTTTGGCTGGTTGCCGCGTTATTGACGTTTGCCGTGGATGCCGGATTGGTATTCATGGTGGCGGTCGCCCATGTCGGGCTTTCCATAAAGGATCTTACGCTGTTAAACATGCTGTTCAGCGGGAGTCTGGCGTTTTATGCCCTTGTCAGTTACATCAGCTGGAAGCTGCTGCCGGCCAGGTAATTCCGGGGACAGTCTGGCTAATCGGTCTGTTGTGCTGCGAGATTATTCACCAGCAAATGTACCCGTGAGACTGTACAGGCAGGAACGCTATGGCGCGTTTTCGACGGATTGTCCTTGCAGGACAACCCTGTTCCCCTGATTGAGTGGGTAACACATCAATTCAGACGAGACGCATACCTTCTGATGGCGAGGTTGTTGGCCGAATGAATTCGGCCCTACAACGGTAATCGACCCACTCGATTTGGGGAAGAGCCAAGGTTTTTATATAAGGGCGCGGCCTGCCCGGAATCATAATCGGGTTCGCCGGCCTGTCTCGGGCCATGGCTCATCTTCGTTCCTCGATGCGGATCAACGGTTGGCTGATCCAGGTGCCTCTGCATGCCGGACACTTGCCGGGTTTGTGCAGCTTGTCCTTGTGAAAAACGAAGCCGCATTTTTTACAGGTGGCGGGGGTGATGACGGCACGGTAGGGCCTGTGGCGCAGTGATTTGATCAGGTGCTGCAGGTCGTCCTCCACTTCCTTAGGATGCACCGCCAGCAGCTGGGCCAGTTCCTGGAGCGAGGTCGGGCGGTCCTGCAGAAGCTCCATGAGGCCTTTTCGATACATCATTGCTCTCCCGGCACGACTGTCAAAGGGGTCGCCGTCGCTGCCCCTGGTCCCGGTCGAGGCGCTGCAGGCCGAGGCGTGCGGCCAGTGCCAGGGCGCAGTTGTACTCCCCGGCAAGCAGCGGCCGGTCCTGGGGCGGGTGCTCCCGCGCCCGGTAGCAGGGGTGGTACTGGTCCATCAGGTTCAGGTAGGTGTCTGGCGAGATTTCCCGGGCGAGGAAGTCCAGTACCTGTTCGGTACCCGCGAGGTTTTGCGGCAATACCAGGTGGCGGGCCAGCAGGCCGCGCTGCGCGATGCCCTGCGCGTCCAGCACCAGGTCGCCGACCTGGCGGTGCATCTCCCTGACGGCTGCACGATTGAACCTGACATAGTCGCGTACCCTCGAATAGCGACGTGCGATGTCCGAATCGCCGTATTTCATATCCGGCATGTAAATGTCGATAATGCCGTCCAGTAGGGCAAGTGCCTCGGGACTGTCATAGCCCCCCGTGTTGTAGACCAGGGGCAGGTGCAGGCCGCGCCGGGCAGCAATCTCGACCGCACTGATAATCTGTGTCACGACGTGGCTGGGCGAGACCAGGTTGATGTTGTGGCAACCCTGCGCCTGCAGCGCCAGCATCATGCCGGCCAGTTCATCCGGTCCGACTTCATGCCCCGTGCCCTTGTGGCTGATTTCCCAGTTCTGGCAAAAGACGCAGCGCAGGTTGCACCAGCTGAAAAAGATGGTGCCCGAACCGCGCGTCCCGCGCAGTGGATCTTCTTCGCCGTGATGTGCGCCGCAGCTATAGACCACGGCACGCTCCCCGGTACGGCAGACAGCGCCCCTGGGTGTCTCCAGGCGATTGATGTGGCAGTAGCGGGCGCACAGGTCGCAGTCCTGCATGTGGCGCCGGGCGGCCGTAACACGCCCGGCCAGCTCGCCGCTCTCGAGCAGCGCTGCGTAGGCGGGTGCGAATGTCTCCCGACCGGTGCTTTCCTGCATGGTTGTGTGCTGAGCGGCTGGGTGTGTTGCCTCTCCTGTAAGGTTAGCAGACCGCTAAACCGGGACGGCACCCATATCCGGCCCAGACTCCAGGTATTTTTTGATTGAAAATCAGTCCGGTAGCATTTGTCTGACTGTCAGTTGCTCAAATGAAGATTATACTTATACAAGTAGCATGGACTGGAACAGTCGAGAGAGGAATTTGTCATGAAGCGTAAGATGCTGAGTTCAATCGCATTGGCCACAGTGCTGACATTAACCGGATGCGCGACCTATCAGGGGCAACAGGAACAGACCGGCATGATCATCGGCGGCATCCTGGGCGGCGTGTTGGGCAACCAGGTGGGTGGTGGCCATGGCCGCACCGCCGCCATCATCGCCGGCACGCTGGCGGGCGCCGCGATCGGAGGTGCCATCGGCCATAACATGGATGAGACCGACCGCATGCGTGCTGCCCAGACACTGGAGACGGTGCGTACCGGCGTACATTCACGCTGGCGCAATCCAGATACGGGAAGCGACTACACCATGGTACCCACCAGTACCTATGAAACGGCCTCGGGACCGTGCCGGGAGTACACCATCGATGCCATGATTGGCGGCAGAATGGAGAAGGTCTACGGTACTGCCTGCCGGCAGCCGGATGGCAGCTGGCGCGTGCAGGGTTAGTGCAAATCAAGCGTGCAATGGTTTGGCATGTCGCGTGTCGCGCCGTGCCGGCCAATGCATACTGGCCGGGAATCCCGAGGCACGGCCATCACTGTGAATTGCCCGGATGCAGAGGCGCTTGGCAAGCGCGGTTTCGGCTGGTTGGCAAGAGGCCGGGGACTGGTCTGATCGGGTATACTATCCCTGCATTTTCACCGTCCGCCTGCCGACAGCGTGTCTGATCCAGACCTGTTTATTTCCCTTCTCAGCATCGAACTGAGGATCCCGTGGGCACAGTCCCTGAAAGACAAGCGCAGTGCTGTGCGCGGTCTGAAGGATCGACTGCGTTCCCGGTTCAATGCGTCGGTCGCCGAGGTGGCCTGCCAGGACAAATGGCAACGGGCGGTCATTGCGGTCTGCATTCTGGACAGTGACAGGCGCAAGCTGGAATCGGACATGGCCAGGGTGCGCCAGTTGTGCGAGGAGGCCCGGGACGTGGAGATTGCTGATATGCATCAGCAATGGTTGTAGGGGAACGGCTCAGCATGAATCACCGGGATGCTGTAACCAGCGCCGGATAACGGCAGAGGCGCATGTGATGGTATTTGGGCATTTGTATACGCACAGGCCCTGCCTTCTGACAGTCTGGCGCTGTACCAGATGCTCGTTTATTCCAGGTCGCTGGCCCTGTTAATATGAAAGGAAGCCCTGATCAATTGAGAAAATCTCGTCATTGCGAGCGCGATGTACATGGATGTACAAGTGCCATGGGAGGCAGGAAGCTGGGAAAGGCCAGCGCGGCAAACTCGGGATTTAGAATCAATCGTTTGGAGATTGCTTCGTCACTTTGTTTCTCGCAATGACGAATAAATCAGAGGTTCCGAAACATAATATATGATTGTTCGTCAGAACCGGACCGAAACGAACAGTTGCAAGACATCGGCGCTGAAGCTGTACAGAGGTTCATCACCGACAACAGCTGTGCTGACCCTCAGGTCACGGAAGTCCTCGTAATCGAACATGACGTGGTCCCACGAAATATTGACCGTACCCTTGTCAATCGATCGCCAGCCATTGGCCACGAAGTCGTAACTCAGCTTCAACCCGATGGTGTGACTCGAGAACGTGCTCAGCTCCTTGTCACGTGCCAGGAAGTTCTGTGCCCCCTGAAATGGGAACAGGTCGCTGTAGAAATCGGCCGCGTCCTGCGTGTAGTAGCGGTAATTGCCTTCCAGTACCCAGTCACCTTGCAGCGGATGGGTGTAACCGACTTTAATGTTGTGCGCATCGATACCCCAGGTGTCATCGAAGAAACGGTATTCACCGGAGACAGCGGCACGGTAGGGCAGGTAATAGATCGAGCGGACCGCAACCGCATTACTGGTGCGCGTATTGGGATAGACCTCCGCCTCATAGCTGTACGTGTTGCCGCCGGGATCTAGGTAGCGAACCGAACGGTAAGGATTGTTCAGGAACCCCTCGTCGGTGATCCCCTCGTAATTCAGCTCGAGAACCATGTCTTTGGTTATCACCTGTGCCAGTCCCAGCCTGTAGTTCTGACGGTCGGCATCACGCGAAAAATCGCGGTCGAGGTTGTTCATCACTGTATCCCAGCCTCGTGAATAGCCCATGGAAACCGTCGTCATGTTGCCGAACATGTCCATGCTGATGCCGAAACTCGCGGTGTTGGCCTCGTAGTCGTCTTCCGAGCTGTTGGTATAGGAAAGGTTCATGATCGAATTGCCGTGCATGTAGTCCACACCGCCCGATAGCTCGGTACGGTCTTCCTTGTAGGCGCTGGCACCGCTGGTTACTACGTCGATCGATGCACTGCTGATGGAGTCGACGTAGTAATTGCCATTGACCGCCACGTTCTGGCCGAACTTCTTCAGTACCATCAGCGAGGGTCCGGTGATCTCAACACCGCCACCGTCATAGGAGTGATACAGTGCATCCGCCCGGTCATCGGGCAGCACCCCGGCCTGCGCCGCCAGGCAGCAACAGAGCAGGGCGGCGCCGGCCGGCCAGCTGCCGATGTGCCTAGTTACAGCCACAACCGCCACCGTTCCCACCCTCGGCACCCCGGGCCGCCTCGCGCGCCTGGTAGACATGTGTCATGTAGGCTCCGGAGACCGGATCACGGTCAAAACTCATGATCGGGTCGGCCAGGTGGGCCCGCTCATAGGGCTTAACCCAGGGCTCGAGCGAACTGCAGCCCGTCAGCACGAGGGCAGTCAGCAACAGACAATACGCACGCAGGTTCATGAAAGTCATTACTCCCTGATCAGGCCACGCACTTGCTCGACATAGCTGTCCTCGAGTCCGGGTCTGTAGCCCTTGTGCACGTGACGTATATTGCCGTCGCGATCGACGAGCACGGTACTTGGCATGGCGGCCACGTCATACTGCCTGCTCACGCTGCTGTCGTTGTCGAACAGCACCGGGAAGCTGACCGGCATGTCTTTCAGTAGCTTGCGGGCCTCGCTGGAGTTTTCCTCCACATTGACACCCAGGACGGTGAAGCCCATGGCCTTGTACCTGTCATGCAGCTCGCTGAGGATAGGCATCTCCTGGCGACAGGGTCCGCACCAGGAGGCCCAGAAATTGATCAGCACCACCTCGCCACGCAACTCACTGAGCTTCAGGTTCTCTCCGTTGTCACTCTTCAGGGTGAAATCCGGTGCAGGTGCCCGGACGCTACCGGCAGTTACCACGGATGTCAGCAGCAACAGTACGGCTGCCAGTGTATATCTCATGGGACCGGAATGTGGATTACGCATGGCAGACTCCTCAAAAGAACATGGACAGGCCGACGGTGCCTTCCAGGTTGTGGGTGTACTTGTCGGTACCCAGAAGGTCCGACTCGAAGATGTGGTCCTTGAAATCCAGGTGCAGCGCAACCCAGTCGTTCAGCAGAAACCGGTAGCCTGCACCGACGCTGTAGGTGAAGTGACTGTCATCGGCAAACTCGGTATTGCCGACACCGGCCACGAGGTAGAGCGCGCTGTTGAAGGCATGGCGGCTGCCGATGAAACTCTCGCCGGGCAGGACGTTGTAGCCCAGCGAAAGGTTGTAGTAGTACAGGTCACGCTGACTATCGGTCAGCAGTTGGGCTCCGCCGCTGAGGGTTTCATAGCTGGTCTCATCGGCCCGGGTCGCACCCGCCGCGGCTTCGAAAAAGAAATCCTCGGTGGCATGGTAGGAAGCACGCACCCCGTAGACGACGTTGCTCCCGAAGTCCTCGATGCCCATCACCCCGACGAAGGCACCGACCTCGAAGTCCTCGCTGTCGATATCCGCCTCGGTTATGGTGCGTCGCTCGATGCCCGGCTTTATTACCGGTTCAGACTCGCTGTATACCGCGGGTTCAGCGGTGCGCAGCAGGGAGCAGCCACCCGACAGGCCAAGCAGTACCAGCAGGGGCAACGCTTTCAAAAGAAAAATGCAAATCCGGCTTTCCATTCGTTTATCTCCTGGTTGTCGTCCTTATCCTGAAATATGACGTGATTCTGGTATTCGGCACGCAGGATGAAGCGTCGTGTCAGGTACCAGCGCACGCCCACGCCGACATTACTGATCTGCTCGGTACGGTCCTGTTCGTTTACCAGTGTTACGTTCGGGTCGGTATAGATCACACCGATACCCAGCAGGAAAAACGGGGACAGGCGCCATTCCGGAAACGGCTGTGCCAGCAGGTTTGCACTTGCGGTGAGTGCGTCGGAGAAATTGCCGAATACCTGCGACAGTGCCAGTTCTACGGACAGGTTCCGCGTCAGGTAATAGTCTGCATAGACCGACATGATATTTGCACCCTCGAAATCACCCGCCAGAAAGCCGGTCTCCCGGCTACGGCGGGTGAAATCACCGAGCTCCGCCTCGGAAAATTGGGTCGAAGCGCCGTCCGGGGTCAGCGTCAGTTCCATGTCTGCACGCCTGACCCAGCCCTGCTTGCCGCGCCTCGTCCGCACCATGAACCAGTCGGTGCGGCGCTTGATGACTTCAACCAGTTCGCCCCGGTCCACCACGTGGAAGACCGGGTAGCCGCGCCCCGGGCCGGTGTGTATTTCGAGGTATGGCTCGACGACCCGTACCTCGTGGTATTTCTCCTCTGCAAGGACCGGCGCGCCCTGCAGGCACTGCCACAGCAGCAGTATGTAGATGAATAAACGGCTGCAGGGGAGAGTGCGGGCATCAGTGATCACAAGCGTGCATCTATCCGTTCTCATGGCACGGCAAACGGGTCGTTGTAGTACTGCCCACCAATATCCAGCCACTCGGACAGCAGTCGCAGCTCATCCGGCTCCAGCCTGCCGGCATGGGTGCCGCCTGCGGCAAACTGCGAGAAGAAGGCGCTGCTGGCAATGGCCCCCGCGGGATTCATGGACGCCGCCACCGGTACCCTTACCTGTGTCGGCAGCCCGGTATTCGGGTCAGTCGGGCCCAGCACCATGATGTCCTGCAGGCCGGCGGGGCCGATCTCCTGTGCGAAATCCGGGATCAGCAGTTCGCGGTAGGCCTTGAAGTGCTCGGTCACCTGGGGGTCCAGGCCATCTGTCAGGTCCAGCTGACCGTCCGGCACCATCAACACGCCGGCGGCATCGGTCGGCGTGTGGCAATTGATGCAGGTATCCGCCCCCCGGTCGCGGCTCCACAGGGGATGGATATGCTGTTCGTAATGGATCACCATCCGGCACAGGGCGTTCCAGCCCGTCTGGCACGCCGCCGTGATCGGCGCCGGGGTGGCCAGTGCCGCGTAGGTGTATGAGAAACCGTCATCCTTCGGTCGTCCTGCGGCCGTCTCGTCCGTCCAGATATCGTCGTAAAACAGGTCAACTGCCGGCAGTAACTGATCCGGATCGATCCGCGTCAGGGTCTGTGCCATGGTTTCGCCGGCGTCTGCCCACAGGGTGTCAACCGTGTTCGGGAACGGCAAGCCGGTTACCGATGCCCCCGGGTATACCGATGCCAAGCCACGCGACATCGGGTCTGCCGGTTGACCATGCGGGGTACCCGTGCCGTGGTCGTGGCAACCGACGCAGGTCAGGGTCTCTCCCGCACGCAGTTGCATCCAGTTCTGGTGACGCGCACCGATGCGGCGGGCGTCCCTGTCCAGGACGCTGATGGCGAGAGGTACGTTCGCGGGTACCTTGACGCGGACAGACCCGTCCGGTTGCACTGGTACGTAACCGATGATCTCGCGCATCAACTGCGCGCTGCTGGCGCCAAAGGCCGTGCCCTGCAGCATCCTGGTGTCGTTGTCGGGAATGCCGACGGCCTTGACGATGCGCAGGAAACGGGCAGGGCGATCATCGGCGACGGTCTGTGCCGGGTCGGCCAGCGCTGCAATACCCGATGGTGAGGTGTCCACACCATCCTCGTCATAGACGCTGCGGATATCGAGGATGCCGACACCTTCATCGAAAGCCTGCTGGTCGAGACCTGCGCCGGGGATCTTGTCGAAGATGATGGATGGTAATGCGCGCGGCGCGGCTGCGACGACATCGGTGAAGATAAAGCCTTCCTCGGGTGTCACGACCGGAATCTGCGTGTCGTTAGCCATGTCATAGATAAATATTCCATAAATCGGGTTTGCTTCCATGGCCGCCGGGTTGGCCAGTCCGGCCGCTGTGCAGGGTCCGATCCGGGAATTCTCGATAAGCCGGCAGCTGCTCCAGCTGACCAGCGCCCGGTTGGTACCATCCAGCAGCGGCCAGGCGCTCATGAAGCGACCGCCGGGCGAAATCGTGTTGTCAGTATGGACGTCGTTGACGGTCGCGGTCTGCTGGGCCGGACCGGCAAGGACACCCTGGTTCGGCGCCGTCGGGAAGTTATTGTCCAGGTAATTAACGGCATCGATCAGCACCAGGTCGCCGCCACGCCAGGAATCGGTGAACGGCAGCAACACAGTCATCAGTCGACCATCGAGCGTCTCGCGCGGCTGCAGGAAGTGAACCTCTGCACCGCCGGTGCCGGTGTCATGACTGTGTGCGCCGTAATACAGTTGCAGCTCCGAACCGTCGGGGTGCACCTTGTAGAGGCTGATGGCATTGCGGCCACCCATGTTATCCCAGCGGCTGAACACCACCTGGCCGGAGTCCAAGCCGGTCCCCAGCACCATGGGATCGAGGTCATGGCTCTGGTTGTGCGAGACCTGATGGATATTGCCTCCATCACTGTCCATGACGTGCAACACGAAGGCATGCTCGTTGCGGTTCTCATCCACCGCGGAAAATGCCGTCTTGCCTTCATCCAGCAGGGTGGCGCGTGACCGGCGCTGGCGCGTGGAGGAAAAGATGATGCGGCCGTCCGGCAGGTAGTGCGGTGCGACGTCTTCGCCGGCCCTTGCCGTGTTATCCGTTGCGGTCACGCGGCGCAGCGCATCGGCGCTGATGTCGTATTCCCAGATATCCCACTTGTTCTGGTCTACAGGGCTCGCGTTGGGAATATCCGGCTGGCGCAGGGCGAACAGCAGCCGGGTGCCGTCGTAGGATACCTCCACATCCCTGACGTCACCCATGCCCTGGGTGATCGCGCCGGTGATATTACGCTCCGGTGCACTCGGCGAGGCCAGATCGCGATAGAACAGGTCCCCACCGGGAGTAAAGGATACGATCTCGCGGATGTCCGGCTGGACGGCCACGCCGGTATTGTCCAGTTCCAGCGGGCGTCTGACAAAGGCAATGCCGAAATCCTCCACCAGGGGGTCCGGATCCTGACCGTCACCCCCGCCACAGCCCCCCAGCAGCACCCCCGCCAGCAACAACGCGCCCGCGCGACGAACGCATGGTTTCATGGGGAATATTCCGGGATGTGCATTCATAGTCATGTGCTGATCGGCCCTCCGGGGAAAAAACCTGATACGCGGGACCGTATGAATCACACAACTGTGAACGCTTGCACACTGATCGATCCCCGTTGATCACGGTTCAACTATAGATTGGCCTGGGAACCCGTTCCGCGAACTGCGTCATAGAAAAAAACCGGTCATCGCATCAGTATCTGCCTACACGGGCAGAATACAGGGCCTTAAACCATAACAAGCCGGGATAGAGCGCATGCATTATCAAGCTGATGGGGATTGTGTGATATTTCGAGGTCTTGGCCGTGCCGTTGCCGTCCTGGGTTTGACCTGCGTTTTCGCCGTGCCTGCACTGGCGGGTGACCTGGAGCGTCGCCAGGCAAAGCGGATGCATGATCGCCTGGCGGGCATACCGCCGTCCGAAACGGTGCTGGACGCCATGGAAACGGAGATCATCTCCGGTGATGCGATCAGTGCCGCCATGATGGCGATGAATGACAGTGCGTTCTACAACGTCACGCTCAGAACCTTTGCGACGCCATGGACAAACCGGGAACAGACCGTGTTCGCTCCACTGAACGACTACACGGCCACTGTCATCGGAATGATTCGCGACGATGTGCCGTTCAACACGCTGCTGTCCGCCGACCTCGTCTACACCGGCGCGCCTTCACTGCCGATCCCTGTCTACTCGATGACGGATAACGCGCACTATGTCGCTCTGGAAGACCAGGGTATTGATCTGAAGGACAACCTGGTGCCGGTGATGCAATCCGCGGTAACCAGCCTGCCGGCGGCGGCCACAGCCGGTGTCATGACCACGCGTGCCGGCGCCGAGGCCTTCTTCGTTGCCGGCACCAACCGTGCCATGTTCCGTTTCACCCTGCTCAACCACCTGTGCAATGACCTGGAGCAGGTCAAGGACACCAGCCGCTCGCCGGACCGCATCCGCCAGGACGTATCCCGCAGCCCCGGTGGAGACAGCCGCATCTACCTGAATTCCTGTGTCGGTTGTCATAACGGGATGGACCCGATGGCCCAGGCATTTGCCTACTACAACTTCGACGAGGGCACCGGCGGCATCGAATATACCCCCGGCGTGGTGCAACCCAAGTACACCATCAACGCCAACACCTTCAAGTACGGATTCATCACGCCGGACGACAGCTGGGATAACTACTGGCGCGCTGGTCAGAACGCGTCACTTGGCTGGGACCCGGGTCTGCCGGGAAGCGGAAATGGCGCAAAGTCACTGGGTGTCGAGCTCGCGAGCAGCGATGCCTTTGCACGCTGCCAGGTGGAGAAGGTATTCAGGACGGTATGCCTGCGTGATCCGGGAAACAGTGCTGATCGAAACGAAGTTGTCACCATCACGGACAATTTCAGGGCCGGTAACTACAACATGAAGACAGTGTTTGCGGAGACGGCTGTCTACTGCAAGGGTGACTGAGGTATGAAATACCCAATCTATTCCCGTTTGTCTAGCAAGGTCGTGGCGCCCGTGATCATCCTGCTCACGGCTGGCGGTCTGACGGCCTGCGGCGGCGGCGAGAGTACCTCCCAGAACCCGAATATTGCCGGTGCCGTCGCGTCGACCTCGAATTACAGCGGACCGCCACCGGCAACCGTGGATGTGCAGGCCTTCAAGCTGAATGTATGGGATAACCTCAGTCCGACTGGTCGCTGTGGCAGCTGCCACGGCAGCGCCGGCCAGGCGCCGACTTTCGTTCGTGATGATGACATCAATCTCGCCTACGCCGAGGCCAACGGCATCGTCGACAGGGCCACGCCGGCCAATTCACTCATGGTTACCAAGGTCGCTGGCGGACACAACTGCTGGCTGGCCAGCGACCAGGCCTGCGCCGACGTGATTAGCGCCTATATTGGTGCCTGGGCCGGCGGTGCGGTCGGGTCCGGTACGGTCATCCAGCTCACTGCTCCGCCGCTGAAAGACCCGGCTGCCAGCAAATCGTTCCCGGCCGACTCATCGAGCTTCGCGGCGACGGTGCACCCGGTGCTTGCCGCCAATTGTGCCGGCTGTCATTCCGACTCATCCGCCAATGCACAGTCACCGTTCTTCGCCAACAGTGACCCGGACTCCGCCTATGAGGCGGCCCGATCCAAGATCGACCTGGATGCCCCGGCTAATTCCCGCTTCGTGGTGCGCCTGCGTGACGAATTCCATAATTGCTGGGACCCGGATAATTCCGGCAGTTCCGACTGTGCCGCGTCTGCCGCTGTGATGGAAAATGCCGTTACGGCCTTTGCGGACTCGATCAGTCCGACTACGATCGCCCCGGACCTGGTTACCAGCAAGGCGCTGACCCTGCCCGAGGGTATCATTGCCAGCGGCGGCAGCCGCTACGACAACGACGTTATAGCCATGTACCAGTTCAAGGCCGGCTCGGGCAATATCGCGTTTGATACCAGTGGCGTCGCGCCGGATATGCACCTCACCCTGAGCGGCGGAGTCGACTGGGTCGGCGGCTGGGGCATCACTATCAACAGCGGCAAGGCCCAGGCAACCACCACCAGCAGTCAGAAGCTGTATAACCTGATTACCGCCACCGGTGAATATACCATCGAGGCCTGGGTCGCCCCGGCCAACGTGTCGCAAGAGGGGCCGGCGCGCATCGTCAGCTATTCCGCCGGCACTACGGAGCGTAACTTCACGCTTGGCCAGACACAATACAACTACAACTTCATGAATCGCGACACGACCACGGACGCCAACGGCAACCCGTCGCTGGACACGGCCGATGCCGATGAAGACCTGCAGGCGACGCTGCAGCACGTGGTCGCGACCTACGACCCGGTCAACGGCCGTCGCATCTATGTCAACGGCGTGTTCACCGACGATGTGGACCCGGTGGCGGGTGGCAGCCTGATCGACTGGGACAACAGTTTCGCCTTTGTACTGGGTAACGAGGTGTCGGGTGACCGCCAGTGGCAGGGTACGCTGCGCATGGTAGCCATACACAACCGCGTCCTGACCCAGGAACAGATCATCCGGAACTTCTCGGTTGGCGTGGGTGAAAAATTCTTCCTGCTGTTCAATGTCGACGATCACAGCAGCATTGCCGACAGCTATGTGCTGTTCGAGGTCAGCCAGTTCGACAACTACAGCTACCTGTTCAGTAATCCGCGTTTCATCAGCCTGGATCCGGATGCGGTACCTGACGGCATCCCGGTCGCCGGCATGCGCATCGGGATCAACGGCAAGGAAGCGGCCGTGGGTCAGGCCTACACGCATCTCGACACCGTGATCAGCGCTGCATTCTATGCACCGGGCACAGGACAGACTCTCTCGGATATCGGCACCGTCCTTGCACTGGAGAAGGGGCCGGCTGCCGACGAGTTCTTCCTGACATTCGAGGTATTCGGCAACGCCACCAATGTCGTGGTTGAGCCCGCACCGCTTGCGCCGGCGTCGCCACCCGATTTGCCGGAGGCATCCGATATCGGTGTGCGCAACTTCGGCGAGATCAATGCCGCAATGGCCGCGATCACCGGTGTGAGTACCGGACAAGCCGACGTCAGAGCGGTATACCAGACGGTCATGCAGCAGTTGCCGGCTGTCGAGAACATCGAGGGCTTCCTGTCCGCACACCAGATGGCGATTTCGCAGCTGGCGATTGAATACTGCAGCGCGCTGGTGGGCAACAAGGGAACGATCATGCGTGAAACCTTCTTTCCGGGATTCTTCACCAGCGGTCTCCCCCCGGAAACCGCCGATACCGCGTTCGATACCTCGAACCAACGCGATCGGGTGATCGTGCCCTTGATCAACAGGGTGATGAACACCGGGCTGACCGTGCAACCCGATGAAGCCGCTGTGACCAGCGAGCTGGATAATCTTATCCTGATCCTGACGGGCTGCGCGACGGGACCCTCACCGACGTGCGCGACATCCACGCGTACCGAGGAAATCGTCAAGGCAAGCTGCGCCGCAACACTGGGCAGCGCCGCCATGCTGCTGCAGTAGGGGCCACAACGAGGATACCTTCATGGCGAGAAAACCCATCATACGTTCACCGGACGATCCGCTGTGCTTGAATGACCACGGCAGGCCGGTCTCGCGCCGCGATTTTCTCGGCCAGGGGCTGGTCGCCGGCCTGGGGCTGGTAACGGCTCCCACGCTGTTCGGGCTGTTTGCCAACCCGCGCTCGGCAGCCGCTGCGCTGTCTCCCGATATCGAGGCGCTGAAAACGTCCTGTGGTATCAAATCGCTCGGCGCCGGCAAGATCCCGTTCATCTGCTTCGACCTGGCCGGTGGCGCCAATATTGCCGGTTCCAACGTGCTGGTTGGGCAGCAGGGCGGTCAGCTGGATTTCCTGAGTACCGCCGGCTACAGCAAGCTGGGCCTGCCGGGTGACATGACGCCGGCCTCCATCGATCCGAATACCGGCACCGGTTTCATCAATACTGACTTCGGGCTCGCGTTTCATTCTACCAGTGCCATGCTGCAGGGTATCCGTGAGAAGGCCCTGGCACGCAGTGCGCTGATCAATGGTGCGATCATTCCGGCACGCTCCGATAATGACACTAGTAACAACCCGCACAACCCGCTGTACGGCATCGCCCGGGCCGGCGCTGACGGCAGCCTGCTGACCCTGATCGGCTCGCGCAGTTCGGATTCCGGCGGCAACTCCATGGCGCCGGCCATGATGATCGACCCGGGCATCCGGCCGACCAAAGTGGATCGCCCGTCGGATGTCACCGGCATGGTTGACACCGGCCAGCTGATCGGCGTGCTCACCCAGGAGGACGCGGTGGCGGTCATGGAATCCATAGAACGTATCAGCAAGATGAAACTCGACAGGGTTGACACCAGGGTCAGCGCCGATATCGTCATCAAGGACCTGGTGCGTTGCGGCTACGTCAAGGCAGCCGATATCGCCGACCGCTTCGGCGACCCGAGTACACTGGATCCAGCTCTCGACCCTGACATCGTTGGCCCGTCCGGTATTTTTAGCCAGACGGAGTTCGATAGTGACGGCGAATTTCGCAAGACCGCCTCCGTAATGAAGATGGTTGTCAACGGTTTTGCCGGTGCCGGTACCATCACCATGGGTGGCTATGACTACCATACCGGTGACCGGATTACCGGCGAGCTGCGTGACCTGCGCGCCGGACGTTGCATCGGCGCCTGCCTGGAATATGCCGCACGCGCCAATAACGGTAGCGGCGTGCCGCTGATGATCTACGTGTGCAGTGACGGGTCGGTATTCAGCAATGGCATGACCGACGCCGCAGCCGGCGGCAAGGGTGTCTGGACCGGCGACAACTCGTCCACCGCGGCCTCGTTCTTCCTGGTCTACAATCCCGGCGGTCGCCCGGCATTGCTTGGTGCCGGCGCCCTGGATCAGGCAACTCACCAGCAGATCGGCTGGATGCGTCCGGATGCCTCGGTCGAAACCACCGCGACACCCGCTGCCAACCAGGTCAACCTGCTGGTCGAGACGGTCATCCTCAACTATATGGCCCTGCACGGCGAGGTGGCCAGTTTCCCGAACCTGTTTCCCGGTCACGGCCTCGGCAATGCCACCATGATGGACAGCCTGACCGCGTTCGATGCCATTGTGAACGGGGTGATCTAGTCAGGTGCCTGTCGCTTGATTAATCCTGACTGCTGTCACTCAATAGCGTCTGCCGCTGGCCGATAATCCTGGTCATGAAGCCACGCAAGAAAATCGGTGTTCTCCTGTCCCTGTTGCTGTTGCCGCTCATGGCAAGCGCCGAGTGGCTGCGCGAGGAGGCCGCCATCATGGGTACGGTCATCAATGTGGAGTTGTGGCATGAAAGCCCTGAGCGGGGCAGGGCGCTTATCCAGGCGGTCATGAACGAGATACACCGTATTGATGACCTGATGAGTACCTATAAGCCCGACAGCGAACTGTCACGCGTCAATGCGACTGCCGCTACGGGTCCGGTCATTATCAGCAATGAACTACTGACGCTGATCGGGGAGGCTCTCGCGTTTTCCGATATCACACAAGGGGCCTTCGATATCACCTATGCCAGTGTCGGGCAATATTACGATTACCGCAGTGGCGGTAAGCCGGACAGTCATCAGCTTGCCATGGCCGTGCCGGCGATCAGTTATCACCATGTCAGGCTTGATCGTGCAGGTTCCAGCGTGCGGTTCCTGCAATCCGGCGTGCGCATCGACCTCGGCGGCATCGCCA
Organism: uncultured Ectothiorhodospiraceae bacterium; assembly: GCA_947258615.1. GTDB lineage: Bacteria > Pseudomonadota > Gammaproteobacteria > UBA9214 > UBA9214 > CAMYJZ01. The sequence continues at coordinate 16,615 of CAMYIX010000066.1, read as the reverse complement.
AGGGCTATGCCGTCGACCGCGGCATCGCCATTCTGCTGGCGGCCGGTGTGCGGGACGCACTGGTCAGTGCCGGCGGCGACACCCGGGTGATCGGCAGGCGCTGGGACCATCCCTGGAATATCGGCATCCGCGATCCGCGCAATGGCGAGGGCATTGTTTCCATGATCCCCCTGGAAGACGCGGCCATTTCCACATCCGGCGACTATGAACGGTTTTTCGAGGAAGACGGGGTGCGTTACCACCACATCCTCAATCCGGAAACCGGCCAGTCGCCGCACGAAGTGCGCAGTACCAGCATTATTGGCAGCAATGCCACTGATACTGATGCGCTGTCTACCAGCGTGTTCGTTATGGGAGTGGACAAGGGTCTGAAGCTGGTCAATTCGCTGCCGGATACCGAGGCGATCATTATCGACAATCGGGGTCGAATGCATTATTCAGACGGCCTGGCCCGGATCGCACAATAAGCCAGAGGGTCTGTGCAGGAGCGGTCCACTGACCGCGATAATGAGGTCAATCCATCGCGCCGGAGGTCGGCGCTTATGCTTCCTGTCCAGCGTGATAGCTGGATTGTGAGCCAGCGCACATCCTGCGGGCGCCGGCTACTGCAGACTTTCAGATAGTCAATTTATTCCGGAAATTTACACCATCATGCACTGCCCGGACCGGCATATTCAAGGATCGACAGCGTACCCAGTGCAGAAACACCGAGGTCGATGATGCTGCAGCCAGAACTTCCAGTTCGGACAATCAAATCCCTGATTTCCGGAATCCTGATACTGATGTCCAGCACGGCACCGGGAGAAGCACTGGATGCGACCAGCCTGGACGAGGACATCCAGTCGCTTAAGCAGGACGTTATCGCGCTTAACCGCGATCTGTTCATCCTTGAGGAAGAACTGCTGTACCCGGCCAATACCCGTCTGGCCGTGTTCGTGTCGCTCGATGTGGGCGAGTTCTTCAAGCTCGACTCGGTGCAGCTCAAGGTGGATGACAAGGTCGTTTCCAGTTATCTCTATACGCAGCGTGAGGTCGATGCCCTGCATCGGGGCGGCATACAGCGCCTGTACATGGGCAACCTCAAGGCCGGTGAACACGAGCTTGTTGCCATCTATACCGGCATGGGTCCTAACGACCGCGACTACCGCCGTGGTGCCAGCCTTGTCATCAACAAGAGCCTCGGTGCGAAGTATGTCGAGCTGAAGATCGTTGACAATCCGAGCAGTGAGCAACCGGACTTCAGTATCAGGGAATGGGAATAAGCCATGCGGCGATCCGCCTGCGGCTTCATTCTATCGCTACTAATGACGCAGCTTGCGACGGCAGCAAACGCGGCTGATCGCAAACCCCTCCCGATGGCACAGGACCTCCAGTTCGGAGAGGTCCTGTTTTACTACTTCCAGGAGGACTGGTTCAATAGCATCGTGCGTCTGCAGATCGCACAGGCGCAGCAGCGCCTGCCCCACCATGGCGATGAGGCCGAGCTGCTGCTGGGCGGGCTTGACCTGTCCTACGGGCTGCGTAACGCAGCCAGCGAGATTTTCGAGCGCATGCTGACAGACGAGCATGCCGACGCACGGACCCGCAATCGTGCCTGGTTCTACCTGGCCAGGATTTCCTTCCAGCGCGGCGACACCGTCAACGCGCTGCAGGCCCTGTCACAGATCAATGGCGACATGACCCGCGCGACGCATGTCGAGGCCGCCCAGCTGCACAGCCTCCTGTTGCTACAGCTGGGCCAGAATGACGCTGCCATCGGCGTGCTGGAGGCGGCCAAAGACGCCAGCATCTGGTCACCCTACCTCGCCTATAACCTGGGTGTCGCCTATATTCGCAACGGCCGGCTGAAGCGTGGCGCGAAGGAGCTGGACACACTGGGTGAACTGTCCGGTCACAGCGATGAGTTGCGCCTGTTGCGTGACAAGGCCAACCTGGCACTCGGTTACAGCTATCTGCAGGAAGGCGAGGCGCAGCGATCGCGCGAAATACTCGAGCGTGTCCGACTGGAAGGGCCACTGTCCAACAAGGCGCTGCTCGGTACCGGCTGGGCGGATTCCGAGGCGGACGAATTTGGCCGCGCGCTGGTGCCGTGGAGCGAACTCGGCAGGCGCCATGCAGCCGATCCTGCCGTTCAGGAGGCTTTACTGGCAATGCCGTATGCCATGACCAGGATGAACCTGCATGGCCGCGCGGTACAGCACTACCACGATGCCATCACCACGCTGCTTGATGAAAATGACAAACTCGATGACTCGATTGCCGCGATCAGGCGCGGGGAACTGCTGGAGATACTGCAGGGACAGGATCTGCGTAGTGGCTCGGGATGGCTTCAGGAACTGACGCTGGATACCCGGTCACCGGCACTGCGCTACCAGGTCACGCTGATGGCCGCGCATGAATTCCAGGAAGCGGTCAAGAACTACCGTGACCTGCTGGTGCTGCGCAACAACCTGCAGACCTGGGCCACCAATATCGACGCCTATGACGACATGCTGTCCGCGCGCCGGCACCGCTTTGGAGACAACCGGCCCGCTGCCGAACGTGCCCTGCGTTCCGAAGACCACACACGCCTCGAACGGCACCATCGCGAACTCAGGGCCCGCCTGGCCCGGGTCGAGGCCGCCAGAGATCCGCTCGGACTGGCAGATGCCACGGAAACCGGGCAATGGGAAAGAATAAAGCACATCAAACAGATACTGTCAGAACTTCCAGTTAATCCTGTCACGGATGCATTGCGCGAACGCCAGGCCCGTGTGGAAGGGGCGCTGTACTGGCAACTCAGCAGCCAGTACAAACCCCGCCTGTGGCAGGCAACACGCCGGCTGGAGGAGGTGGCCGGCCCGCTGGACCGGTCCGCCCGGGCACTGCAGTCGCTGGACTCGGCACGCATCACCAGTCCGGCCGGATTCGACGCCTTCAACCAGCGCATTAACACGAACCGGGGGATCATCCAGGTGTTGCTGAATCGTACCGAATCGGTGCACCTTGCACAGGGCGAGTACCTCGAACAGCTGGCCGTGAATGAGCTCGAACAGCAGAAGAAACGCATCGATACCTACATTGTGCAGGCGCGTTTCTCGCTGGCGCAGACCCTGGACAGTGCCCTGTATCCCGGCAAGGTCGGTGCGCAATGATGCGCTGGCTGCCGCTCCTGTCGACGCTCGTACTGGCCGGTAGCGGCTGCTCGATGTTTCGCGGCGATGATGCACCGACCATCGGTGATCTCGGCAGGCGTCCGGTCAAACTGGATGATGTGCCGATCAAGGCCAGTGAACAGCAGGCCATGAGCGCCTATCGTCGCTTTTTGAAAACCGATGACCGGACCGAGGCACGCCCACAGGCCATGCGCCGGCTCGCGGACATCAACATGGAAGCCGAAGCGCTGCCGGAAGTGGAATTTGACGAGACCACGGCGGTATCGCAGTACCCGCGGCAGGTGCAGGACTCGATCCATCTCTACCGGCAGGTACTGGAAAACTATCCGGACCGCGCCGACAACGACTCCGTGCTTTACCAGCTGGCACGCGCCCATGAACTGGGTGGCGATCCGGACAAGTCACTGCTTACGCTGGAGCGTCTGGTTGAGCAGTACCCGGATAGCCGTCACCGGCTCGAGGCACAGTTTCGTCTGGGTGAAATCCTGTTCGTGCAGAAGGACTACCGCGGAGCCGGACGCGCCTACCAGGCGGTCGTCGATGCCGGCGACGACAATCCCTTCTTCCAGCAGTCGCTCTACAAGCTGGGCTGGTGCTACTTCAAGCAGGGGCTGTTCACCGAGGGACTCGGCACCTTCACCGGGCTGCTCGACCGCAAGCTCCCGCTGGATGCAGACGGCGACGATCCGCTGGCCGGACTGGAACGTGCGGATCGTGAAATGGTGGAAGATACCCTGCGCGTGATGAGCCTGAGTTTTTCCTACGAGGAGGGTGCGCACACGGTGGCCGACCACTTCGCGCAACATGGCGCCCGCCACTACGAAGACGTGGTGTATGACCGCCTCGGCAGGCTGTATCTCGACAAGGAGCGCTACACCGATGCCGCCGGGACCTTTCGATCATTCGTGACCAGCAATCCGATCCACCGCCAGGCACCGGCCTTCCAGATGCGCGTGATCGACGCCTACCAGGCCGGCAAGTTCCCCACGCTGGTATTGCAGGGCAAGAAGGACTTCGTCGAGCGCTACAACTTGCAGGGCGAGTACTGGCAGCATCACGACAAGACTGGTGCCGGGGAGGTGCTCGATTTCCTGAAGGTCACCATGACCGACTTGTCGCGTCACTATCACGCCCAGGCACAGCGCACCCGCAAGCCGCAGCACTACGCCGAAGCCTCCCACTGGTACCGCAGCTGGCTGGGCTCGTTTGCGGATGATCCGGTCGCACCGGGCATGAACTTCCTGCTGGCGGAACTGCTCGACGAATCCGGTGACTACCGTGAGGCAGGCAAGGAGTTCGTGCATACCGCCTATGACTACGGTGGGCATGACCAGGCCGCCGAGGCCGGCTATGCCTCCGTGCTTGTCTACGGCAAGGAAGAAGCGCGCCTGTCCGGGACCGAAAAGTCGGCCTGGCACCGCGACTCCATCGAAAACGCACTGCGTTTTGCCACGGGATTCCCGCGACATCCGCAGTCACTGGCCGTGTTGACTCGCGCCGCTGAACAGCTGCTGGCGATCAACCAGAACCCGCGCGCCATCCAGGTTGCCCTGCAGGTCCTCGACGACCAGGGCGCCACGCACGCACAGCTACGCGTGTGCTGGACGGTCCAGGCGCATGCCTGGTTCGATCTCGGGGACTTCCTGCAGGCCGAGCAGGCCTACCAGCAGGTGCTGGCCCGCATGCCAGCGGACAGCAAGGAGAAAAATGATATAACAGAGCGAGTTGCGGCTTCTATCTATAAACAGGGCGAGGCCGCGCAGGCCGCCGGTGACACCCGGGCCGCAGTGGGTCACTTCCAGCGTGTGCGCCATGTCGCGCCGACTGCCAGCATTGTTGCCACTGCGGAATACGATGCCGCCGCCGGCCTGATGAGCCTGAACGATCTTGGCGCCGCTACCCGTACGCTGGAACAGTTCCGCAGCGCCTATCCGGACGATCCGCGCCAGGCGGAGGTCACACGCCGGCTGGCCGCGGCGTACCTCGGCAGCGCCAGGCCGTTGCAGGCCGCACAGGAATTCGAACGCATCGGGCGCGCCAGCGGCGATACCAGGCTGCGCAGCGAGGCCCTCTGGCAGGCCGCCGAGTTGTATGCGAAGGCCGGGCATGCCGGACAGTCGACGGCGGTCTATATCTATTATGTTGAGCAGTTTCCGCAGCCGGTGGGGGCCGCCATCGAGGCACGCCAGCGCGTGGCACAGGAATACAAGTCGGCTGGAAAGATCCAGCAGTGGCAGCAGTGGCTGAATGCCATTATCACGGCCGATGCCCAGGCCGGCCCTGCTCGCACCGACCGCACGCGCTACCTGGCCGCACGGGCTCGCCTGAGCCTGGCCGATGCCCAGAATACGCAGTACCGTGCGGTCGCACTGAGGCTGCCGCTTAACACGACACTCGACACCAAGAAGCGCCAGCTGGCGTTGACCCTGGCGCAGTATGAGCAGGCTGCCGCCTATGACGTGGCCGAGGTCACCACGGCTGCCGCCTTCCACACTGCAGAACTCTACACCCACCTCGTCAAGACGCTGATGGAATCCGAGCGTCCGAATAACCTCGATGCAGAGGCGCTGGAGGAATACAACATCCTGCTGGAAGACCTGGCCTATCCGTTCGAAGAGCAGGCCATCGCGCTGCATGAGACGAATGTCGAGCGTGCCGGGTCAGGACTGTACGATGCCTGGATCGGGAAAAGCCTGAGGGCGCTGGCTAAACTGGTGCCGGGCAAGTACGCCAGGCATGAAAGGAGTAGGGATTATGTCGCTGCGTTACGCTAACGTCCCCGCGTTTCTCCTCGTAATCATGCTTGCCGGTTGTGCCAGCGCACCGCGGGAACACGCCATGGTGCCTGGTCTCGATGCCACGGCAGTCGTGACTGAAACGGTCATCGATGTAGAGAACGAATTCCAGGCGGCCCTGCAATTGATGAAGGCCGAGGACTGGCATGCTGCCGCAGACAGGCTTGCGGCGATCACGGCGGCAAAACCGCAGTTCTCAGGCCCGTGGACGAATCTCGGTATTGCGCGCAACAACATCGGCGATATGCCCGGTGCCGAGGTCGCCTTCAAGCGGGCCATCGAGGCCAACGCCGGCCAGATCATGGCCTACAACGAGCTGGGCGTCCTGTATCGCCGCAGCGGCCGGCTGGAGGAGGCCGCCGCCGTTTACAGCGATGGGCTGAAGATTGACCCGAATGATGAGGATATCCACTGGAACCTCGGTATTCTCTACGACCGCTACCTCCCAACCCCGGCGCGAGCACTGGCCCACTATGAGCGTTACCAGCAGCTGACGCAGTCGGAAGACGTGCTGTTGCATTCGTGGATCAGCAAGTTGCGTAAACAGACTCGCCAGGTCAACGTTGCCACTGGAGATAAACAATGAAACGCCTGAATTGCTCTATCCACCGGAGCGCATCGCATCCGCGATTTGCCGCCTGTCTGCTCGGTCTTTCCTGCTTTGCCGGCTGTGCACACGCCGCCGACAGGCTGGATCTGGAGGGCACCACCATCACCGGCAACCAGGAGTTGCCCAAGGCCCTGCATATCGTACCGTGGCAATCGGCCCAGGCCGGTGACCTGGCCGCACGACCCATGAACAGCCTTATCGACGAGGTCCTGGCACCCATCGACCGCGACGTGTTTATCCGTGAGCTCGAATACTACAACGCAGTTCACAGTCCAGAATGAGCCGCGAATGTAAGGTTATTGGACTCATACCGGGCCATGCCGATGGGCAGGGGCAACCCCTGCCATACACAATGAATAGCTGATTACCGGAAAGGCAACAGGAGCATCACTATGGATTTCTATAACACGTTTGTCGGGTTTTTCCAGTCGGGTGGCTTTTTCATGTACCCGATCGTGCTGGTGCTGGCGCTGGGTCTGGCCATCGCTGTGGAACGTTACATCTACCTCAGCGCGGCAGGCAGCAGCAACCAGCGCCTGTGGAAGAAACTGGCCCCGCACCTGGCCCAGGGTGATTATCTGCAGGTGGCCATGCTGACCGAGAAATCACGTTCGGCCATCAGCCACATCTTCAGTTATGGTCTGAACCGGGCCAGGACCTCGCGCCGCCGTGACGATGTCGAGATCGCCATGGAAGAAGGACTGATGGAGACCGTGCCGAATTTCGAAAAGCGCACCGCCTACCTGGCCACGTTTGCCAACATCGCCACGCTGCTCGGTCTGCTCGGCACGATTATCGGCCTCATCCAGGCGTTCACCGCGGTGGCCTCGGCCAATCCGTCCGAGAAGGCCGATATGCTGTCCGCCAGTATTTCGGTCGCCATGAACACCACGGCGTTCGGCCTGATGGTCGCGATCCCGCTGCTGCTGATCTACGCCGTTCTTCAGACCAAGACCACACAACTCATCGACAGCCTGGAGATGGCCGCAGTGAAGTTCCTCAATAACATCTCCGAGAGACCGCTCGAAGGCAAGGCCTGATGAGAAACCGCTTCAGGCGCCGCCGGCATTTCCGGGACCCGGGCGATATCAATATCACCGCGTTCATGAACCTGATGGTGATCCTGGTGCCGTTCCTGCTGATTACGGCGGTGTTTTCGCGCATCACCATTCTGGAGTTGAACCTGCCGGCCGCTGCCGACCAGGCGCAGCAGGACCAGCCACGGGAATTCCGCCTGGAGATCGTCGTGCGTACGGACGGCATTGAAGTGGGAGACCGCGACGGCGGGCTGATCAGGCGCGTGCCGCTGAAAGGCGGCGTCCATGACTATGAGCAGCTATCGCAGCTGCTGCAGCAGATCAAGGCGCGCTTCCCCGACAAGCTGGATGCCACGCTGCTGCTGGAACCCGACACCGACTACGAAACCGTGGTGCAGGTGATGGACAGCGTGCGGAGTGCGCGCGTGGTGCAGGCCGGCAGCGTGGTCAGCGCCGAACTGTTCCCGGAGATCTCCATCGGCGATGCCCCGGATACCCGCATGAAGGTGGCCACCCAATGAAAATGTCGAGGCGCGCCAAGCGCATGGATCGCCAGCACCTGCGTCACGGGCGTGGCATGACCCTGAACCTGGTGTCGCTGATGGACATCTTCACCATTTTGGTATTCTTCCTGCTGGTGAATACCTCGGACGGCGAGATCCTGCCGACACACAAGTCCGTCGAGCTGCCGGAGTCAACCTCCGAACAACCGCCACGCGTGACCGTCACCCTCATGGTCAACGAGGATAACATTCTGCTGCATGGCCAGGTGGTCGCGTCCGTGCCCAGCGTCATGAAAGAGGAGGGTAACTATTCGAGGGCACTGCAGACCGCACTTATCGAACAGATTGGTGCTACCCCGGGTCCCCGTGCTGATCCGGCCGAACGCCGCGAGGCGACCATCATGGGCGACAAGAACATTCCGTTCCGTCTGCTGAAGAAGGTCATGGCCAGCTGCACGCAGGCCGGTTTTAACCGCATCTCACTGGCCGTATTGCAGAAGTCGCTGGAGAGTTGAGCATGTCCGCCACCGTGCTGAGCTACGATATGTCCTGGGGCATCGCCAATGCAGATGATGCTCGTTTCAGGCGCCTCGTGCGCACCAACCTGCTGGTGTCGCTGGTGCTGGGTATCATCCTGCCGTTTCTGCCCTTGCCGGAGTTCGAGAAACCGGTGGTCGAGGAACCGCCACGCCTCGCGCAGCTGATTTTCGAGAAGCAAGGGATCAAGCCGCCGCCTCGACCGAAACCGGCGCCGAAAAAGCCCGAGCCGCTGCCGAAGCAGGTCGAGGCCCCCAAGCCGGTGAAAAAGAACCCGGTCGTGGTCAAGAAACCGGCACCGGTGAAGCCCAGGGTCACGGCGCGGGAGCAGGCCCAGAAGTCCGGACTGCTGGCATTGAAGGATTCCCTGGCCGACATGCGCCAGAACCCGGTCGCCAGCAGTTTCAGGAAGACCGGCAATCTGTCACGGGGCACGGGTGCAACGCAGAAGACCGAACGCGCCATCCTCACCGCCGGTACCGCGCGAGGCAGCGGCGGCATCCAGACCGCAAACCTGAGCCGCAATACCGGTGGGGGGGAACTGTCCGGGCGCAGCACCACAACGGTTCACAGCCCGGCCGGCCATGCGGCGGGGGGCACGGTGGGTGTGAAGGGCAGGGGCGGCAAGTCCGCCGGTCGCAGCATCGAGGAGATCCAGATGGTCTTCGACCGCAACAAGGGTTCCATCTACAGTGTCTACAACCGTGCCCTGCGCAAGGCACCCGACCTGAAAGGCAAGATCGTTTTGCGCCTGACCATTGCACCCTCCGGCCAGGTCACCCGCTGCGAGCTGGTCTCCAGCGAGCTGGGTGACCCGTCCCTGGGGGAGAAGATCGCCAGTCGCGTCAAGCGGTTCGATTTCGGTGCCAAGGACGTAACAGAGGTCACCATTACCTACCCGATCGACTTCCTGCCGGCCTAGTCACTGCCGTGCTGCCTGGGCCCCGGCACAGGCAAGTGCTCAGCCGGAGTCCGCATCCAGGGTCGCCTCAGAATAATTCGTCTGGCAGTTTCTCCGAAAGCGACATTCAGATGTCGTAAAACTGTGCTCATTGCTGTTCCGGGACGCCTGCGCTTTGGTAATATCAGCCACTTCCTGCGCCCCATGATCCGTGCTGAATGCAATCCATCGTCTCCATATCGAACCTGTCCAAGACCTACGCCGGCGGTCACCAGGCCCTCAAGGACGTGAACCTGGACATTGCACCCGGTGAAATACTGGCGCTGCTCGGTCCCAACGGGGCCGGCAAGACCACCCTCATCTCGATCATCTGCGGGATAGTCAAGGCGAGTTCGGGCTCGGTGACGGTCGCAGGCCATGACATCGTCACCGACTACCGCAGCACCCGCAGCATGATCGGCCTGGTCCCGCAGGAACTCACGCTTGGCGCCTTCGACACGGTATGGAACACGCTGAGTTTCAGCCGTGGGCTGTTCGGCAAGAAACCCGACCCCGGCTACCTCGAGCAGCTGCTCAGGGACCTGTCGCTGTGGGGAAAAAAAGACAGCGAGCTGATGACACTGTCGGGCGGTATGAAGCGGCGGGTTCTGATCGGCAAGGCCCTGTCGCACGAGCCCGCCGTCCTGTTCCTGGACGAACCCACGGCGGGCGTGGACGTGGAGCTGCGCAAGGACATGTGGGCACTGGTACGGCGCCTGCGCGAGTCCGGCGTCACCATTATTCTGACCACCCACTATATCGAAGAGGCCGAGGCGATCGCTGACCGCGTGGGCGTCATCAACAACGGTGAACTGCTGCTGGTGGATGACAAGCAGGCACTGATGCATAAACTTGGCAAAAGGCAACTGATCATGGAGCTCGAGGAGGCCGTGGGTGCCTTGCCCGATTCCCTGTCTCCCTGGTCCCTGGACCTGTCGGCCGATGGTGGCCGGCTCACCTATACCTATGATCCCCATACGGCACACACCGGAATCAGCGGCCTGCTGCAGGCGATCAGGGAGGCGGATCTGGTGCTGAAGGACCTGAAAACCACCCAAAGTTCCCTGGAAGAAATATTCGTCAACCTGGTGAAAGGTAACTAATGAACACCTATGCCGTCAGAGTGATCTACAAGTACGAAATGCTGCGCGCCTGGGAAACCCTGCTACAGAGTTTTGCCTCACCGGTACTGTCCACATCGCTTTATTTCGTGGTATTCGGTTCGGCCATCGGGTCGCGTATCGAGCAGATCGAGGGGGTGTCCTACGGCGCGTTCATCGTGCCCGGGCTGATGATGCTGGCACTGCTGACCCAGAGCATTTCCAATGCCTCCTTCGGCATTTTCTTTCCCAAGTTCACCGGTACCATCTACGAGGTCATGTCCGCGCCGGTGTCCTTCCTCGAGATCCTGCTGGGTTACGTGGGGGCCGCGGCTACCAAGTCCCTGATTATCGGCCTGATCATCCTGGCGACAGCCGGGTTTTTCGTGCCCCTGGAGGTCGCTCATCCGGTGTGGATGGCGGGATTCCTGGTCCTGACCTGCATTTCCTTCAGCCTGTTCGGCTTCATCATCGGGCTGTGGGCGGACAATTTCGAGAAACTGCAGCTCATCCCGCTGCTGGTTATCACGCCGCTGGTGTTTCTCGGCGGCAGCTTCTACTCGGTCAGCATGCTGCCGCCCGCCTGGCAGACCGTCACGCTGTTCAATCCGGTGGTTTACCTGATCAGCGGGTTTCGCTGGAGTTTCTTCGAGGTCTCCGACGTGAGCGTGGGTTTGAGCCTGTCTATGGTCCTGGTGTTCCTGGGTGCCTGCCTGCTTGTCGTGTGGTGGATGTTCAGGACCGGATACCGGTTGAGGCAGTAGGCCGTTCAGACACAACAAGGTGCCGTGAGCATTTCTCCATGGTATCTGAGGGAAAATGTGCCCTCCACGATCGCTGTCCGTCCTGTCAGGTTCTGTTACTTTTTGGGTAAGCCCCGCGCTGCTGGTAACATAGCGCCATCCCTGCGACTTCCAGGCCTGATCCGTCCCACATGCACGAACGCATTCGCGAAATCCCCTATAACTACACTTCATTCTCCGACCGCGAAATCGTCATTCGCTACCTCGGCGAGGAGATGTGGACCCTGCTCGACAGATTGCGCAGCTCGCGGGTGACCGGACGTTCGGCACGCATGCTGTTCGAGGTGCTTGGCGATCTGTGGGTGGTGGATCGCAACCCGTACAACCAGGACGACCTGCTGGCCAGCCAGAAACGTCTGGATGCGCTGATCGGGGCCATGCACCACCGCCTCGACCAGGTCGTATCCCGTGCCGATGGCAATAGCGATGCGCTGCGGCTGGTGGAGGCGACCCGTGAGGCCGTGGGGAAATTCTCCGCCTGGTTTCCGCAGACCCGGGCGCTGCGCAAGCGGATTCGCCAGCGACTGGGACGCATCACCCGCCGCGACAACATCGATTTCAGTGGCCTTGCGCGGGTCTCCCACGCCACCGATGCGACGGACTGGCGCGTGGAGATGCCCTGTGTGGTCATCAGCCCGGACACGGAACAGGAAACACAGGGCGTGATTCAGGCCTGCATCGGGCTTGGCCTGACGATCATCCCGCGCGGCGGCGGGACCGGCTACAACGGCGGTGCCGTTCCACTGCACGGCGACAGCGCCGTGGTCAATACCGAAAAACTCGAGTCCCTGGGCGAAATCAGGCTGGTGCCACTGCCGGGCCTCACGGACCCGGTACCGACGGTCCGTGCCGGGGCCGGCGTGGTGACACGCAGGGTGGGCGAGTGCGCGGAGCAGGGCGGTTATGTCTTTGCCGTAGACCCGACCTCCCAGGACGCCTCGACCATCGGCGGCAACGTGGCCATGAATGCCGGTGGCAAGAAGGCCGTGCTCTGGGGTACCACCCTCGACAACCTGGTCTCCTGGCGCATGGTGGCACCCGACGGCCGCTGGCTGGAGGTGGAACGGCTTAACCACAACCTGGGAAAGATACATGAGCAGGCACAGGTTGAATTCCGGGTAAGCCGCTATGCGGACCTGGACCGGCGTGATGACCTGGACCCGCAGATCATCCGGGTACCGGGGAGTTCGTTGCGCAAGGCGGGCCTGGGCAAGGACGTGACGGACAAGTTCCTCGCCGGGCTCCCGGGCGTCCAGAAGGAGGGCTGCGACGGGCTGATCACCTCGGCGCAGTTCATCCTGCACCGGATGCCCGCGTTCACGCGCACCGTCTGCCTCGAATTCTTCGGCGCCGATCTGCACCTGGCGGTACCTGCCATCGTGGAAACCAAAGGCTACCTGGACGGGCGTGCCGATGTCCTGCTGGCCGGCATGGAACACCTCGACGAACGCTATGTACGCGCCGTCGATTACAGCACCAAGGCGGCGCGTCGCGACCTGCCCAAGATGGTGCTGCTGGTCGACGTGGCCGGCGATGATGAGAAGGCCGTTGCGGATGCCGCCTCGAGTGTCGTACGCATGGCCAACCGGCGCGGTGCCGAGGGCTTCGTGGCCGTCAGTCCCGAGGCGCGCCGGCAGTTCTGGACCGACCGGACCCGTACCGCGGCGATTGCCGCCCATACCAACGCCTTCAAGGTCAACGAGGACGTGGTGATTCCACTGGATCGCCTGGGTGAGTACAGCGCCGGTATCGAGCGCATCAATATCGAGTATTCGACGCGCAACAAGCTGGCGATTGTCGAGTCGGTGCTGGAGTTCATTTCCGGCGACCTCGCGGAACTGCACCAGGATGGTGAATTTGCCGACAGTGAGGAGAACCGTGCCATCGTTGAGGCCAAACAGGCGGCCGCGCGGGAACTGCTGCAGGCACGGCATGCGTTCTGGTCCGGCCTGCTGGAGCGTCTGGATTCCCCGGCAGAGGAATACCGGGACTGGCTGGCTGCAGAGGTGCAGGCACGCATCAAGCCGGGTGACAGGATCCTCGACCTGCTGTTGCGGCGTGACCTGCGCATTTCATGGCGCAGGGAGGTGGAGCGCCCGCTGAAGGAGATATTCGGCGGGCATGAATGGACCCACCTGCTGGAGCAGCTTGATGCCCTGCACGCCGAGAAGCGTACCAGCCGCCTGTTCGCCGCCACCCACATGCATGCCGGTGACGGCAATGTACACACCAATATCCCGGTCAATTCCTCTGACTACGGGATGCTGCATGAGGCGGACCAGATCGTTGACCGGGTAATGCAGCTCGCCGCCTCGCTGGGGGGTGTCATCTCGGGGGAACATGGTATCGGCCTGACCAAGTTCCAGTACCTCGAACCCGATACCATCGCCGCCTTCGAAGGCTACAAGCGCGAGGTCGACCCGGACGATCATTTCAACCGCGGCAAGCTGCAGACCGGTTCCGGACTCGGCAACGCCTATACACCCTCACTGCGCCTGGTCCAGCAGGAGGCACTGCTGCTGGAGGCCAGTGAACTGGGCGCGCTGAATGATGACATCCGCAATTGCCTGCGTTGCGGCAAGTGCAAGCCGGTCTGCAACACCCATATCCCGCGCGCCAACCTGCTGTATTCCCCGCGCAACAAGATCCTCGCCACCGGCCTGCTGATCGAGGCCTTCCTCTATGAGGAGCAGACCCGCCGCGGTGTCTCCCTGCGGCATTTTGATGAACTGAATGATGTCGCGGATCACTGCACGGTGTGCCACAAGTGCCTCAACCCCTGCCCGGTGAATATTGACTTCGGAGATGTCACCATTCGCATGCGCAAGCTGTTGCGCGCGGGCGGACACAGGCATTACAGCCCGGTCACCTGGGCCGCCATGACCTTTCTGAATATCACCGACCCGGCGACCATCAAGCTGATGCGCAAACTGCTGATCGACTGGGGTTACAAGGGCCAGCGGCTGGCAACCCGGCTGGCCCGGCGCCTGCAGCGCAGCCGGCAGGATGAGCGTCTGCCGGCGGCCACCAACAGGGCGCCAACACTGCGTTCCCAGGTGGTCCACTTCGTGAAGCAGCCACTGCCGGCACGGGTGCCCCGCCGGCCGTTGCGTGCCGTGCTGGGCCTGGAGGACAGCCGCATGGTGCCTATCCTTAGAGACCCGGGAAAGCTAATGGAGGCCACGGAAGCGGTGTTCTATTTCCCCGGCTGCGGGTCGGAACGCCTGTTCAGCCAGATCGGGATGGCGACGCTGGCCATGCTCTACAACGCCGGGGCCCAGACCGTACTTCCGCCGGGTTACCTGTGCTGCGGTTATCCGCAAAAGTCCGGCGGGGATGCCGCCCGCGCCAACCGCATCACCACCGACAACCGGGTGCTGCTCCACCGGGTGGCGAACACTCTCAACTATCTCGATATCCGCACCGTGATCGTGTCCTGCGGGACCTGCATGGACCAGCTGCTGGAATACCAGTTCGACAGGATTTTCCCGGGCTGCCGCCTGCTGGATATCCATGAATACCTGCTGGAGAAGGGCGTGGGCCTCACGGGCGGGGAGGGCGTGCAGTATCTTTATCATGATCCCTGCCATACCCCGATGAAGACCCACAATCCGATCAAGGTGGCCTCGACCCTGATGGGACAGCCGGTGCTGCTCTCCGATCGCTGTTGCGGCGAGGCCGGCACCTTTGCCGTGTCGCGCGCCGACATCGCCACCCAGTTGCGCTTTCGCAAGCAGCAGGAACTCAGTGACGGCATCGAGCAGTTGACGGGCAGGCCGACTGCCGCCGGTGGCAATGTGAAGCTGCTGACCGCCTGCCCGTCCTGCCAGCAGGGACTGGCTCGCTACGCCGACGACACCGGGCTGGAGACCGACTACATCGTGGTGGAACTGGCGAATAAACTGCTGGGCAAGGACTGGGAGCAGGACTTTGTCGATCGCGTCCAGCAGGGTGGTGTGGAACGGGTACTGTTGTAACGGCGGACGCGAGGCACGGGTTTAAACAGGCCAGCTCCCGGTGATGCCGTGTCACATCATTGCGAGCGCAATATACAGGGATAAGTTGAGACCGGGAACCGGTCGAGAGACTGGCCTGGGCCAGGCCGGGAACGGCCAGCGATGCAATTTCATAATGTGCAATTAGCTCGCTCCAGATTGTTTCGTCACTGCGTTCCTGACAATGGCGTAATGAAGAGCATGTCACGTTAGTGTTCTGTCATTCAGGCGCATGCCGGAATCCAGTGGCGGCGGGATTGATTGCAATGGATTCCAGGTCCTCGCGCAGCTCGACTTGGAATGATGGCCGTTTCTCAGTCGCAATATTTCGCTTCCTGCTTTTTCAGCAACGCCAGCCGGGATGCCTCACGCAGGCGATCGGCCTCGTGCCGGTAGGCCTGGATGGTCCTGTGCTCGGATTCCGCGAGCCTGGCCCGGTAGTGGGTGCAGCTTTTCGTCCGTTTCTCTCTTGTTTTTTCCGCCTTGCGACGCTGGTCCAGGGACTGTTGTCTCAAGCGTTCGTCCTCCCGTGCAGCATCCTGGCGCTGCCGACGCTGCTGCGCCTTGCGTCGTCTCTCGGCCTGTAACCGATACAAGCGATTTTGCGGTGCATAGTAGTCACTGTCTGCTGGTCCTGCGCCTGGGGCGGAGTGCCCGACAGTTTCAGTCCAGTTGACACCCGGTGGCGGGACATCGCCATAGGTGAGCGTCCCGTCCGCATCGATCCATTTCTTGACATCACCGGCATGCAGTGGTGCGGCGATAAGTGCAACGGCAATGGCTGCAATCGAGTCTGTAGACTTCACGGGGTCCCTCCTTTGCCGGGGTCTGGCCGGGGAACCCTTGTGCCGACCCCGTCCAGACCATGATGAATACGCAGGCGGGTCAACAGGCCCGCCAGGGCAGGTTAATCTTGGCGGGGCGGCAGGTCTGCAGGATATTACCGACTGCCAGTGTCAGTCATCATCCATGGAATTCGGTGAGCGATTCCCGGCGGCGGCGACGCTGGGGGGAGGCAAGCGTGTGTTGCCCGGCCTGGCATAAAAAAGGCCCCGCAAGCGGGGCCTTGAGTTGGTTCAGGAGGGGGCCGGTCAGGCGATCTCGCCGGGATAATCGGCAATGCCCGGGTTGTCGGCCACG